>NZ_CP022221.1:5975589-6281628 GCF_004114935.1 Bradyrhizobium zhanjiangense
AGCGCCAGCGGATTGGCGTTGTCGTAGCGCGCCATCATGTAGTTGTTGGCGTAGTGGCCGGCCTGCTCCAGCACGCTCTGGTAATATTTCGGCAGCGCGTTCCACTTGTCGAGGTTGACGAAGGCCAGCAGCATCGGTCCGCCTTCCCACCAACCGGGATAGTAGTAGTGCGGCGCGATCTTGTAGAAGCCGAGCTTCTCGTCGTCATAGGGGCCGACCCATTCGGCGGCGTCGATGGTGCCCTTCTCCAGCGCCGGATAGATATCGCCGCCGGCGAGCTGCTGCGGCACCACGCCGAGCTTCTGGAGCACGCGGCCGGCAAAGCCGCCAATGCGGAATTTCATGCCCTTCATGTCGTCGGGCGTGTTGACCTCCTTCCTGAACCAGCCGCCCATCTGGCAGCCGGTGTTGCCCGCGAGCAGCGAGACGACGTTGTAGCCCTTGTAGAACTCGTTGAGCACGTCGCGCCCGCCGCCCAGCATGTACCAGGCCTGGTTGATGCGCATGTTGGGACCGAACGGCACGGCCGAGCCGAAGGTGAAGGTCGGGTCCTTGCCGAAATAGTAGTAGGACGCGGTGTGGCCGATCTCGCAGGTGCCGTTCTGCACGGCGTCGAGCACCTGGAGACCCGGCACGATTTCGCCGGCGGCGAAGATCTGGATCTGGAATTTGTTGTCGGTCGCTTCCGCGACCATCTTGCACATCATCTCGGCGCCGCCGAACAGCGTATCGAGCGATTTCGGCCAGCTCGTCGGCATGCGCCATTTGATTTCCGGCATCGACTGCGCGATCGCGGGCGCCGCGAGCGTGGCGGCGCCGGCCGCACCAAGTCCCGTGACCTTGATGAAGTCTCTTCTCTTCATGATTTCCTACCCTGATGGATCTGCTTGTTGGGCCTTCTTGCCGAGGCTTGGGGACAGCATGGATCATCGCTCCGCCGAATGCCATCCCGATCGCACTGCGGCAAAGAAAAAGCCCGGCCTCCTCGAGGAGGCCGGGCTACTCGTCTTACGACTTAAGCCGTAGATCAGCCGCGGGTGCGCGAGCGGATCATGAAGCTGTCGTAGGTATATTCGGCGACCTGCCACCACAGATATTCGTCGGAGCGGTAGGCCTGCATGGCGTCGATCGACTTCTTGAAATCGGCGTTCTTGCCCGAGATCTCAGCCCACAGCTCGTTGGTCGCCTTGAGGCATGCTTCCAGCACCTCGTTGGTGAAGGGACGCAGCTGGGTGCCGCCGGCGACCAGACGCTTCAGCGCCGCCGGGTTCTGCATGTCGTAACGCGCGGCCATCCAGCTGTTGGCGTTGGCCGTCGCGTTGGTGAGGATCGCCTGATAGTTCTTCGGCAGCGCATTCCACTTTTCCAGGTTGGCGAAGGCGTGGACGGTCGGACCGCCTTCCCAGAAGCCCGGATAATAGTAGTACTTGGCGACCTTGGCGAAGCCGAGCTTCTCGTCATCGTAGGGACCGACCCACTCGGCCGCGTCGATGGTGCCCTTCTCCAGTGCCGGATAGATGTCGCCGCCGGCGAGCTGCTGCGGCACCACGCCGACCTTCTGGAGCACCTGGCCGGCAATGCCGCCGATGCGCATCTTCAGGCCGGAGAGGTCGGCAACCGTCTTGATCTCCTTGCGGAACCAGCCGCCCATCTGGGTGCCGGTGTTGCCGCAGGGGAAGCCGATCACGTTCGACTTCTTGAAGAACTCGTTGGCGAGCTCGTTGCCGCCGCCCTGATAGAGCCACGAATTCTGCTGGCGCGCATTGAGGCCGAACGGCACCGAGGCGAAGATCGCGAAGGTCGGGTCCTTGCCGACATAATAGTAGGACACCGTGTGGCACATCTCGACCGTGCCGCTCGAGGTCGCATCGAGGGCCTGCAGGCCGGGGACGATTTCACCGGCGGCAAACACCTGGATCTGGAACTTGTTGTCGGTCATCTCGGCGACGTATTTCGCCACCTGCTCGGCGCCGCCATAGATGGTGTCGAGCGACTTCGGGAAGCTCGAAGTCAGGCGCCACTTCACCTCGGGCGAGGACTGCGCGATTGCCGGCGAGGCCACCGCGGTCGCCGCCGCGCCCGCTGCCGACACTTTGAGAAAATCACGACGCTTCATCTTCATCTCTCTCCTTGCTGGGGCGTTTCCCCTCAACTTCTCTTTTGCTGCCGCTCATTCCGGCGACGCGTGAAGGCCGCGTCGAACCGAAGGGGCTTGACTGCCGTGGGCCTTTAACACGGAAGCCCCGCTTGCGGAACGCGACAATGGCATGACGGGGCTCTACGAAAGTCGCATGTCCCCGCAGCTTGCCGCGGCGGCCAATTCAGGCCGCAGCGATGACACCCTTGAGCTGGTCCCGGACCTGGCCTGCAATGGCGCGGTAGATCGCCGCATGAGGTCCGTCCGGCTCGCTGTCGACCACGGGATTGCCGGCATCCGAGGTGGCGCGAATCGCCATGTGCAGCGGGATCTCGCCCAGGAACGGGACTCCAAGCTTCTCGGCCTCGTGCCGCGCCCCGCCATGGCCGAAAATGTCCGACTTGGTGCCGCAATGTGGGCACTGGAAGTAGCTCATGTTCTCGACGATGCCGAGCACGGGCACGTTGACCTTCTTGAACATGGCAAGCCCCCGTCTTGCGTCGATCAGGGACAGGTCCTGCGGAGTCGAGACGATCACGGCGCCCTTCAACGGCACGTTCTGCGCCAGCGTGAGCTGGGCATCGCCAGTGCCCGGCGGCATGTCGACGACCAGCACGTCGAGCTTGCCCCATTCGACGTCGCGCAGCATCTGCGTCACCGCCGACATCACCATGGGACCGCGCCAGATCATCGCGGTCTCCTCCTCCACCAAAAAGCCGATCGACATGATGGCGAGGCCGAAGCGCCGGAGGGGAATCATCTTGCGTTCGTCGTTCAGCTCCGGCTTGTCGCGCAGGCCGGTCAGCCGCGGCACCGAGGGGCCGTAGATGTCGGCGTCGAGCAGCCCGACCTTGAGGCCGAGGTCGCGCAGGCCGAGCGCCAGATTGAGCGCGGTGGTCGACTTGCCCACCCCGCCCTTACCGGAGGCGACCGCGATCACGGCGGCAACGCCCGGGATTTCCGATTGCCGCGCCATCGGCGATTGGCCGCCCTGCGGCGGTTTATGAGCATGGACCGGCTGCACGCCGGGCGTGCCACGGCTCGGCTGCGGGGGTGGCGGCGGCGCGGAGCCCGGCTTGCGCTCGGCGGTGAGCGCCACCATCGCGGTGGTGACGCCGGGAATGGCACGGACGGCGGCTTCCGCTTCGGCCCGGATGGACTCCCAGGCCCGTGCTTCGGCGGCATCGACATTGATCGAGAAGAACACCTTGCCGTCGGAGGCGCTGATCGCGCTCAGCACGTTGGCATTGGTGAGCGCGACCCCGCGCGGCGACTTGATCCGGGCAAGGCTGTCGAGAACCTGTTGCTGCGTCACGCTCAAAGCGCATCTCCTGATTTCAAGATGCCCCATTAGAGCGGAAACGCCCAAAAGGCTACTGCCTGCCGATATCGTCAGCCATCTCCGCGGGCGCCGCCCCCTGCTCCCTGGCCGCCTCGTAATTCAGCTCGATCATGACGCCGTTGGGGTCGTAGACGAAGATCTGCCAAAGCTCGCCGCCGGGCACCTGGCGGGACTCGAACTTCATCCCCTTGGACGCCAGCCGCTGCTTCATACCGTCGAAGCCGCGGCTGACGAAGGCGACATGGTGGACAACGCCGGAATCCGGCTTTTGTGGCTCGGCGGTCGGAGAAATATCGACGAGGTGCACCACCGGTTTCCCCTCGCTGTACATCCAGGCCCCCGGGAAGGCGAAATTGGGCCGGGCGCCATTTTCCAGGCCCAGCACGTCTTCGTAGAAGCGGACCGTCTCGGCCAATTTTCGGGTTCGGATGTTGAAATGATCGAGCACGCCCACGCTCACGCCGCCCAAACCGATGCCCATGCCTTCGCTCCCTTTTTTGAAGTCCTTGAGGTCCGCCATCCTAGCACGGGGGACCGCCAAACGAAGCCGTTGCCCTCTGGCCTCAAGGGTTTATGGTGCGCCCCAATCCGCCCTCACGGCGGAACCAGGCGCCCTGCTCGCCCGGCAAGAACCGTAAAACCCAAACTACGGACAAGGTACCATACATGGCAAAAGTCGCTTTCCTCGGTCTCGGTGTCATGGGCTTCCCCATGGCCGGACACCTCGTGAAAAAAGGGGGCCATGAGGTCACCGTCTATAACCGCACCGCGGCCAAGGCGAAGGAGTGGGCAGACAAGTTCGGCGGCAAGACCGCACCGACCCCGAAGGCCGCCGCCGAAGGCCAGGATTTCGTGATGTGCTGCGTCGGCAACGACAACGATCTGCGCGCGGTCACGATCGGCCCCGACGGCGCGTTTGCCGGCGTCAAGAAGGGCGCAACCTTCGTCGACCACACCACCGCTTCGGCCGAAGTCGCGCGCGAGCTCGATGCGGCCGCGACCAAGGCCGGCTTCAAGTTCATCGATGCCCCCGTCTCCGGCGGCCAGGCCGGCGCCGAGAACGGCGTGCTGACGGTGATGTGCGGCGGCGCGCAGGACGCCTATGCCGGCGCCGAGCCGATCATCACGGGCGCCTATGCGCGGATGTGCAAACTACTCGGCCCCGCCGGCTCCGGCCAGCTGACGAAAATGGTCAACCAGATCTGCATCGCCGGTCTGGTGCAGGGTCTTTCCGAAGGCATCCACTTCGCCAAGAAGAGTGGCCTCGACGTCGCCGCAGTGATCGAGACCATCTCAAAAGGGGCCGCGCAGTCCTGGCAGATGGAGAATCGCTACAAGACCATGAACGAGGGCAAGTACGATTTCGGCTTCGCGGTCGAATGGATGCGCAAGGACCTCTCGATCTCGCTGGCTGAAGCCCGCCGCAACGGCGCCAATCTGCCGGTGACTGCGCTGGTCGACCAGTTCTACGCCGAAGTCGAGAAGATGGGCGGCAAGCGCTGGGATACGTCCAGTTTGCTCGCACGCCTGCAACGCTGAGGAACGTGTCGACGGTCGCGGCCGGGCAGCTGCGACCGTCACCAGCCTCGACGCGGGCCTGCGCCGCGACGTGGGCCGCATTGAGAAGAACGAATTCCGGGGGACCTGACTTGCTGAGCGTGATCGCCGCCGTTTTCATCGTTGCGTATGCTGCCATCGCGCTCGAACACCCGCTCGGCATCAACAAGAGCGCTACGGCTCTCCTGGGAGCGGGCCTGCTCTGGACCATCTACGCGCTGTCCGTCGGCGACGCCTCGCTCGTCAACCACCAGCTCGACGAATCCGTCGCCTCGACTGCGCAGATCGTCTTCTTCCTGATCGGCGCCATGACGATCGTCGAGGTGATCGACGCCCACAATGGCTTCGAAGTCATCACCTCGGTCATCCGCACCACGAAGCAGACCACGCTGATGTGGATCATCGGCTTCGTGACGTTCTTCCTGAGCGCGATCCTCGACAACCTCACGACCACCATCGTGATGGTCTCGCTGGTTCAGAAGCTGATCGGCAATAGGAGCGACCGCCTGCTGTTCGCTTCCCTCATCGTTATCGCCGCCAATGCGGGAGGCGCCTGGACCGTCATCGGCGACGTCACGACGACGATGCTCTGGATCGGAGGGCAGATCTCGCCTGTCAGCATCATGGGAGCGGTATTCCTGCCGTCTCTGCTCAACCTGCTGATACCGCTGCTCGTCATTGGCTATTCCGTCAAGGGGAAGGACATCGTCCCGCCGCTGCAACGAGAAGCGCAGGCTCTCAAGGTCGAGCTGTTCGAGCGCAATCTGATGTTCTATCTCGGCCTCGGCACACTGGTCGCCGTCCCGGTTTTCAAGGCCGTGACGCACCTCGCGCCCTTCATGGGGATCCTGTTCGGGCTGGGCATCCTCTGGCTGGTCGGCGAGATCGTTCACCGCCACAAGGACGAGGATGCGCGTCGCCCCCTCACCCTCGTCCATGCGCTGACGCGCATCGACATGAGCTCCATCGTGTTCTTCGTCGGCATTCTCCTTGCCGTCGCCTGCCTGGAGCACGCCCGCGTGCTGGAGCTGTTGGCAAAATGGCTCGACACCACGGTCGGCCGTCTCGACATCATCGTCATCCTGCTCGGCCTCTTGAGCGCCATCATCGACAACGTGCCGCTCGTCGCGGCGACGATGGGCATGTACAATCTGGTGCAATATCCGGCCGACAGCTTCATCTGGGAATTCATCGCCTATTGCGCCGGCACCGGCGGCTCGATCCTGATCATCGGCTCGGCGGCCGGCGTCGCCGCGATGGGGCTCGAGAAGATCGAATTCTTCTGGTACGCCCGCCGGATCGCAGGTCCCGCGCTTGTGGGTTACCTCGCGGGTGCACTGGTCTACATTGCGCAGCACTCGCTGCTGCATTGATCCGTCGTGACCGGTCGTTCGGCACTGCCGGTTCCGGCACAGAGGCGTTTCTTAATCATCCGTTAACGTAATTCTTTAGTTCCTTAAGTCACCTCTTAAGGATTTCTTGCCAGAGATAGACAATGCAGAAGGCCCGCGTCCGGCGTGGGCAGGAATCGTGTTGCTTGATGAGTAACCCCGCTGAAAAGCCCGAGGTTGTGCAGCTTCCGGCCGAGCCGGTGAGCGCTCCATCGGCGAGCAGCCGCAGGGCTGCGGCGCAGCGGGTGCGCGAGGCGCGCGACAAGTTAACCTCGACCAGCGGAACCCGGCCGGCCTTCGACGCCGAGATGCTGCGCCAATATGCCCAGACGCGGCTGTCGGCTTCCTATGTCGTGATGCTGCTGGTAGTCGCCACCGGCGTGCTGTTCGGGCTCTGGATGCAGCCGATTCCGGCCGCGGCCTGGACCGCGGGCATGCTCTGCATCCACAGCGCGATGATCCGCAGCTGCCGGCGGTTCCTGACTGAGGCCGCCTCTCCGGCCGCAACGCGCGCATGGCGAACGCGTTTCGTCGTGCTCGACCTGCTCTATGGCCTGTGCTGGATGGCAATCCTGATCCACCCCGTGCTCGACATGGTCACGGAAACACTGATGATGTTCCTGATGCTGCTGGTGATCGCGGTATCGAGCATGCTGGCCGCCAATCTGCCGATCGCCGCCGTTGCCGCCACCGCGCCGGTCGCGGTCGCAATGGCCCTGAGCTTCGTGATGACCGGCTCACTGGACAATTACATCCTGGCGGCACTCGCGCTCGCGGCCGAAGGCTATTTCGTCCTGCTGGCCCACCGCCTGCACTCCTCGACCTTCGCCACGCTCGAGGCACGCGCCGAGAAGGACGCACTAATCGGCGAGCTCGAACAGGCCAAGGCAATCTCGGACGAAGCACGTCACCGCGCCGAATCCGCCAATGTCGCCAAGTCACGCTTCCTTGCGCAGATGAGCCACGAGCTGCGCACGCCGCTGAACGCTATCCTCGGTTTCTCCGAGGTGATGAAGAGCGAGATTTTTGGCGCACACGCGGTGCCGGTCTACAAGGAGTACTCGGCGGACATCCATAATTCCGGCGTGCACCTGCTCAACCTCATCAACGAGATTCTCGATTTGTCGCGGATCGAGGCCGGCCGCTACGAACTCAACGAGGAAGCAGTGTCGCTAGTCGGCATCGTCGCCGACTGCCATCATTTGATGAAGCTGCGCGCCTCGAGCCGCGGCATCACCATCCACGAAGTGTTCGAGCAGGCCATGCCGCGGCTCTGGGCCGACGAGCGTGCGATCCGCCAGGTCGTGCTCAACCTGCTTTCCAACTCCATCAAGTTCACGCCGCAGGGCGGCGAGATCTGGCTCAAGGCGGGATGGACCGCTTCGGGTGGACAATATCTCTCGGTGAAGGATTCCGGCTCCGGAATCCCCGAGGACGAGATCCCGGTCGTGCTCGCCTCGTTCGGCCAGGGCTCCAACTCGATCAAATCGGCCGAACAGGGCGCAGGCCTCGGCCTGCCCATCGCCAAGAATCTGATCGACCTGCATGGCGGCACGTTCACGCTGAAATCGAAGCTGCGCATCGGCACCGAGGTCATCGTCACCTTCCCGCCGGAGCGCGTGATGAGCGCGCTGGCGCCGCTGTCGGATGATTCTCCGCCGCTCCAGCCCGAGAGTTCGCTCGTTCCCGACGAGAAGCGCCGGCCGCGCCACAAGCCGATCATGAGCGCAGGCACGGGCTCTTAACGAGATGCTTGCAGACATGCCCGACGATCCCTCACAATGTCCGTATGAGCAAAGAAACGCCGTGCGTCGCCGTCTGCATGATCGATCCCAAGACCAAGCTTTGCTTCGGCTGCGGCCGGACTTTGCCGGAGATCGCGCGCTGGCACGCCATGGACAGCGCCGAGCGGCTGACGGTCATGGCGCTGTTGCCGGCGCGCATGGATCAGGCAGGACTCGCACCGATCGCGGCATCGCCGAAACGTACCTGATCGGCACGCGCGCATCTGGAGGCGCGCAATGATCCGCTTCTTGCTTGTACTCATCATGCTCGCCGGCACCGCAGGTGCGGTCGTCGCCTATGGCGATCCCGACCAGATCGCGCGCGCCAGCCACAGGGTCTCGCACATCTTCCGCGCGCAGACCGCCGCCCCGGCCCCCGCCGTGCATATCCCGCGCGGCCAGGGTGGTGAGTTCGCACTGCGTGCGAAGATCAACGGCGTCACCGCGCCGATGGTGATCGATACAGGTGCGACCTCCGTGGTGCTGACCTGGGAAACCGCGAAAGCGATCGGACTGCCGCTCGAGATGCTCGAATACGACGTCGACCTGGAGACCGCGGGCGGCCACACCAAGGCGGCGCGGCTCACGCTCGACCGTCTCGCGGTCGGCAAGCTGGTCGAGAAGTCGGTGCCGGCCCTGGTCGTGCAACGTGGCCAGATGAAGACCAATCTGCTCGGCATGAGCTTCCTCGACCGCCTGGAAAGCTGGGGCGTGCGCGCGGACACGCTGATGCTGACAGGTTATCCGGAGCTCCAGAAGGGCCCCCGCCGCTCGCGCATCGCGATCGACTAGACGAGCTACGCCGCCTCCGCTGGCGCAGGTGCACCGACACGCGCGATCGCCTCGCGCAGCACGTCGAGACCGGCGCCCGGCTTCACCCCCCGCTCGGCAAGATGGCGGCGGAAGGCGCGCGCGCCGGGAACGGCGTGGAATGCGCCGACGAAATGCCGCGTGATCGCGTGCAGCCGGGTGCCGCGCGCGAGCTGCTGTTCGATGTAGGGCATCATCGCCTCGAGCGCGTCCTGCATGGACGCGTGCGGCGCCGCCTCGCCGAAGATGTCGGTATCGACGCTGAGCAGCCGCCACGGCTCCTGATAGGCGGCGCGGCCGAGCATCACACCGTCGACATGGGCAAGATGCGCCTTCGCATCGTCGATGCCCGGGATGCCGCCATTGATGATGATGGGCACACCAGG
Source organism: Bradyrhizobium zhanjiangense (assembly GCF_004114935.1). NCBI lineage: Bacteria > Pseudomonadati > Pseudomonadota > Alphaproteobacteria > Hyphomicrobiales > Nitrobacteraceae > Bradyrhizobium > Bradyrhizobium zhanjiangense. Next base: position 5,984,997 of record NZ_CP022221.1, read on the forward strand.
CATTGCGCGTTTGAGCCGATAGACGCGATCATAGTCGAGCGGCGGGATGTCGCGGTTCTCCTTCGGCGAAAGGCCGTTGAGCCAGGCTTTGCGGGCGTGCACGATCAGCGCATCGCTGCCGGACGCCACCACCGCGCGCGCGAGCGTATCGAGCGCCACTTCAGGGTCCTGGTCGTCGATCCCGATACGGCACTTCACAGTGACGGGAACCGCGACCGCGCGCTTCATGGCGTCGACGCATCTCGCCACCAGTTCCGGCTCCGCCATGAGGCAGGCGCCGAACCGGCCATCCTTCACGCGATCGGACGGGCAGCCGACATTGAGATTGATCTCGTCATAACCGAACGCCTCACCGATCCGCGCAGCCAGCGCTAGCTCGTGCGGATCCGACCCGCCAAGCTGAAGCGCCACCGGATGCTCGCACGCGTCGAACCCAAGCAGCCGCTCCCGATCGCCATGAATAATGGCGCCCGTGGTCAGCATCTCCGTATAAAGCAGCGCCCGCCGCGTCAGTTGACGGTGGAACACCCGGCAATGCCGGTCCGTCCAATCCATCATCGGCGCCACGGAAAAGCGATAGTCATGCGATTTCAAGGCATTGACCTCTGTCCGTCCCATTCGATGAATATCAAGGTATTCCTTCGCGGCTGACCATTTGGAGATGACGCGCGCTCTTCCTTCGCCTGAACGTGCGTCCCATGCAAGTGGAATAAACATCGTGGGTGGGGGGCACGAGAGAGCAATGCCGATCACGTTTGCCGCAACGAGAAGCATCTGGATCCATCTTCGGCGCGGATGGTCCAACACTTCAATAGACGGTGAACGGCCCGCTCAAAATTAGACAAATCTTCAGATCGAGACGACCAACCACCAACGAGAGAACTGAATCGGGAGAACGCCCGCGCCGAACTTGCCAAGAATGGTGGGTTGGACTCAGTTCGACCTTGGCGGCTTTCATCGCGAAAGGCCCAACCTTTACATCGGCGCTTCGTAATCCAGCAAAAGAAATGCCATGTCCGAGAGACACGGCAAGTTCCAGGGAGGGAAGACTGGGAGAATTCGAAGCGGGAATGAGCCGTCGCCCAGTTGATCCTTCGCCGGCGCGAAAGCGATCACCTACCGCTCACGACCGCGATCACCATTTCAATGCCGCCGTGTGCACGGGATGGTCCCAGAGCGCGGTCGTCTCAGTGTCGAGCAGGCTGACGGTGAGCGAACACCCAGCCATGTCCAGCGAGGTAACGAAGCTGCCGACCAGCGAGCGAGCGATGCGCAAACCGCGCTTCTCGAGCATCCGACGCGCCGCGTTGTACATCAGGTAGAGTTCGATCATCGGCGTGCCGCCAAATCCGTTGACGAGCAGGAGGGCCTCGGCGCCGTCGCGCGCGTCGAGCTCCTGCGCGATAGCCGTCGTCATCTCGTCAGCGATCGCATCGGCCCGCTCCAGCTTGACGCGGCGACGTCCCGGCTCGCCGTGAATGCCGACCCCCACCTCCATCTCGTCCTCGCCGAGCGAGAAGGTCGGCGTGCCCGCGGCCGGGACCGTGCAACTCGTCAGCGCCACCCCCATCGAACGCGTGCGCGCGTTGACGCGCTCGCCGAGCGCGACGCAGCCTTTGAGGTCGGCGCCCTTCTCGGCAGCCGCGCCGACGATCTTCTCCACGATGAGCGTGCCAGCCACGCCGCGACGCCCGATGCTGTGGGTCGAGTTTTCGACCGCGACGTCATCGTCGGTCACGATGGTCGCCGTGCGGCCCTCGGCGATCTCGGCCGCCATCTCGAAATTCATGCGGTCACCCGCATAGTTCTTTACGATGAATAGCACGCCGGCCTCTCCCGCAACCGCCTGTGCCGCCTCGACGATCTGGTCCGGCGTCGGCGAGGTGAAAACCTGCCCCGGACATGCGGCATCCAACATGCCACAGCCGACGAAGCCCGCATGCAGCGGCTCGTGCCCGCTGCCGCCGCCCGATACGAGCGCAACCTTCCGCGGATTCAGCTCGCGGCGCCGCACAAATTTCCGCTCCGCGCCGAGCGCGAGGATATCGGCATGCGCGGCGGCAAGCCCGTCGAGGCTCTCCGCGAGCACGTCGTCGACCGAATTGATGAATTTTTTCATTGTCTTCTCCCCGCTTCATCACTTTGAGCCTTCGCGCTTATTTTTCGCGTATGATGGCACTCAAGCGCCGCGCGAATTCCTGGAGCAGCGCATCGAGCTCGGCGTTGCGCTTGGCACTGCCGAGGTCCGGCAAGTGCAGCGTCAGGGTCCGCTCATGCGCCCCTTCAGTCAGGCGGCCGATGCGGCGCGGATGTGCGCGTGCATAGGCGCGAAGAAAGGCAGTCTTCGCCTGCGGCGGAAAGTGACAGACATCGAAGATCGTATTGAGATGCTGCACCGGAATCGGCACCGGATATGCCGGATTGCTGATCTGGCTGACGAAACTGCGATTCTTGCCCATCGCATGTGCAAGGCGAAGCCGCATGCCTGACGGACGGCTCTCGAGCACCTCCTTGAAGATGCGCTTGTAGACCGCAACAGCACCGGCTTCCGCCGGTTCATCGATCGCCGTATCAGCCAAGGCCGCCTCCGCTGCTCAGCCGGTCGATCGTCTGCTTGATCTGCGCGAGCGCCGATGAATTCACGGATAGCTCGCGCAAGCCGCAGTTCAGCAATGCGGGAAGGCAGCGCGGATCGCTCGCCATGTCACCGCACAGGCTGACACTGATGCCGGCGCGCCGCCCGTGCTCCGCGGTCCGCGCGATCAGCTCGAGCACTGCCGGATGCAGCGGGTCCATCAAGGGGGCGAGAGCTCCATTGGAACGATCGCACGCAAGGACATATTGCGCGAGGTCGTTCGACCCGATTGAGAAGAAGGCGGCCCTGAAGCTCGTGACCGCCAGGGCCGCCGCCGGGACTTCAACCATTATTCCCAGCTCGGGGAGCATCGCGGCAATGCCGTCCGCCTGCAAGCGCTGCACGACGTCAGCGAACAGCTTCCGTCCTGCCTCGAGTTCGTCCGCCGATGTGACCATCGGAAACATGACCTTGAGGTTTCCACGCACGGCCGCACGCGCCAGCGCGCGAAGCTGAATGGCAAAGATCTCGGGCCGTGCCAGGCAAAGCCGCAAGCCGCGGACCCCGAGGAAGGGATTGGCTTCGCCGTCCTGCGTGAATCCAGGCACCGGCTTGTCGCCGCCCGCGTCAAAGGTTCGAATGGTGACCGGGCGCCGGTCGGCCCAGCGCAATACCGCATCGTAGGCCTGAAACTGTGTCTCCTCGTCGGGCAGGCCACCCCGCTCGGCGAGCAGAAACTCGGTGCGCATCAAGCCGATACCATCAGCATATTGCGCGTCGGCATGCTCGAGATCCTCGACGCGCTGGATATTGATGAACAGCTTGATCCGCTCGCCGCGCCAGGACGCCGTCGGTCGCTGGAGGATCGCGCGGGCAGACGCCCTGCTCTTGCGGTGGGTTTCGCGCCGCTTCTCGAACAAGCGGAGCTGCTCGGCGCTGGGATCGAGTTCAAGCGTGGCACCTTCGCCGTCGAGCAGCGCCATGGGTCCAACTTCGGCTGCGACTTCCGTGATCGTGCCAATCTGCACGACCATTGGAATGCCCCTTGCGCGCGCCAGCATCGCGACGTGGCTCGTGGGACTGCCGCGCAAGAGCGCCAGACCGCCGCCGCCGGACCAGTCGATCTCCAGAAAACGCGAGGGCGGCAGATCGTCGGCGCAGACGACGGCGCCGCTCGGAATTTTCAGGACCTGGCCCTCGCCTCCCCGCAGAATGGCGACCACGCGGTCGCGCAAATCAGCGAGATCGGAGGAGCGCGCCTTCAAATATTCGTCCTCAGCCGAATTGTAGTCCGCGATCTGCTCGTCAAGCGCCGAACGCCATGCGACATCCGCAGGACTCCCCTCGCCAATCGACGCGAAGATCGCCTCGATGAAATCCTCATCGTCTAGCAGGGCGACCTGGAATTCCAGAATCTGCGCGGCTTCACCTCCAGCGATCGCGGCAAGCTCCGCGATCTGCCCGCTTGCCACGTCGATCGCGCTGCGCAGCGCGAGCGCTTCCTCGACCAGCGAGCCTGCGACCCGCTCGCCGCTCGCGCCCGCATTGACACGGACGAACGGACCATGGGCAAAGCCGATCGAAGCGGTTCTGCCGCGGAAGGCCAGTCCTGTAGCGCCTCCCTGCATCTAGGAAACCTCGTCCGGAAAATCGGTTGTAATCAGATTGACCAGCGCCGCAACCGCGGCCTCCGCGTCACTGCCGGATGCCTTGATCTCGATCGTGCTGCCGTGCGCCGCACGCATGGCCATGATCTTGGCCACGCTCTTGGCGTTGATCCAATCGGTCGCGCCTGCGACCCGAACGGAAATCTGCGCCTGGAACTTCTTGGCAAGCTTGGTCAGCTTGACCGCCGGGCGCGCATGCATGCCTACCGCGTGCACCAACCGCACATTACCGGTGAAGATCTGTCCGTCCGCTTTGTCCAGCATATTCACATTCCGTCATCACCTCGCCGACATGTCAGTCGGCAGAAAGTTCCTCGGCCACGGCCTTCACCTGGGCCAGCGAGCTGCCGCCTGCCGCCTCGGTCGCCGCCATCACGGCGCCCTCCACGATCGGCGCGTTGCATACGACAACGAGATCGCGCCGTGCAGGCTCCAGCATTTCGACCGCCATCTCGCTGTTGGTTTCGGCGCCGCCAAGATCGACGAGGATCGCGACGCCCTTTGCGGACCAGGCATTATTGATGGCGTCGATGATCGAGGAAACACTGGTGCCCAGTCCACCGTCCGGATTGCCGCCACAGAAGGCCACCTTGACCTCGCTGCCGACCATCTGCCGCACCATGTCGGCGGTGCCCTTGGCGATATCCTTCGAATGCGAGACGATCACGATACCTACAGTGTCGGTCATTGCTGTCCCTCCAGGCTCGCGCAGACCGCCTGCACGAGTACGCAGCTCGAACGTGCGCCAGGATCGACATGTCCGACGCTGCGCGGTCCGAGGAACGACGCTCGCCCCTTGGTGGCCTGCATCGCTGCGGTCCGCTCGACCGCTTCGGCCGCGGTGGTGCGGACCTGCGCGATCAGATCCGGTTGGCCGGCCGCCGTCCTCAACGTTTCCAGGACTGGAACAAGCACGTCGAGCATTGTCTTCTCGCCGGCCTGGGAGCGCCCCCGCGCGCTCACCGCATTCACGCCGCTGCCAAAGACATCCGCAAGATCGTCCGGCAAGTGCCTGTCATGCGAGAGCGCTTCGCCCGCGGCAAGAAAGAAACTGCCGTAAAGCGGCCCGGAGGCGCCTCCTACGGTCATCACCAGGGTCTTGCCGATCATCTTCAGCGCCTCGTCCAGCGGTTGCGCCGAGATGGCATCAAGCTTGCCGAGCACGGCCTCGAAGCCGCGCTTCATATTTGTCCCATGGTCACCGTCGCCGATCGCCTGATCCAGGGTCGTGAGTTCTGGCGCGCTCGCGATGACCTGCTCTGCGGCCACCTTGACCAGCGTCTTGATCGTCTCGGGTTGTAGCGACATCGAGTTGATCCTCTAGTGAACCATCGCAGGGATGCGTTGCCCCGCGCGATCGAAACAGAGCGGATGCACCAGGCGCAGTTCGACCTCCTGGCCGGACTGAAGCGGCTGGCGCGGATCCGCAAGCGTCACCAGCATCTCGCCCTTATAATCCAGGTGAACATGATTCTGCTCACCGAGGTGCTCGATGCGGTGCACCCGGCCGACCATCCGTCCCCCATTGCGCGCAGTGATTTGCAGATGCTCGGTTCGGATGCCGACCGTCTCCGTTCCCGGCGGCACCGGCACATCGGACAACAGATGGGCCGGAAGGAAGTTGATCTGGGGCGTGCCGAGGCGCGAGGCGACATAGCTGCTCGACGGGCTTTCGTAGATCTCCCGCGGCGTGCCGCACTGAAGAAGCTGGCCGTCCCTGATCACGCCGATCCGGGAGGCCATGGTCATGGCCTCGACCTGATCGTGGGTCACGTAGAGAATGGTCGCGCCAAGCTCGAGCTGGATCCGCTTGAGCTCAAGACGAAGCTCCGCTCGGAGCTTCGCATCCAGCGAGGAGAGCGGCTCGTCCATCAGGTAGATCGAGGGATCGCGAACCAGCGCACGGCCGATCGCCACCCGCTGCATTTCGCCGCCGGACAGGCGGGTTGCACGGTTGTTCAACTTGCTTGCGATATGCAAAAGCTCCGCCGTCTGCTCGACGCGCTTGCGGATAATTGGCTCCGACACGCGCCGCGCGGGGGAGCGCAACGGAAACGCCAGATTGTCATAGACCGTGAGGTGCGGATACAGCGAATATTGCTGGAAGACAAAGGCTATATCGCGTGATCCCGGCGGATCGTGCGTCACGTCGCGGCCGTCGATCATGACCGAGCCGGCGTCGGGGGTCTCGAGCCCGGTGATCAGCCGCAACGTCGTGGTTTTGCCGGCACCGCTCGGCCCGAGCAGGACCAGGAATTCTCCATCATTCACCGCCAGCGAAAGCTCGCGTACTGCCTCGACCGCGTCGAAACGCTTGCTGATGTTGCGCAGGATGACGTCAGCCACGGCGCGCACTCCCCATATTGGCGGTTCGAACAGCGAGGCCGCTGGCGACATCGAACAGCGCCAGCCTCTCGGAGTGGAATTCAAGACCCACTGTCTCGCCGATCCGCACCGACGCGCTGGAGGGCAGCCGCGCCGCCAGGCGCCCGTGCGGCGTGTCGACGATTACGATCTGCGTGGTGCCGAGATATTCGGCGCCGAACACCTCACCGCGGACGGGTGCCGCGTCGGCAAAGCGAATGTGCTCAGGACGTATCCCGAGCGCCAGCGGTGCGCTCGCACGATCCTCGCGGATCTCCGGGACTTCGACGCTGACGCTATGAAAGGCGACAGCCCGATCCCCCGACCGCAGGCCGCTCTCAAACCGCAGGAAATTCATCGGCGGCGAGCCGATGAAATCGGCCACGAACATGCTGGCGGGCCGGTCATAGACCTCTTGCGGCGAGCCGATCTGCTCGACGCGCCCCTTGTTCATGACGGCGATCTGATCCGCCATCGACATCGCTTCGAGCTGGTCGTGCGTCACGTAGACCGTGGTCGCACTGATGCGATCGTGGAGATCACGAAGTTCGCCGCACATCAGATGACGAAACTCGGCGTCGAGCGCGCCCAGCGGCTCGTCCATCAGGAAGGCCTTCGGCCGCCTCACCATGGCGCGGCCAAGCGCGACGCGCTGCCGGTCACCGCCCGAGAGTTTCGACGTCTTGCTCGACAGGAGATGCTCGATCCGCAGCAGCCGCGCGGTTTCCTGCACCCGGTCGCGAATCTCGCGTCGCCCAATGCCCTGGCACTTCAGGGGAAAGCCGATATTGCCCGCCACATTCATGTGCGGATAGAGCGCAAAGAGCTGGAAGACGAAGGCGATATCGCGGGCAGCGGCACGGCGAACGGTCACGTCCTCGCCGTCGAGCAGGATCTTGCCCTCGGTCGGCAGCTCGAGGCCCGCGATCATGCGCAGCGTGGTGGTCTTGCCGCAGCCGGAGGGCCCGAGCATCGCGAAAAAGGTGCCGTCATCGATGGTGAAGTTCGAGCCTTCAACGGCTGTGAACTGATCGAACGACTTGCGCAGGTTTTCGACGCGGATTTGTGCCATGGCTGCTGCCCTATTCCGGAACATGGCTGACGACGACATAGCCAACCGTGCCGATGAGGATCGTCACGAAGGAATAGGTGTACAGATCGATCGACCACGGCTGCACCAGCATGACGATGCCGCCCCCGATCAGGGTCATCGCGCCGGCCTCCCAAGGCCCACGAACGAACCAGCGAGACATTCCGCTTTTGGCAACCGTAGAACCGTTCATTTGCGCACAGCTCCGAAGGTGATGCCGCGCAACAGGTGCTTGCGCAACAACACGGTGAACAGAACGATCGGCACGACGAACAGTGTGGTCGCGGCAGCAACTGCCGGCCAATCCTGCCCGCCCTCGCCGATGATGAACGGAATGAAGGGCGGCATGGTCTGCGCCTCACCGCTCGTCAGGAGAACCGCGAAGGCGTATTCGTTCCACGAAAAGATCAGACAGAAGATTGCGGTCGCCGCGATTCCAGTGACAGCTTGCGGCAATACCACCTTGCGCAGGGCCTGCAGCCGCGTGTAGCCGTCGACGAGGGCGGCCTCCTCATACTCGCGCGGGATCTCGTCGATGAAGCCCTTGAGCAGCCAGACCGCGAGCGAGACGTTCACGGCCGTATAGAGCAGGATCATCCCGAGCCTGGTGTCGGTCAAGTTGAGCTGCCGGTACATCAGATAGATCGGGATCGCCACGGCAACGGGCGGCATCATGCGCGTCGACAGGATGAAGAATAGAAGATCGTCTGCCAGGGGAATGCGGAAGCGCGAGAAGGCGTAGGCTGCGAGCGTGCCGAGAAAGACGGCCAGGAAGGTCGAGCCGAACCCGATGATCAGCGAGTTGACGAAGCGCGGCACGACCTTCGACGGTCCGGCAATGACCATGTCGCGCCGGCGCACGAGCTTGTCGTACCACGTCTCCGGCGGCGGCAGTTTGGCGATGAAATCCGGTGTCTGGCGGGTACGCACGGTAAAGAGGTTCACGTAACCCTCGAGGGTCGGCTGGAAGATCACCTTCGGCGGATAGGCGATGGCGTCACTCTGCGACTTGAATGCGGTGGCGACGATCCAGAGCAGCGGCAGGATCGTGATCACGGCGTAGAGGATCACGAGGCCGCCGGCCACGGCCTTCGCGCGCGGCGAAGCCTCCACGATGGAGTGAGCGGTGGACTTGGTGAGGACGGCGGTCATCGTTGCTTCACCTTGTTGAGCGCTTTGACGTAGATGTTGGCGGCACCGAACACTGTCACGAACAGGATGATGGCGAGTGCGGACGAATAGCCCGTGCGCCACTTCTCGAATGCGGCGCGCTTCAGCGTGATCGACACGAGCTCGGTGGTCGACCCCGGCCCTCCCGACGTCAGGAGATTGACCATGTCGAACATCTTGAAGTTCTCGATCGCGCGGAACAGAACGGCGAGCATCAGAAACGGCACCGTCATCGGCAGCGTGATCGACCAGAATTGTCGCCAGGGCGAGGCGCGATCTACTTCGGCCGCCTCATAGATGTAGTCGGGAATGGAGCGAAGCCCGGCGAGGCAGATCAGCATCACGTAGGGGGCCCACATCCAGGTGTCGACGAGCACGATGGTCCAGGGCGCGAGCGAAACCTGCCCGGTCATGCTGAACGAGCTCGGCGGCACACCCGTGAACAGGCTGATCAGGTAGTTGAACGGCCCGATCTGCGGTTGCAACAGCAGCGTCCAGAAGTTACCGACCACCGCCGGCGACAGCATCATCGGCAGTAAGATGATCGTGGTCCAGAAGCTGTGACCGCGAAACTGGCGGTTGATCAGGAGCGCCAAGCCGAAGCCGATGACCACCTGCAACGCCACCGACCAGATCACGAATTCCGCCGTGGTCTGGAGCCGGATCCAGACGTCCTCGTCGGTCAAGATGTCGGTGAAATTGTCGAGCCCGACGAACCGCAGCGGCAGATAGGACATGCTGAGGTTGAGGCTCGTGAAGGACAGCCGGATCATCCACACCAGCGGAAAGATGTTGATCGCCAGCAACAGCGCGATCGTCGGCGCAACGAACAGCCAGGCGATGGTCCGGTCCGACAGGCCGCGGACGCGCCGCGTGGCACGAGATTTGGCGGGCTCGCTCACGCCGGGGATCATAGCATCATCGGGTTGAAGGATCGTCGTCATCTTGTCCATCGGCTGGCTGGTTCGGTTTCCCCGAGGCACATCCCCGGGGAAACCAGTTCGGTTGACGCGAATACCGTGCCTATTGCGACGCGACCTGCTTACCCTGCTCCTTGAAAACCTTGGTCCAATCCTTGACCAGGAGATCGAGCGCCTGCTGCGCCGTGCCCTTGTCGGCAACGACGTAGTCATGCACCCGCTTCTGCATGTCGAGCAGCAGTTGCGCGTAGGACGGCTCGGCCCAGAAGTCCTTGACGATGCCCATCGACTCCAGGAATTGCGGTGCGAATGCCGCGCTCTTCGGGAAGTCGGGCGCGTCGACCACCGCCTTCAGGGCCGAATAGCCACCGAGCTGCCACCACTTCTGCTGCACGGCGGGCTGCGCGAACCACTTGATGTAGGCGAGCGCGTCGTCCTTGCGATCGGAGGTCGCTACGACCGAGATGCCCTGTCCGCCGAGCTGGGTGAAGTGTCCGTTCGGGCCGGCCGGATTGACGAAGAAGCCGATCTTGTCGCCGCCGACATTCGGATCCTTGTAGAGGCCGGGGAAGAAGGCGAACCAGTTCATCTGCATCGCCACTTGGCCGGACTTGAAGGCATCAAGTCCTTCCTGCATGTAGGCATTGGTCATGCCCGGCGCGGTGCAGCACTTGTAGAGCTCCTTGTAGAACTCGAGCCCCTTGGCCGCTTCCGGTGAATTGACGACGCCCTGCATCTGGTACGGCTTCTTGGGATTGTCGTAGCTGAAGCCGTAATTGTAGAGCACGTTGGTCACGCCCATGGTGATGCCTTCGGAGCCGCGCTCGGTGAAGATGTAGGCGCCATAGACCTTCTTGCCGTCGATCTCGCGGCCCTGGAAGAACTCAGCGATCTGCTTCAGCTCGTCATAGGTCTTCGGCGGCGCCAGGTCGCGGCCGTACTTGGCCTTGAACGCGGATTGAATTTCGGGCCGCGAGAACCAGTCCTTGCGATAAGTCCAGCCCACCGCATCGGCCATGGCCGGCAGCGCCCAATAGTTCGGCGAGTTCTTCGGCCACTGCGAATAGCCGACAACCGTCGCCGGGACGAAGTCGTTCATCGATATCTTCTCCTTGTCGAAGAAATCGTTGAGCTTGACGTACCACTTGTTCTCGGCGGCTCCGCCGATCCACTGGCTGTCGCCGATGATGAGGTCGCAGAGCTTGCCGTGGGAGTTGAGCTCGTTGAGGAAGCGATCGGCATAGCTCGTCCATGGGACGAACTCGTACTTCATCTCGATGCCGGATTGCTTGGTGAAGTCCTTGCCGAGTTCGACCAGCGCGTTGGCCGGGTCCCATGCCGCCCAGCACAGCGTGAGCTGCTTGCTCTGGGCTGCGGCTTCGCCTCCGTCAAATATCCCCAGCAGCGCCGCCCCGAGGACCGTGGTTGCCGTCGAGCTTCTTAGCCAATTGAATGTCCGCATATCCGTTTCCTCTCTCGTTGAAGCATCTAACCCGCTCGGCGCTCCCTGCCGGAACGACGCCAAGCCCCTGAAACCGAGTTTGAGGAGCGATGAGTGGAGAACGACACGGACCATTTCCGGAAACGGGTCCGGAAGGGCTTGGGCTCCTCCCACACATCGGCTCGATGCGTGATGTTTAGTTTTTTGTAGAACTAAACGTATTACTAAATTTTGGAGGTCGTCAAGCCGGTTTGTCGCGAGCCTGGCGAAAAGGTCTGCGACGTTCGCGCGCGCAAGCGGGATGTTCGCAATGCAGCGAAAATACTCGGATATTGTCGGGAGATTCGATTACCGATCTGGCGCGGCGGAGCAATCCAGCCTACCTGGATAACGGGCGAGTCAGAAAGTTGGCTATCGCCAAGCATGTTTAGCACATTGCTTTACTGAACCTTGCATTGTGCGGAGCCTGCCGCGCCCATCAGACTGTCGCTAACCCAGGATAGCCCAACCGTGCGGTGGCAACGTGAGCTCGGTCCTGCCGCCTGCTCTGTGCACCGTAGCTGCCCCTGCGAGCCTGTCGACGCCAGACTCGATGGTGCGTACGACCGCTGCGTCGGCCAGGTTCAGGGCAACCCATAGCCGATTGCCCTCGTCGAATGCTTCGAAGACAAGGTCGGTATTGCGAAGCTCGATTACACGGGATTTCGCCCGATAGAGCCATGGATGCTTGCGACGTAGTCCGATCAGTTCCTGATGTAGCCGGTAGATCGGCCAGCCGAACGGCGCCAGTTCAGCTGGCGTGACTGGAAAGGCCGGACGGATTGCGTCGTCACCTTCGGCACGGCGCTCCTTGATCCCGCGGACCGCCTGTTCATCCCCGGCATAGATCGAGGGCGTGCCGCCGCAGGTCATGAGGATGACTAGCGCGTGCGAGACATGTCGTTCGTCCAGAAGCTGGCTCGCGATCCGCGTGACGTCGTGATTGCCGATGAACGTCTGCGGCACGAACCGGTCGATCATCGCATTGTGCCGCCCGAGCGCCCATGCGAGCTCATGGAAGTTGCGATCGTTCAGGGCGCTCCAGATCGCCTTCCAAAGCTCGTATTGCGTGACCGCATCCACACCAGTCTCGTCGACGAAGCCGGCATAGTCGCCGTGGATCACCTCGCCGAAGATGAAGGCGTCGGTATGCCGCGCGCGAACCGCAGGCAAGACGCGCTGCCAGAACTGCCGCGGGACAGCATAGGCCGCGTCGAGGCGCCCATCGGCACCGCGATCAAGCCAGTGATTCATCACGCGGATGACATAGTCGACGACTGCGGGCTCGTCATGGTTGAGCGTCACAAGCTGGTGGTGACCTTCGAAGGTCACGCAATCAGGCTCCTTTCCGTCCGGCGGCCAGGTCAAGCGAAACCAGGCGGCTTCCGGGGATTGCGGGCCGGCGGCGACGGCACGCTGAAAGCGTGGAGATTCGCGGCCGAAGTGGTTGAACACGCCATCCAGGATAATGCGCAGGCCGCGGCAACGGGCTGCTGCGACCAATGCATCGAAATCCGCGTTGTCCCCAAGCCGCCTGTCGATCAGGAGGTGATCGGTGGTGTCGTATCCGTGGCTCGACGAGGCAAAGATCGGCCCCAGCAGGATACCAGATGCGCCGAACTCCACGGCGTAATCGAGCCACCGCACAAGATGGTCAAGGCGATGCACGATGCCGGCACACGCGCCGGCCTCCCGTTCGGCGCCGACGAAGCCGAGCGGATACACATGCCACCAGATGACGTGCTCGATCCAGTTGCTCATGCGACCCTCCAAGCGGCATTCACGAAGGTCATGCCGATCGCGCCGAGGGTCAATAGCAGGGCGATCGGAACGAGACCGACGGCCTGGGACTGAAAGCGCGCCGTCAGGGTACCAACCAGCATCGGGGCGATCCAGACTGTCGTGCTGGCGGTCAGGCCGAACAGCCCGAAATACGAGCCGACGCGCATCGGCGGCACGATCTGAATGATCATGGCGCGCCCCGACGCGATCGAGGCCACCGCGAATGCCGTCATCGATCCCGACAGCAGAATGAAGGCGATCTCAGGCAGGGTTCGAAAAACCGGGCCGCTCCACACTGGCTGCGCGGCCGGGTCATGGGGCCAGAAGAAGATCATCCTGTCCGGTGTCGTGCCGAGAACCATGACCAACAGCACGACCGTCATCGATATTTGAACGATGATGGCGCGGCGCGTGCCAAGTCGCGCGTTCAGGCCTGCCGCCAGCAAGCCGCCGAGAGCGGCGAATGCGATCTTGATGAGGGCAAAGCTCAGCAGCTTGAAGCCGTGCCATCCCATCACGCCCGAGGCATAGATACCTTCGAAGATGATAAGGGTGTGAAAGCCGTCAGCATAGAAGGTCCGGGCGATCAGGAATTTCAGCAGATTTGGCTGCTTTCGCAGACCAGCGATCAGAGCGAACACATCCCTTGAGCCGAGGCGGACCGCCCTCGCGAAGGTCTCGCCCGATGCCGGCGCGTCGATGGTGAAGCGAAGCAGCATGAACACGCCGGCGCAGGCGAGCGCTGCGATCAGAGGCCCGATCAAGCGCTCCATCTCGTGGCTTGCCTGCGAGAAGCCAAACAGCGGCTGGTCGGGGATCCCGAACCAATGCAACTGTCCGGGAAGCGCAAATCCCCACAACAGGAACGTCATGATGGCGACGGACACGAGATTTGCGACCCCCAGGCTGACACCCGAGTAGCGGCCGACCCGCGACATCCCGACCGCCGGTCCGAGCATCGCGTTATGCAGGATCTCGGAATAGACGAACAGCAGATTGAGCGCCATCATGATCACCAACACAGTATGGACCGAAAGTCCGCTGCGGTCCGGCTTCGCCCACCACAGGCTGACCAAGAGCGGCAGCGAGATCAGGATGCAGGCCGCGATCCAAGGCTTTCGCGGGCCCATCCGGTCGAGCGAGGCGCCGAGAAACGGCACTGTCACGGCTCCGACCAATCCTGCAGCAAAGCCGTATCGAGCAAACAGTGTCTGCCCGAGCACGGGATCGCCGATCATGATTTTGCTCACGCTAGTCGATCCAACAATGAATTGAACCTATGGGAAAGCCGAGCCTGAACGCGCATTGATATATTTTGCCTTTCTCCGGAATCATATCCCGTCTCGGAGGCCAAAACGCGAAATTTGGGCTCTCAATTCTATCGTGCACACGAAGCCCCGAGTGCACACGCTCGGCGCCCATCACTAAGTTCCTCTGCAAACTGACGCGTTGTCGCTGAAGCCGTTCCTTTCCCTTGCGACGCGAGCGACACGAAGAAGATGCCAAAGACGACGCACGTTCAACCGCGACCGGGCATGTGCTTCAGCAGTGAAGTGAGCATTGGTCCAACGCTTGAAAAGGTGATCACACGCGCAGCAAGTTAAGCGTGGTTGAGGAAACGCCTCAATAGAGCGTGAGAGACATGATGAAACTGGATCCCCCAGCCGGCCGATCCAGAATGGTCGGATAACCGGGCACATTGGGCGCGAGCCGGCGCGCTCCGGAATACTGACCACTTTGATCGCGCCGATTGCCCGATTGCGAGGCCGAGCGCATCGCCGACACGCTTCAGCTCTGGTTTGACGAGCATACCGCCGACGGCTTCAACGTGATGCCGGCTTATTTCCACGAGGGCTTCGAGGACTTTGTTGAGCTCGTCGTGCCGATCCTGCAGGAGCGCGGGCTGTTCCGTGCGGATCATGAGGGCACGACATTGCGCGATCATCTCGGCCTCGCGCGGCCGGCGAATCCGTTCTTCGCGGCTTAGAGCGCGCCGGCCAAGCGCAGTGCCCGCTCGAGCGCCTGCAACTCGCCGCGTGTCGCCGCCGGCTGTGGCGGCCGCGCCGCGTCGCATGACAGGCGTCCGAGCAGCTTCAGGCAGGCTTTGAGCCGCACGGTCGCGCGTCCTCCGGGCGCATCGCGATAGATCGCGACCGCCAGCGGATAGAGCTTCTCATGCGCGGCACGCGCCCGCTCCCAATCGCCGGCCTCCGCCGCATTCCAGAGGCTCACCACGAGCTCAGGCACGACGCAGGCGAGGCTCACCTGGCTGCCGGCCGAGCCGACGAGATAGCTCGTCAGCAGGTGCTCGTCGCCGGAGCCGAGCACGACGAAGTCCGGTCGCAGCTTGCGGATCAGCCTGAGATTCTGTTCGTAGGCCGCAACCTCCCAGCTGCCTTCCTTCACCGCAACGAAACGGGGATCGGCGACAAGCCGCGTAAGCAGCGGCGGCGCGTAGGCCATCGCGCCCGCGCCGACGGGTGCAACGTAGAGCATTAGCGGCGCGGTCGTGGCATCGCGGATGTAGCGGTGATGCTCGATCACGCAGTCATCGGCGTGGCCGAGCGCCCAGCTGTTGGGTGGAAACACCAGCAGCCCGTCGGCGCCGGCCTGTTGCAGCGCAGCCGCTTCGCGCGCGGACTCCAGGCTCGATTCATGATTGACCCCGGAGACGATCAGGCAGTCCTGCGGCGTGTGCTGGCGCGCCAGCTCCACCACGCGCCGCTTCTCGGCCAGCGACAGCACGAAATTCTCGCCGGCGTGGCCGTTGACGAGGAGCCCACTGATGCCGGGCGCGGACGCCACCGACGCGAGATGCGCTGCGAGCTGCGCCTCGTCGATCTCGAAATCGGGCGTCATCGGCACGATGGTGGCGGCGTGAATGCCGCGCAGGCGGTCGCTGAATGTCCGCATCTTGGCCGATCAATGAATGATCTGATCGAGGAACGTCCGCGCCCGCTCGGACTTCGGATGCTTGAAGAATTCCTCAGGCGCGGCCTGCTCGACCACCTTGCCCTCGTTCATGAATACGATGCGGTCGGCGACCTCGCGGGCAAAGCCCATCTCGTGGGTCACGCACAGCATGGTCATGCCCTCCTCCGCGAGCTTCTTCATGGTCTCCAGCACTTCCTTGACCATTTCCGGGTCGAGCGCGGAGGTCGGCTCGTCGAACAGCATGATCTTGGGCCGCATGCACAGCGCGCGTGCGATGGCGACGCGCTGCTGCTGGCCGCCGGAGAGCTGCCCGGGAAATTTCTCGGCCTGATCGGGAATCCGGACCTTGGTGAGGAAATGCATGGCGAGGTCCTTTGCCTCCGCCTCACTCACGCCGTTCACGGTCATCGGGGCCAGGATGCAGTTCTCCAGCACCGTCATGTGGGGAAACAGATTAAAGCTCTGGAACACCATGCCGGTATCGCGCCTGACGGCGTCGATGTTCTTACGCTGGCGATCGAGCTCGACGCCGTTGACGTAGATCAGGCCCTCGTCGTGCTTCTCGATGTGGTTGACGCAGCGAATGAGCGTCGACTTGCCCGAGCCGGAGGGACCGCAGACCACGATCTTCTCACCCTTGGCAACTCTGAGATCGACCTCGTTCAACGCCGTGAAGTCACCATAGTGCTTGTAGACCGCCTCCATGCGAACCGCGGGAACCTCGCGGAGCTGCGGCGGCTGCACTGTTGAACCTTCGGCCGTAGTCATCGATATCTCGCTCATGCGCGGGCCTCCACGCTCGCCTGTGCGACCGGCGCGCTCGCTGCGACCCGCCTCGTTTTCGCGGCATTCGATCGACCGAAATGCTTCTCCAGCCGGCGCTGTACCGCGTCCCAGACCGAGGTGAGGATCAGGTAATACGCCGTTGCCGCCGCATAGACTTCGAGGATCTGGAAATGCTCCTGCATCAGCATGTCGCTGCGGCGCATCAGCTCCTCGACCGAGATCACGGAGGCCAGCGAGGTCGCCTTCAAGAGCGAGTTGATGGAGTTGCCGAGCGGCGGGATCATCAGGCGGAACGCCTGCGGCAGGGTCACGCGGCGGAACGTAACCCAGGGCGACAGGCTGAGCGCCCAGGCGGCCTCGCGCTGCCCCGCCGACACCGCCATGAAGCCGCTGCGCACGATCTCGGCGAGATAGGCCGCCTCGTTGAGGATCAATCCGACGAGCGCGCAGGTGATCACGCTGAACTTGATCCCGAGCTGCGGCAAGCCGCTGTAAATCACCACCAGCTGGATCAGCAGCGGCGTGCCGCGGAAGAACCAGATGTAAAAGCGCGCGGCACCCGCGAGCACCGGATTGGACGACATGCGCAGCAACGCGATGCCCATGCCGAGGATCAAACCGCCGACGACCGCCGCCACCGTCAAGCCGATGGTGACGAGCACTCCCTTCATCAGGAAGTAATTGAAGAAGTAGCTGACGGCGGCCGTCGGACTGAAATGGCTCATCGGCTCGTCTCCGTAGGTCTCAGGCCGGACCGGGGCCGGCGATCGCAAGCGGCTGGTCGGCCGGCATGGCGGTCAGGCCGAACTTGTCGAACAGCGCCTGATAAAAGCCGTCGGCCCGCATCGCGTTCAGCGCCTTGACGACGGTATCGGCGACCGTCTTGTTGCGGAAACCAAGCGTGGTCCTGGCCGTGCCGAGCCCGCTCAGGACTTCCTTCACGCGACCACGGCCAACGAGATCGCGCGCCACGCTGTCGACCAGCAGCGCATTGTCAACCTGGCCCGCAAGCAGCGCGCTGACGACGTTGGTCGCGGTCGGGAACGTGCGCATCTCGACGGCTGCGCCGCCCTTTGCGACGCTCGCATCGCTGAGTTTCTTGAGCCAGTTCATCTGGTAGCTGCTGACCTCGACCGCGGATGATTTTCCGATCAGATCGTTTTCGGTAGCAATTTTTGTGCCGCTAACGGGGGCCACCACGACTGAGATCGCCTGAATGGCATACGGCACCATGTACATCAGCTTCGAGCGTTCCTCGGTCCAGAACATGCCGGTATTGACACCGTCGATGCGCGCTGCGCCCAAGGCAGGAATCATCGCCGGAAAATCCATCCGGACGAGTTCGACCGGAAGACACAACCGCTTGCCGAGCTCGGCGGCGAGCTCCACGTTGAGGCCCTGCAGCTGGCCGTCCTTGTCGACGAATTGCTGCGGCGGATTGGTCGGGTTGATGGAGAGCTGCAATTTGCCGGGCGCAATCAGATTGTCATCGGTGATTGCGGGCGTACAGGCGGCATGCACCGCCGTGGACGCGAGAACGAGTGCGGCGGCCGCACTCAAGCGAAACAGTGTCGAGACCATGGATACCTCCAGTAAGACGCCAATAACCGATGCAGTTCCTCGCCCGGGATTCCCCTCGACGTTTCTTGGATGCGGCCGGCCGGATCTCGCGACGCGGCAGGCAGCATCGTCTTCGATCTGCTCAAGCCGGTCCCGACATCGGCCTGAGCTGGATGCGCATGAAATTCTTCACCAGGGATTCGAACGGACCAAAACCCTTCACCTTCAGGAACTCCGGCGTCTCGAAGGCCCATCGCCCCGCGACCTCGTACATGGCGGCGTATTTCGGCCCGTCGCCGACCGAGACGAAGCGCTTGGCCGAGAGCCAGCCGGGACAGGCGAGCAGATCAGGGAAATGCTTCTGCTCGTACCAACCGTTGAACGCAGCCTCGTGCTCGGGATCGATGTCGACCAGCACGATGTGGATGAAGGCGTCGTCCAGCATCGGCTCGTTCCTCATGCCAGACGGATGTCGCCGGCCGCGCGCGCCGCACCCACCGTCGTTGCAATGGCATCGCACAGCGCAGGCAGAACCGGCAGCAGCGGCGGCCGCGGATCGGCATTGCGGATCAGGCCGAGCGCCTTCAGCCCGACCTTCATGCGGGTGTGCATGTCCATGATCGGGGCAGGCCCGTAGATCGCGCGGACGATCGGATAGAGCCGCTCGTTGACGGCGCGCATCGCCTTGAGGTCGTCGGCGAGCGAGGCCTGCCACAGCGCCACGAACAGATGCGGCGCGAGGCTGACGAGGCCGGAGAGAATGCCGTCGCCGCCGACGGCGAGCTGCGGCAGGAACCAGTTGAAGTTCGACGGCAGGATCGCGACTGAGGGATCAGCCTGCTTCACCGCCCGCCGGTTCTCGTCATAGGCCAGCATGGTGTCGCTGCCCTCCTTGATGGCGATGACGCTGTCGAGCGCTGCGATCTTGGCCAAGGTCTCCGGTGAGTAGCCAAATCCCGATGCGAGCGGATATTGGAAGATCGACACGGGAATTCCGATCGCGGAGCCGACCGCCTGCACGAAAGCTGCCGGCGCGTGCGAGGTCGCCGAGGCTCCGCCGCCGAGCGGTGCGGGCGGGAACAACACGGCGCAATCGGCGCCGGCAGCTTCCGCGAGCTGCGCCTGATGGATCGCTTCCGCCGTGGAATGCGCGATGATGCCGGCCAATAGCGGCTTGCCGCCGATCTGCCGGCGTGTCCGCTCGATCACGGCCTGACGTTCGTCGTCCGAGAGCGACCCGCCCTCGCCGGCATGTCCATTGACGAACACCGCCGCGATGCCGTCCGGGCAGGCGCAATAGTCGAGCACGCGGGCATAGCCGTCCCAGTCGATCGAGCTGGCGTCCCTGAAGGGCAGCACGGTCGCGACCGTGACGCCGCGCAAATCCGGTTTTTTCATCGCCTTGCTCATGACGGTTTTCGCCGCGGAAATTTCAGGCTCGCGCGCGCCTTCAGCACTTCGAGGCCGCCCTCGTTGCGCGCGCTCGCCTCCCAGATGATGGTGCGAGTCTCGTCGTGCTGCTCGGCGATCCAGACGTCGAAGGTGAGCGTGTCGCCGTAGAACACGGGACCGGTGAACCAGAAGCGGTCCTCCACCGACACGCCGATGGTGCCGACCAGCTCGCTGGTGAGGATGCTGGTGCAGAGGCCCGCGACCATGATCCCCGGCGCCAGCCTGCGGCCAAAGCGCGTCGCGCCAGCATAGACCTCGTCGACATGAACGGGGCCGAAATCGCCGGTCGCAGCGATATAGAGCGCGCCATCGGCCTCTGTGATGGTCTTGCTCAGGCTGACCCTGTCATTCACCCTGAGATCGTCGAAGGACTTTGGCTCGTACATGGCTCAGGCCTTGGCAAAGGGAACCAGCGTCGCGGTGCCGTCCACCACGGTCGCGCCTGAGGGCGACAGCGTGCAGGTGACGCGACAGGTCGCATCGTCGCCGTCAACCGAAACGATCTCGGCCCGGGCCTCGACGGACTCGCCGACGATCACGGGCGCAGCGAAATTCAGCGCGATGCTGCCGATCCGCCGTGTCGGCCCACCGAGCTGGCTGAGGCAGGTGGTGGCGAGACCACCCACGGCGAGCTCGAAGGCGACCATGTTGGAGGCGCCCGCCTTCCTGGCGCGGACGGCATCGACATAGAGACCGCCGAGATTGCCGCTGATGCCGGTGAACATGGCCTGCTCGGCCACTGTGATGGTCTTGCGGAACGCGAAGGCTGTGCCGGGCTTGAGAGGTGCGTAAGACATCGATCGCTTCCCTAGAGCTGCAGGCCGTTCTTGATGGTGCTGCGCGCAACCAGCATGCGGTGGATTTCGGAGGTGCCGTCATAGATGCGGGTGACGCGGGCGTCGCGATACATCCGCTCCAGGGGCAGGTCCTTACTGAACCCCATGCCGCCGAACACCTGGATGGCGCGGTCGACCACGCGGCCCTGCATCTCGGACGCCGCGACCTTGATCATCGAGACCTTGTCGCGTGCATCCTTGCCCTGATCGATGTCCCAGGCCGCATTCATCACCATCATCTTCACGCCAAAAATCTCGGTGGCGGAATCGGCGATCAGCTTCTGCACCATCTGGAAATCGCCGATCAGCTGGCCGAACTGGCGCCGCTCGCCGGCGTGCCTGCGCATCATCTCCAGCGCGCGCTGTGCCATGCCGACGGCGCGCGCACCGATATGGGCGAGCCGGATCTGGAGCACGCTCTGCATGATCAGCTTGAAGCCGCCGCCGACCTCGCCGAGCACGGCCGCCTTCGGAATGCGGCAGTCCTCAAAACTCAGCTCGGCATGGCCATAGCCGCGATGGCCCATCATCGGCTGGGTGCGCGCGACCTTGAAACCCGGCGTGCCGCGGTCGACCAGGAACAGCGTGATGCCGCCCCGCGCCCGCTTCTCCTTGTCGGTCAGCGCCATCAGGATGACGTAGTCGGCGATATCGCCATCGCTGATGAAATGCTTGGTGCCATTCAGCACCCAGGCGTCGCCGTCGAGATGCGCCGTCGTGCTGATCGACGCCGCGTCGGAACCGGCGCCCGGCTCGGTGATCGCCATGGCGCAGATCTTGTCGCCCTTCACCGTCGGCAGCAGATAGCGCTCGACCTGGTCGCCCTTGCAGGCCATCAGCATCGGATAGACCTGGCCAAACACGCGGCGGATCAGCGCATCGGAGGTCTTGCCGAACTCTTCTTCGACCAGGCAATGCTCGACGCAGGACAGCCCGCCGCCGCCGACATCCGCCGGCATGTTCATGGCGTAAAGGCCGAGCTTCTGTGCCTTGGCCTTGGTGACCGCAAGCGCGTCGGCCGGCACCTTGGCAGTCAGCTCCACCTCTTCTTCGAGCGGCTGCACCTCCGTCTCGACGAAACGGCGGACAGTATCGACCAGCAGGCGCGTCTCCTCAGGGAGTGAAAAATCGATCATCGTGCAACTCCGAGGGCTTTGCCCGCGACCATCGCGTCTATCTCCGTGGCGCCGTAACCGATCTCGCCGAGCACCTCCCGCGTCTGCGCACCGAGCCGCTGCGGCACCAGCCGCACCTCCGGCGTCCGGCCGTCATAGCGTGCGGGATGCGCGACCATGCGGATCGACGCGCCTCCTGCGCTCTCGGCGCTCTTGAACACGCCGAGATGGTTGAGCTGGGGATCGCTTTCGAGGTCGCGATAATCCTGCACCGGCGCGTGCCAGATGCGCGCGGCTTCAAGCGAGGGCAACCAATCGGCCGTCGACTTCTGTTTCAGCCTGATAGCAACGATCCGCGTGATCTCTTCGCGCTTCGAAAAACTGTCGGCGTCGCAGAACTGCTTCAGCTCCTCGCTGTCGAGCGCGACGCCCAGATCCTTAGGCGTGGCCATGGAGATCGCGAGATGGCCGTCGGCCGTCGCGTGAATGCCGTAAGGCCCGGGGCTGAACCAGGCCGCGATGCCGGCCGGACCGCGCGGCGTCGGCGACGGCGCGCCGTTCAGCCAGGCGGTCAGCGGCTCGACCTGGAGATCGAGTGCGGCCTGATAGAGGTTGACCTCAACGAGTTGGCCCTTCCCGGTCTTTGTCCGGGCGAACAGTGCCGCAAGGATGCTCATGGCATAGAGCGAGGCCGCATGCTGATCGACGATGACTGCGCCGACCGCGGTCGGTTCACCATCGGCGCGTCCCGTCCGCATCGCAAGACCCGACATCGCCTGGAGCAGGAGATCCTGCCCCGGACGATCCTTGTACGGCCCCTCCGACCCGAAGCCTGTTGCCACCGCATAGATCAAGCCGGGGTTGATCGCCTTCAGTGTGTCGTAGCCGAGGCCGAGCTTGGCCATGGTGCCCGGCCGAAAGTTCTCCATCACGACATCTGACGTCGCGACCAGCTTCTTCACCGCGGCGATACCGTCGGGATGCTTGAGATCGACCGCGAGGCTTCGCTTGTTGCGGCCGGTCGCCAGATGATTGACGCTGTCACCCGCAACGAAATGATTGGCGACCGCCCAGTTGCGCTGAAACGCGCCCTCGATCGGTTCGACCGCGATGACGTCGGCGCCGAGATCGGCCAGCGTCTGCGCAGCCAGCGGCCCCGCGAGATAGTGATTGAAGCTGAGGATCTTGACGCCGTCGAGCAGGTTCATCCGTTCATACCTCAGTTCAAGCAGCCGCAATTGGCGCGCCGCCCCACACGAGATCGAATGTCTTGACCAGGGCACGTGCGGCCGCGTCCTGCGCGGCCGGCAGCGGCAGCCGCGGCGGGCGCGGATTGCCGGCTGCAAAGCCCATATGGCCGAGCAGCGCCTTGCTGCCGGCGACGTAGGCCTGGCCGCCGACGAATTCGATCACCTGCAGGTATTTGAGATAGAGTTCGCGCGCTTCCTTGATCGCGCCGTGGTCGGCGACGAGGCTGAAGATGCGGGCCATTTCCGCAGGGACCACGTTGGAGGCCACGGCCACCCAGCCCTGCGCGCCCTCGACAAAGGATTCGAAGCCAAGGATGCCGCCGAACACGGTCATCTTGTCACCGCAGAGGCGGATGATGTCGCGCACGCGCGTCACCTCCAGCGTCGACTCCTTGATATAGAGACAGTTGTCGATCTCGGCGATGCGCGCCACTAGCTGCGGCTTGAGGTCGACGTTGGCGGTTGCCGGATTGTTGTAGACCATGATCGGCAGCGCGATGGCGCCGGCAACCGTCTTGTAATGATGGACGAGCTCGTCGTCGGTCGGCGTCGAATAGAACGGCGGGATGATCATCACGCCGTCGGCGCCCAGTTTTTCGGCACGGCGGCTGAGGCGCACCACTTCGCGCGTATCCTCCGCGCCGGTGCCGATCAGCACGGGGACGCGGCCCGCGGCCTGGCGAATGACGACCTCCGCAACCAGCGCCTTCTCGTCATCGTCCATGGACAGGAACTCACCGGTCGAGCCAAGCGGGATCAATCCATGAATACCCTGCGCGATCTGCCAGTCGACGAAGGCGCGCAAGGCCGCGACATCGACCTCGCCCGCTGCCGTGAACGGGGTGATCATGACGGTGTAGGTGCCGCGGAACGTCCTCATCAGGAAACTGCCGGGTGCAAGGGTGAGTTTAGGTGCTAGATGCCGCCTGCGGAATATCCGCACGCCTTATGCAATCGTTTGCATAAATGGCTCTGCATTGGGCAACACCATCCATTTTTTGAGCTTGATCCGCGTGGAATAAGCTCATAGCGTTTCTGCAATCGTTTGCAGTCTATCGGCGGGTTTGATGAGCGTCACGCTCAAAGATGTGGCACAGGCGGCCCGTGTTTCAGTCAGCACTGCTTCCCGGGCGCTGACGGGAACCGGCCTGACTAGCGAGCGCACGCAGCAGCGCCTGGTGCGCATCGCGCGCGAGCTCGGCTATCGGCCGAACCCGATCGCGCGCGGATTGAAGACCGGGCAGTCGCGGCTCGTTGCTCTTCTCGTCCACAATCTCACCAACGCCTCGTTCCAGGTGATGGCCGAAGTGGTGCAGGCGCGCCTGAAGGCGCTGGGTTATCAGATGCTTCTGTGCATCGGCGGCGACGATCCGCAGCAGGAGAGCGACACCCTCACCACGCTGGTCGATCACCGCATCGACGGGCTGATCGTGGTGCCGACAGGCAAGAACGGCGCGCAGCTCAAGGCACTCTCCAAGGACGTCCCCATCGTCTGCCTGGTGCGGCGCGATGACGCGACCGATCTCGAGACCGTGCTCGCCGACGATCCGCAAGGCGCTTATCTGGGCACGCGTCACCTGATCGAGCTCGGGCACAAGCGCATCGGGCTGATCGTCGGCCGCCAGGACACGACGTCGGGCCGCGAACGGTTGTCCGGCTATGTCCGCGCGCTGCGCGAGGCGGGTATCCCCAGGGACGACACATTGATTCATGCCGGCCACTACGTGCCCGAGACCGGCGCGACCTGCACCCGCAAACTGCTCGGCCTCCCTCGCCCGCCGAGCGCGATCTTCGTCGCCAATCACGAGGCGACGCTCGGGGTGCTGCGCGTCACCGCGGAACGGAACATCGCCATTCCCGAAGATCTCTCGCTGCTCTGCTACGAGGACATGCCCTGGTTCGAATGGCATCGCCCGGCCATCAGCATCGTCGACAACGGCGCGCGGGATCTTGCCAATCTCGCCGTCGACCGGCTGCTGCATCGCATGGACGCCAAGGGAAATGGCAATGACGGTGTCCGCGAATATCGCGTCGGTGCCCGGCTGATCAAGCGCGACTCCTGCCGCCAGATCGGCGCCCCGGCCCCTGCGAAATCCGGCAAGTCCAAATCGTCTTCATCCAAATCATCTGCGGCCAAATCCGCGAAGGTCTGATCGATGCCCTATGTCGAAGTGCTCGCCCCGCAAGCTCCATCCCAGCGCAAGGCCGCGCTGGCGCAGTCCGTGACCGACGGCCTGATGTCGGCGTTCGGCGTCACCGCTGATACGGTCACGCTCTATTTCCTGCCCATTGCGGCGGATGATTACGCCCACGCCGGCACGTTCGGCGCGCAGGCCACTGGCCAGCGCATCCTGCTCAAGGTCCACGCCTTCCGCCGCAGCGAGGCCGAGCGTCGCGCAGCCGCCATCGCGCTGACCCGCGGCGTGTGCAGTGCCTATGGCGTGCCGGGCGACGACGTCGCGGTCTATTTCCTCGACCGCGACCGCAGCGAGGTCTCCCACGATTCCAAGCTCGCCAGCGACTGACCGGAGCACGCCATGGACCGCTTCTACAGCCAAGACCAGAAGGCTCTCCGCGACACAGCCCGCCGCTTCGCCGAAGCGGAGATCCTGCCCCGCGCCGCCGCGATCGACCGCGAGGACCGCTTCGACCGCGCGCTCTACAAGGGCATGGCCGATCTCGGCCTGTTCGGCATCTGCCTGCGTGAAGGCGCCGGCGGCGCCGGGCTCGATGCAGTGGCAGCCTGCATTGCGATGGAGGAGCTGGCGCGCTGCTCCGGCGCGGTCGCCAACGCCTTCGCGATCCCCGTCGAGGCCGTGCTGTTCTTCGACCATCACGGCACCGAGGCGCACAAGGCGCTGATCCCGAAAATCCTGAGCGGCGACATCATTCCCGCCACCGCCGTCTCGGAACCCGACCACGGCTCCGACGTCGCGGGCATCCGCACAAATGCTGTGCGCGATGGCAATGGCTGGCGTCTGAATGGCACCAAGGCCTGGGTGACGCTCGGCGGCGTCGCCGACCGCATCATGGTGTTCGCGCGCACCGGCGCAGATGCGGGCCATCGCGCCATCTCCTGTCTTCTCGTGGACGGCGCCCTGCCCGGCATCGCCCGCGGCAAGAACGAGGAACTGCTCGGCATGCACGGCCTCGACGACTGCCAGATCACCTTCTCCGACGTGCGCCTGCCCACCGACAGCGTAATGGGGCCGGAGAACCAGGCCTTCAAGATGGCCATGAGCAATTTCAACTTCAGCCGGCTGATGATGGCCTCGATGGCGCTCGGCATGGCGCAGGCTGCGTTCGAGGATGCCACCAAGTACGCCCGCGACCGCAAGCAGTTCGGCCAGGCCATCATCGGCTTCCAGGCGGTGCAGTTCATGCTCGCGGATATGTCGACCGACATCGCCGCTGCGCGCCTCCTGATCCACCACGCCGCGCGCCTGCACGATGCCGGCGAGCCGATCGCCAAGGAGGCGGCGCAGGCAAAGCTGTTCACCACCGACATGGCGATGAAGCACGTCTCCAACGCGCTTCAGATCCACGGCGGCAACGGTTATTCGCGCGAATACCGCATCGAGCGGATCTTCCGCGACGTGCGCCTCGCCCAGATCTACGAGGGCACCAACCAGATCCAGCGGCTGATCATCGCCCGCCAGGTCGAGAAGGAGGCCGCGTGAGGGCATGCTGAGCATCATCACGGCGAACGAGGCCGCCGGCCTGATCCGCGACGCCGACACGCTGATCGTCGGCGGCAATGGCGGCACGGGCGCGGCCGAAGCTATTCTCGACGCGCTGGAGCAGCGCTTTCTCGGCGGCCAGGGCCCACACGATCTGACGCTGATCAACATCACCGGCGTCGGCGCCGTCACCGAGAAGGGCCTCTGCCATCTCGCCCATGAAGGGCTGATCGCGCGCGTGATCGGCGGCAATTTCGGGCTTCAGGTGCCGTTCATGCGGCTCGTCCGCGACGAGCTGATCGACGCCTACAATTTCCCGCAAGGCGTGATGAGCCAGCTCTGCCGCGCCATGGCGGCGAAACATCCCGGCGTGCTCACCCATGTCGGCCTCAACACCTACATGGACCCGCGGCAGGACGGCGGGCGCATGAACAAGCGCACCACCGCGCCGCTGGTCGACCTGCTCGAGCTGCACGGCCAGTCCTGGCTGCTCTACCGCGTCCCCGCCCCGCCCGACGTCGCCATCATCCGCGGCACTTCCGCGGACGAGGACGGCTATATCAGCATGGAGCACGAGGGCACGACGCGCGAGGATCTCTCGATCGCGCAGGCCGTGCACAATGCCGGCGGCACCGTGATCTGCCAGGTCAAGCGCATCGTGAAGCGCGGCTCGATCCATCCGCAGATGGTGAAGATCCCGGGCTTCCTGATCGACCACGTCGTGCTCGAGCCCGAGCAGATGCAGACCTACGGCACCGCCTATGACCCCGCACGCTGCGGCGAGACGCGCGTCCCGGTGGCGATGATTACGCCCGATCCGCTCACCGAGCGCCGGGTGATTGCCCGCCGCGCCGCCTTCGAGCTACGCCCGCGCGACGTCGTCAATCTCGGCGTCGGCATCTCCGCGATGATCCCCAATGTCGCGGCCGAGGAAGGCATCTCCGACCTAATCACGCTGACGGTGGAATCCGGCGTCGTCGGCGGCGTGCCCGGCCACGCCCGCGAGTTCGGCACCGCCATCAATCCGCGTGTCATTCTCGACCAGGCCTATCAGTTCGACTTCTACGACGGCGGCGGCCTCTCCTGCGCCTTCCTCTCCTTCGCGGAGGTGGACGAAGCCGGCAACGTCAACGTCACCCGCTTCGCCGAACGCCGCGACGGCTCCGGCGGCTTCATCGACATCACCCAGAACGCCAAGCGGCTGATCTTCAGCGGCACCATGACCGGCGGCAAGTTCGACATCGGCGTCGAGAACGGCCGCCTCGCGATCCGGCGGGACGGTGCCTTCCGCAAATTCGTGCCGCAAGTGGGCCAGATCAGCTTCAGCGCCTCTCTCGCTGCGCAGCGCGGCCAGCATGTCAGCTACGTCACCGAGCGCGCCGTGTTCGAGCTGGAGAACGGACACGTGACGTTGACCGAGATCGCGTCGGGCGTTCGCCTCGAGGAGGACATCCTCGCCCATATGGGTTTCAAGCCGCACATCAGCCCGCATTTGAAGGACATGGACCCGCGCATCTTCCGCTCCGGGCCGATGGGGATCGCGCAAACCTTCAATGCCCTGCCGGCGCGGCCACGCAAGGTTGCCTGAGGGATCAGCATGAACGCCAGCGGCCCGATCAATCTCCGTTACGAAGATATCGCGCTCGGCGCGGAGTTCGAGACCGCCGTGCACACCGTGACGGAAGCCGACATCGCGACCTTCGCCGACGTCACGCGCGACCATCATCCGCTCCATGTCGATGGCGCCTACGCGCGCTCCCGCGGCTTTCCCGCGGTGATCGGCCACGGGCTGTACGGCCTATCGCTGATGGAAGGGCTGAAGTCTGAGCTGAAGCTGTATGAGGAGACCTCGGTCGCCTCGCTCGGCTGGGACGAGGTGAAGTTCAAGGGTCCCATCGTCGCCGGCGATACCTTGCGTGTGCGCTTCCGCTTCGTCGAGAAGCGGCCGACCAAGAACCCCGCGCGCGGCATCGTCATCGAGACGCTCGACCTCATCAACCAGCGCGACGAGGTGGTGACCGCGGCGCGCCACATCTCGCTGATCCTGACCCGGCAAGCTGATGCTGCGGCGGCCACATGACGAGACAATGAAGAAGACGCGGACCGGAGAACGGCTCCTCTGCCACCCAAGATTTGATCGGAGTATTCAGATGCGATTTCCCAAAACCTTCTCCGCCCTCGTCCTTCTGGTCGGCCTGACGCAGGCGGCCGGCGCCCAGACCTGCACGCCGAAAGTGCCGGCGTCGAGCCTGATCGAGGCGCCGAAATGGCAGATGTCGATCAACCCGACGCTGCCGCCGCAGCAATTCGTCGACGACAAGGGTGAGTTGCAGGGCCTCAATGTCGAGCTCGCCCGCGAGATCGCCAAGCGCATCTGCGTCGAGGCGGTTTTCCTGCGCATGGA
Organism: Bradyrhizobium zhanjiangense; assembly: GCF_004114935.1. Taxonomy (NCBI): domain Bacteria; kingdom Pseudomonadati; phylum Pseudomonadota; class Alphaproteobacteria; order Hyphomicrobiales; family Nitrobacteraceae; genus Bradyrhizobium; species Bradyrhizobium zhanjiangense. The sequence continues at coordinate 6,014,062 of NZ_CP022221.1, forward strand.
CTTCCCGCCGATGATCCCGGCGCTGCGCTCCGGCCGGTTCGATGCCATCAACACCGGCCTGTTCTGGACCGAGGAGCGCTCCAAGATGCTCTACCTCGTGCCTTACGCGCAGCAGGCGATCAGCATCTACACCGATCCCTCCTCCAGCCTGAAGCTCGAAAAATTCGAGGATCTCGCCGGCCGCGTGGTGGGCGTGGAATCGGCGACCTACACCGAGCGCAAGGCGCGCGAGTTCAGCACCGCGATGGAGGCCAAGGGCCTCAAGCCGATCGAGCTGCGCACCTTCACCACCGTCACCGCGACCTCGGCGGCTCTGCGCGCCGGCCAGCTCGAGGCCGCGCTCAACATCAACGAGACCGCCAACTCGCTCGAGCAGAAGGGCTTCGCCAAGATCTGGGTCCGCGACATCGCCGGCACCGACATCACCTTCGCCTTCCGCGACAAGCAGCTCGCCCAGGCCGTCGCCGATGCGCTCACCGCGATCCGCGCCGACGGCACCTACGACAAGCTGTTCGACAAATTCGGCATGACCAAGCTGAAGGGGACGACGTTCGCGATCCGCGGCGACGGGCCGACGAATTGACAAGCTTGCGCTGCCTCATGTGCGGCAGCGCACATACGACCGACCCCATCAACAACTGCCGCTGATGGGAGAACAAGAGCATCGGCTTCTGGACCCAGGACGGAGACAACCCTCTCCCGATGCAGATGAAGCCGACCCACTGGTGCAATCTGCCGCCCGCCCCTGGCACCATTGGCGATGCAGCCAGTCGCACTCCGGCAGGATGCTCGGATCAGGATGCATGGCCCGCAGCTACGGCCGGTTCACGCACGAAGAAATTCTATCGACCATCGGCGAGACGGCCAAGGAAGCGCATCGGGTTGCTCGCGACGACGCGCTGATGGCTTATGCCCGTGTCGAGATCGCCTCGCGCCTGTCCGAACTCGGCTTTTTGCCTTGCACTTGCACCACTGAAGGCCGACTCGTCCGCTTCAGAAGGCTTGCTTCTCATTGGCTGTTGCAAGATTTTTCTTGCTCTCTCGGTGCACACGTCGTGCACACACCGCCCACTAAGTGGTTGAGTTACCGTAACTCTCGCTCCAATCCATCATGGCGGCCACGAAAAACCGATAGTCTTGCGAATTCAATTGGTTACTCTTTCATCGAACCGGAGCAGCACGGAAGGCCCTTCGCAGCCGAACAAGCACTTCACGTAGCGCGCGCATATCCTTCGCCTGAATGGGCGTCTCGTGCAACCACAACAACAACGTGTTCCGGACAAGCGAAGGCAATAGTGATCACGCATGGCATTGGGCCAAGCAGCTTGATCCAAGCTGGACACAGCTGATCCAGCACTTCAAGAGACGGTGAATAGCCGGCCCAAATTGGACGAGGGTTGCCATCCAGGGCCGCATCGGGAAGTTTGTGTTTGCCGCGATCGACGCTTCTGCATGTCCCTGACGATGCAGACCGATCAGGAGATCGCCGTAGACCGTTTCGTAGGCCAAGGCGCTGCGCGATATGATCGCGCTGATCCGCGAGAAGATGCGCAGGATGCCTATACGCTCTGCTCGATTGCGGCCGCGCTAGGGCGACGCAGATGGTCGACGGCAACAAGCGTTCACTGCGTCCTGGCAAATTCCCGCATGCCCTGATTGCGCCCTCGCTAGAACTGGACGCCGCGCGTCAATGCACCATCAACAACGAGGTTCGTCCCGGTGATGAAGCTCGCCGCGCGGCTCGCGAGAAACACCACGGCGTTAGCCATTTCCTGCGGTGTCCCCATCCGTCCCGTCGGATTAAGCGCCAGCGCGGTCTTGTAGAGCTCTGGATTGTTGTCCTTGATCATGTTCCAAACCCCACCCTCGAAATAGGTGTTGCCCGGCGAAACCGAATTGGCGCGGATGCCCTTCCCCGCGAGCTGATTGGCGAGCCCTTGCGTGTAATGGATGATCGCCGCCTTGAAGGTGCCGTAGGGGCCGGCGGCGAAATCGACCTCGCGCCCGGAGACGCTCGCTATGGTGACAATCGCGCCGGCGGCGCTCTTCTCCAGATACGGCATGGCCGCATTCACCAGCCGGACCGTGCCCATCATGTCCGTCGAAAATTCCTTCTGCCAGCTTTCGTCGTCCTGTCCGATCGCGAGCGCGCTGACATTGGCGACGACGACATCAATGCCGCCGAGCTTTGCAGCCATATCGCCGACCCAGGCCTTTAGAAGCGCCGCGTCGGCGACATCGAGCGCACCGCCAAAGGCCGCAATACCCTTCGCCTTGAGTGCGGCGACAGTACTCTCGACCTCGGCCAGATTACGGGAGCAAACGCCGATATCGGCGCCCTCGGCGGCAAATGTCTCGGCGATCGCGCGGCCGATTCCCTTGGTGCTTCCCGTGACGAGAACCTTGGCGCCCTTGAGTCCCAGATCCATGATCCGTTTCCTTTTCCTGATTCAGTAGTTGTGCGCAGCCACTTTGACCAATCCGCGATAGCTGTGCGGTATGCGCATCGACACCAGATCCTTTCGGCGCACGACATTGGTTGGATAGACGCTGTCGAGGTTGGTGGTGTCGACCAGCGCTGTGGCAAGCCCCGCGCCGTCGGCCGCGATCGTTTCCCGCCGCGGAAACGCGAAAGTGTCAGGGCCGAATACGCCGCTGAGCCCAGGATAGCCACGTTCTGGATCGACGACATTGGCGAAGGCGAAGAACAGATTATTTTCGCCGGCGCGAACGCGGAAATGATGCCAATGGTGCGGATCCGGGCCGGTTGGAATCGGCTTCGGCTGTTCGACCTCCGTGCCCGCATGCGACGAACTGAAGTGTCCCTTGATCGCGGCGGGACACGCGACGATATCGCAACCGCGAAGCGCCAGCACCCGGCCCGCCTCCGGGAACGAGGCGTCGTGACCGATCAACAGCCCGATGCGACCGATTGGCGTGTCGACAACGGTCCAGCCGTCACCGGCCGTCGCCCAGCTTCGCTCGTCGGCGGTGAGATGCGTCTTGCGATAGACTGAGATGTCCCCATCCGGCGTGACGAGGCAAGCGCTGTTGTAGACCAGATCGCCGTCGCGCTCGGCGAGGCCGTAGACAAGATAGAGGTCGAGCTCCTCTGCAAGCCTGCCAAGGCTGTCGGCCGCCGGCCCTGAAATCGCTTGCGCCCTTCGTGCGGGATCGGCAAGCCCCGTCAGGGCGAGTTCCGGGAAGACGACGAGCTCCGCGCCTTCTGCCCTAGCCTTGCGGGCGAGCACCGAGATTTTCTCGTGATTCTGGCTGATGTCGTCGCCGGGCGCAAATTGCGCGACGCTGACCCGTGACGTCTTGCCGGGCGGCCAGGGCTCGTGACCATAGAGACCGAAGAAGTCGCGCGGATTCCAGCTGAACGTACCGGTTAGCAGCTCCGGATAGAGCTCGGGCCGCCGCTGCGCGAAGACGGCTTCCCCAAGCACGCGGCGCGCGCGTGCGGCGTCGAGATCGATCTCCGACAGCACCATCCCGTCGCCCTTGTCGAGCACGGCCGTCACCCGCCCGTCCGGCGCGATCACGCAGCTGCCGCCACTGAACTGCACCGTGCGTTCAAGCCCCCATCGGTTGCTCTCGATGACGTAGCAGCCGTTCTCGAAGGCACGGCTGATCCAGTAAGGTGCCGGCGTGCGCTCCGCCAGCCAATTCGAGATGTGGCAGATGACATCCGCGCCGCCGAGCGCCATCAGCCGCGCGGTTTCAACGAAATGAATGTCCATGCAGATCAGGAGCGCGATCCGCCCGATTGGCGTCTCGAACACCTGATTGTGCAGGTCGCCCGCCGCAGCCCATTTCGGCTCCGAGATATAGGGGTGTGTCTTGCGGTGGCGGCCGACGAGTCCGTCAGGCCCGATCAGGACGGCCGTGTTGAAGTAGATGTTGTCCTCATCGACCTCGGGCATGCCGACCACGATGTAGCAGTCATGTTTGCGAGCCAGCGCCGCAAAGCGGCTCGTCGTCGGCCCCGGAATGGTCTCGACGAACGGCGCGACCTCGGCCCTGTCGAACCAGCAATATCCGGTCGTTCCCATCTCCGGCGTGACGATCAGCTTTGCACCGGCGATCGCCGCCCGCTCACAGAGCTCGAGCAGGCGAGCGACGTTGCGCGCCTTCTCGAACATGGTCGGCTCAAACTGGACCGCCGCGACCTTGTGAATGGTGGACATTCCGATCGGGCCTCAAGCGAGATAGGACTTCTTGATGCAGGCCCCCAATGTGTACTTGGGATCGACCATGTTGCCGAGCCTGATACGGCCGGCCTGGGTCAGCAGCATGTAGGCGTCGATCTCGTCGAAGCCATAGTCAGCCGCCATCCAGCGGCAGAGCTCGCGATAGGCGATGCGGGCTGCATCTTCCATCGGGCGCGCCGAGCCGATCGTCATGATGAAGTCCTTGGTCTCGAGCCGCGGCCAGGCGATGGTCCAGCCCTTGATCAGATCGACCTGCACCGTGGTCACCGTCGGATGCTCGATGGCAACGCCGCAGAGCTCGCCGTCACCCTGCGCTGCATGGCAATCGCCGAGATAGAGCAAGGCCCCCTTGGTGTTGACAGGAAGGTAGATGATCGCGCCGACGCCGACGTCGGGCAGATCCATGTTGCCGCCGTAATAATCCGGGACCAGCGAGGATATCGCCTCGATCTCCGGCGAGGTGCCGATGGTGCCGATGAACGGCTCATAGGGCAGCGTGATCTTGTCGTTCCATTTGGTTCCGGTCTTGGCGTCGATCTCGAGCTTCTTGACCCGTTCCGGCAGCGCCGGGTTGAGCAGCGCGGTCTGCCCGGTCGAGACCAGGCCGCCGAAATCAGGCATCACCACGGTCGTGCCGCAGGGCTGCGGCCCGCGCGGCACGATGCTCTCGATATAGACCGCGAGCGTGTCGCCCTTCTCGGCGCCGTTGACGTGGATCGGCCCGTTCTGCGGATTGAGGAACGGAAAATTGAGAATCTTCGACGGGCTGTCGGTCTCCTTCTTGATGGCGCCCTCGAACGCGTCGTGGGTTTCGGCAGCCACCACTGCACCGGGATCGACCGTCAGCACCGGATTCACGTAAGGGCCATAGACATAGTGGTACTTGCCCTGCTCGCGCTCCGTGATGCTGTATCGGGTTCCGCGGTCGCCCTTGGCGACGCCCTTGCGGGCCATGATGGAGTCTTTCTGCCAGGACATTTGCTTTTCTCCTTCTGTCGTTGGCTAGTCTTCAAACCGCAAGATGACGGCGCATCTCGGCCGCATCGTCGAGCGCCGCGCGATCGAGGTTCGCGACGATGCGTCCTTTGTCCATGACGTAGCAGCGCTGCGCCATGGCGCGGATCATGTCGAGATTCTGCTCGACCAGGATGATGGTCACCCCGGTCCTATGGTTGAGCTCGACCATGTTGCGCGCGATGTCCTGGACGATGTTGGGCTGGATGCCCTCCGAGGGCTCGTCAAGCAGGATGAGGTTGGGATCCGCGATCAGGACCCGTCCGATCGCGAGTTGTTGCTGTTGGCCTCCGGACATGGTGCCGGCGCGCTGGTTCCAGCGCTCGGCCAAGATCGGAAAGGCGTCAACGATCTTGCGCCGCCCCGCTTCGGGAATACCGCCGCCCTTGATCGCTGCGCCGACGGCGACGTTCTCGCCGACGGTCAGCCGCGGAAACACGTCGCGCCCCTGTGGCACATACCCCATGCCGAGGCGCGCCCGCTTGTGCGCGGGGAGAGATTCCACCGCCTCACCTCGATAGACGATCGAGCCGCTCATCGCCGGCACGAGCCCGATCAGGCTCTTCATCAATGTGGACTTGCCGACGCCGTTACGGCCGATGACGGCGACGATCTCCCCTTCCCGCACCTCGATCTCGAGGCCCTGGAGCACCGGCTTGCCGCCATAGCCGGCACGCAGACCCAGCGTGGCGAGGATCACTTCCTTGCGCGGCACGTCAAGCATGGGCCTGCCCCAGATAGATCGCCGCCACGCGTTCGTCGGCTACGATCTCGTCGATCGAACCCTGCGCGAAGACCTGGCCGAGATGCAGCACGGTGACGCGGTGCGCGACCTGCCGGACGAAGGCCATGTCGTGCTCGATGGCCAGCACCGTCATGCCGTCGGCATTGAGCCGCTGCACCATCTCGCCGGTCATGTGGGTTTCCTCGGGCGACATGCCGGCGGTCGGCTCGTCCAGCAGCAGAAGGCGCGGCTTCAGGCTGACCGCCATGCCGATCTCGAGCCATTGCTTCTGGCCATGGCTGAGGTTGCCGGCGATCTGCGCCTGCTCCGATTCCAGCCCGAGGAAGCTCAGCAGCCGGCCGATCTCGGATTCGAGCTCTGCCCCGCGATGCCGGCTCTGCAGGGCGATCTCGAGATTCTGGCGGACCGACAGGCCCTTGAAGACGCCGGGCACCTGGAACTTGACCGAGAGGCCGCGGTGAATCCGAGCAAAGGATTTCAGCGCCGTGATATTCTCTCCGGCGAAGAGAATGTCGCCGCTGCCGGGATGATGCTCGCCCAGGATCAGGCGGAACAACGTGCTCTTGCCGGCGCCGTTCGGGCCGATCAGGCAATGGATCTCGCCGGCTTGCAGCGTGAGATCGACGGAGTTGGTGACGTGCAGGCCACCGAAGTGCTTATTCAGCTTACGCAGCTCGAGCAGCGACATCAGCCGGCCCTCTGCGTGAAACGGGCCACGAGGCGGCCGAGCCAGTTCATCACGCCGAGCACGAGACCGTTCGGGGCGATCAGGACCGTGAGCACCAGCAGCACGCCCATGAAGACCAGCGCGTACTGGCTGCCGTAGATCGTGAGCGCCTGGAACGCGGCGAGCACTACCAGAGTGCCGATCACGGTCGACGTCAGGTCGCTGCGGCCGCCGACTGCGACCCATATCAGCGGCAGCGCCGCGGCCGTCATGCCCATGCTCGAGGGCGTGATGTACTGTCCCCACACCGTGTAGAGCACGCCGGACAGACCCGCGAGCGCGGCGCCGATGACGAAGGTGATGAGCTGGTACTTGCGCACGTCGTAGCCCAGCATCTCGGCTCTTTCAGGATTCTCGCGGATCGCGACGATGACGTTGCCAAACGACGAATTCATCAGGATCCGCAAGGCCAGATAGACAAAGACCAGAAGGCCCAGCACGAGGTAGTAGAGACCGACATCGGCGAACAGCACGATGGGCTCGCCCGGCCAGGGGATGGTCAGAGGCGGCATCGTGCTCATGCCGTTGAAGCCGTTGAGCCGCGCGACTCCGATGTGCCATTCCGGCCCCGCGGTCTGTGCCATGAAGCGTTCGAGCATCAAGGTGACGGCGAGCGTGACGATGCCGAGGAAAACGCCGGCGATGCGGCCGAAGAACATGAAGTAGCCGAGCAGGACCGCGAACAGCGCGGCGATTGCCACCGCCGCGACCAGCGCCACCAGCGTGAAGCCGTAGGCCGAGCCAAAATTGATGGTGAGGATGCCGTAGCCATAACCTGCGATCCCGAAGAAGGCGGTCTGGCCGAAGGAGAGCGAGCCGCCGTAGCCCCAGATCAGGCACAGGCTGAGCGCAATGAACACCCAGACGAAGAAGTAGACGGTGTTGCCGACCGTGTAGCCGTCGCTGAACAGCGGATAAGCGAGTGCGACGGCAAGCACGACGGCGAACAGGCCCCAGAAGGCCCGACCGCGACCGACGGTCTGCGGGCCTTCGAGACGGCGAAACATTGCGACGAGACCGGTCAAGGCGCCATCACTCCGTCAGGTGCGTTCGCGCAGGACGAAGCCAGAAATGCCTTTCGGCAGCACCCGGACGACGATGATGACGGCGACCAGCAGGCCGATCTGGCCGAACAGCTGTCCCTGCCAGGACGTTATCGCCGACTTCACCACAGCGAGCACGCCGCCGGCCGGCGCCGTGCCGAGGAAGACGTCGGCGCCGCCGATCACGACAGTGACGAAGGCCTCCATGATGAAGGTCGCGCCCATGGTCGGCACCAGCGTCATGGTCGGCGCATAGAGACCGCCGGCTAGGCCTGCGAGCCCTGCCCCGCAGGCGAAGGTGAGGCTGTAGATCAGGCGCGTATCGACACCGAGCGCGGCCGCCATATGCGGCACCTGGATAGTGGCGCGTGCCAGCACCCCGAAGCGGGTCAAGTTGAACAGCGCGTAGAGCGCTGCGAGCACGCCGAGCGCGGCACAGAACAGTACGATGCGATAGATCGAATAGGAGTAGTCGCCGACCTGAAAGCTGCCGAACGGCGTGCCGACGCCTGCCATGGTCGAGCCCACCATGATCAGCGTGCCCTGCGTCGCGATCAGGCTCAGCCCCCAGGTCGCCACGATGGTGTCGAGCGGCCGGTCGTAGAGATGACGGATGACCGCGAGCTCCACCACGACGCCCACCAGCGCCGACACGAGGGTGCCGGCCAGTATGCCCAGTGGCAGCGGCAGGCCGGCATGCACAGTCGCGGCGGTGACGTAGGCTCCGCACATGATGAACTCGCCATGCGCGAGATTGATCACGCCCATCATGCCGAAGATCACCGCAAGCCCGCAGGCCGAGAGCACCAGAAACGCGAAGGCGTCGCCGAATTGGTAGAGCGCCGAGAAGACGTGGGTCGCAATGTCCATGAATCAACCAGGATGTGGGAGGATGCGGCGTCGCCGCCGCAGGCAGTCCGTAATCGCCCCGGCGCGCCGACAACGCCGGAGGCGTGCCGGGAGCGCCGGAGCGATCAGCCGCCGGGTCAGGGTTTCGGCGGCGGATTCGACGGCGTGTACTGGGCCATCGGATCCTTCTTGGTGAGATCGCAGCCGGCTTCACCCAGCCAGTACGGCTTGATGTCCTCCCAGACCTTGGGGAAGGAGATCGCATGATCGGCACCGACCTTGGCGAGATAGATCGTGTGCGACATGTGCTGGCTCTTCGGGTCGATGCAGACCTTGCCCTCCGGCGTGTCCATGCAGACGTCGCCCAGCGCAATTACCTTGCGGATCTCCTCGCGTTTGGTCGACTTCGCGCGTTCCACCATTTGCTTGTAGAGATAGACCGCGAGATAGGAGTTCTCCGCCTCCTGGTTCACATAGGGCTCGTTCGGGAACTTCGCCTTGAACTTGGCGTACAATTCCTTGCTCTTGGGCGAGTCGATCTCCTCGATGTAGTTGGTGGTGACGAACATGTCCTTCAGGCTCGGCGGCTTGAAGCGCTTGTGCTCGTAGCCTTGCCCGACGTTCACCGACGACGCCATCGGCAGGTTGACGTTGGCAGAGGCCGCCTGCTCGTAATAAGAGGCCTGCGCGGTGCCGACCAGCAGCGTGACCACGAAGTCCGGCTTGGCCTTCTGGATGTTCTGGATGCTCTGGGAGAATTGCGATACGCCGAGCGGGATGAACTCCTCGCCGGCCATCTTGCCGCCGTTCTCCTTGACGATCTTGCGCACCCATTCCGCCGAGATTTGGCCGAAATTGTAATCGGCCGCGAGCGTGTAGACGTTCTTGCCGTACTTCTCCATCATGTAGGGAATGAGCGTCGAGAACTGCTGCTCCGGCACGGCACCGGTGACGATCATGTGGCCGTCGCAGACGCCGCCTTCGTACTGGTTGTTGTAGAAGGCGAAGCCGTTGAACTGGTCGACGATCGGGCGGTACGCCTCGCGCGAGGCCGAGGAGAAGCCCGCGAACACGACGTCGACCTTGTCGCGCTGGAGCACGCGCCGCATGAACTCCTGGTAGCGGGTATTGTCGGACTGGGTGTCGTAAGCGACGAGCTCCAGCGGCCGGCCCATGATGCCGCCGGCTTTGTTGATCTCGTCGGCGGCGAGTTGGATGGCGTGAACCTTGCCGATCGTGGCCGCGGCGAAATCGCCAGACTGATCCTCCAGCACACCGAGCTTGATCGGGTTTTCCGCCGCGAGCGCCGATTGTAGGGGCGATCCGAGGACAAGCGTCCCCGTGAGGGCTGCGGCGCGCAGCCCCCGCAATACAGACTTGCTCATTTTGCTTCTCCTAGATGGCCTGTTTCTTGCCGCCTTGCAGCGTGATGCCGGTCGTGCGGCTGGACGTATCGGGCGGCTTCGCCCGCTTGCTCAGAAACTCCTCGCAATAGAGTTCCATGTTCTGCCGCGCGCGCATGCTGTCGCGACGGAGCTGGGAATAGGCACCCTCCTCGTCGAGGCCATCCTGCTGCATCAGCAGAACGACCGCCCGGATCACCGCGCGCCGGCCGCGACGGCGCTCCTCGAGGACCTGCAGGCGCTCATACATCTCGGAGCGCAGCAGGAACTGGTTGATGCCCATGAACAGGGACGTATAGACCGCACCGCCATGCACCGGCTTGCGCAGGAACGAGGTGGCGCCGAGATTGACCAGCGCCTTCAGCCGGCTCGGAGCCTCGACGCCGACGAGACCGATCACCGGCACCGGCGGCAACAGCGAGGCCGGGCTGACCTCGATTGAGACCGCGCCTTCAAGATCGCCGTCGACGAACAGGATGTCGCGATCGGCCTGGAGGCCAATGACCTCGATCTGGGCGCGGCCGTCGATGATCTCCGGATATTCAGTAGAGACGCCGAGCTTGGCCAGCGTGGTTTCGAGCGTGCTCTCCCACCCCCCTCGCCGGGTGACTACGATGGCACGTCCGCCCTTGAAGTTCTGTAACAGTCGGGAGCTCATGATTGCACCACCTTCAACAGCGGAGAGCGCATCGCGCTGGCAAAGCGCGGCGACGACTGGACCAGATAGGGATCGGGCGCGATCGGCTCGCGCGATTCCAGCAGCACTTCGAACTGCCCGTCGGCCACCGAGCGGCCGATCCGCGGCGTGAGCCAGGCGTGAAAGGTCTGCCGGTCGATACGGACCTCTCCTTGCGGTGCGCGCAGCCGCTGGTCGGCGACCGCGGCCCGCACCGTGCGAGCGTCGTCGGTCCCGGCCTGCGATAAGGCCGATGCGAGCAGCTTGACGGCAACGTAGGAGGCCTCGGCATCTGCCGACGACACCGGCCCCTCCGGAAATGATCGGGTATAAGCTGCGATGAAGGCGGCATTTTCAGGGGAGTTCAGCGACGAGAAATAGACGCTCGACGATAGATGTCCATCGACCGCATCAGGGCCGATCTCTGGCAGCTCCGGCTCCGAAAGCGTGCAGCTGGCAACCGGGATTTCCGCGGCCTGATCGATGCCACGAGCGCGGCAGGCGGCGCGGAACGCTCGGAAGAAGGCATAGGCGCTGGTGCCGATAAGGTTATTGAAGACGAAGTCGGGCCGCTGGTCGATGATTGCCGCGATCACCTGGTCGACCTCGGTATCGCCGACCGAGAGATAGCGCTCAGCCAGCACGGTGCCGCCACGCGCGGCGAGCGCCTCGCGGAAGATGCGATTGTTTTCCCACGCCCAGATGTAATTGGAGCCGACGCAGAAGGCGCGCTTGCCGACGCGCGTAGCGAGATAGTCGACCAGCGGAAGGACGTGCTGATTTGGCGCGGCTCCCGTATAGACGACGTTGTCGGAGCTCTCGAAACCCTCGTAGTGCGAGGGATACCAGAGCATGCCGTCGAACTTCTCGAAGCAGGGAATAACTTCCTTGCGGCTTGAGGAGGTGTAGCAGCCGACGATGTGACGGATCCCGGACTTGAGCAGATCCCGGCTTAGCGAGCGGTATCGGGCGAGATCGCCGGTTGGATCGACCACGACCGGCTCCAGCGCGATCGTGTCGGAGCCGGCGTTCATCTCATTGAACGCGAGCAGCGCTCCGTTGAGCATCGAACGCGCGACGACGCTGTACGATCCCGTCGTCGAGAACATCACACCGATACGATATCGCATCCGCGCCATCACTCGATCCAAAACAAAAAAGCGCCCGCCGGCCGTTAAGCCGAGGGCGCCCTCGCCGCCAACCGAACACGCGAGATGCGCGTGGTGTTGGAAATGATTTGAACTCGTCGCGTTGACGGGCTGAGCTGCCCAACGCTTGGACGATACGGTCGTTGAGATCGAAACTGAAGTCAAGCGCGTTATTGCAGCGCAGGCTGCTGTAATTCATATCGCCATGCAGCAAATCTGTGCAGTGCTGTTGAGCTGATCCGATCACGCTCGACCTGCCGCAAGCCGAGAAAGTCGCTGTGCCCTTGTCCCACAGACCGATAACATTGGCGCAGCGTGCGCTAGCATGGATTTTGCTTAGATTCTGGGCGATCGCGCCCGTGGCCCTCAGGAACGGCTGGCGATAGCCGCCGGCCCCATCAGGATCGGTCAAGAGCGGATTCGGGTCCAGCCTCAGCCGGAATGATCACCCCGATCGTGTGGTAGGCGCGGCCGAAATAGATCAGATTGTCGGCGCAGCCAGATCTTTGCAGCGCGACGACCCGGCAGAACAGCACATCATGCGTGCCAACATTGACGACGTCCGCAATCCGGCAGTCGAACGCCGCGGCACAGTCGGCCAGCACGGGCGCGCCGGTTGCGAGTGTCGACCACGCCGCAGCGGCAAAGCGTTCCTCAGCGGGCACCTTGCCGCCGAACAGGCGGGATAGTCGCTCGTGACGCGCCGAGAGCACGTTGACGCATACCACCTTATTGCGGGTCACGCTGCCATAGGCGGAGGAGCCGCGGTTCATGCAGACCAGAAGCGTCGGCGGATCGTCAGTGACGCTGCAGATTGCAGATGCGGTGAATCCGGCGCGGCCCGCAGCCCCGTCGGTGGCGACGATAGTGACGGCCGCGCCGAGACAGGCCATCGCGTCGCGGTAGTCCCGAGGAGCCACATCTTGCATCGGTGTCCTCACGCCTCGATGGCAGGCGCGAAGGCGAGTTCGCGCAGCACCTGTGCCAGCACGGCGGTGCCGGCCGCGACATGATCGGGTTCAGCCCATTCATGCTCGACATGGCTCGCGCCGTCGCGGCACGGGATGAAGATCATCGCAGCCGGGCAGACCTTGGCCAGATGACGGGCATCGTGACCGGCGGCAGAGAGGATCGCCATGGCGGAATACCGCTGCTCACGCGCGGCCTCCGCGATGCTCGCACGCAGGCGCGGATCGAAGACGTTCGACGGCGCATCCACGAGCGGCGTCACCGTAACCGAGCACGGCGGGGCCTTCTCCTGGCAAAGAGTTTTGATGCGCGCACCCGCCGCGTCGAGCACGGCATTGTCAGGATGGCGCAGATCGATGCTGAAGCTGACGCGCGACGGCACCACGGACGGCGCGTTCGGCACGACGGCGACCCGGCCAATGGTGAACTTGATGTCGGCATCGATGGCGCCGATCTCGGCATGAAGTGCGCTCGCGACCTCCGCAAAGGCCGCGAGCGCATCGCGCCGCTCCTGCTGCGCCAGCGTGCCGGCATGGCCCTCGGCACCCTCGACGACCACCTGAAAGGTCTTCTTGCCCTGGATGCCGGTGACGACACCGATCATGCAGTCTGCCGCCTCCAGCACCGGTCCCTGCTCGATGTGCAATTCGAGATAGGCCCCGGCGGCAAAGCCGAGGGGCCTGTGCGGCATATCGGGGAAAGCCTGGTGGAGGCGGTCGAGCGCCTCGCCGACGCTGATGCCATCCGCATCGCGCGCGGCGCGGATCGCATCCATGCCACGCTCGCCGGTAAAGGCCTCCGAGCCCATCATGCCCGGGGCGAAGCGCGAGCCTTCCTCGTTCATCCAGGCGACGACGATGAGGTCGCGCGCAGGCTTCTCGCCTTGCTCGGCCAGCGAGACCGCAGCTTCGAGCGCCGCCATCACGCCGGCGGCGCCGTCGAATTTACCGCCGGTCGGCTGGCTGTCGAGATGACTGCCGAGCAGCAGTGGCGGCGCGGCGCGATCGCTGCCGGCCAGCGTCAGGAACAGGTTCCCCGCAGCATCCGTCGACGGCGTCAATCCCCCTTCGCGCGCCCAGCCGATGACGCGACGCCAGGCAGCGATCTCACCGTCGCTCAATGCCTGACGGTTGACACCGCCAGCCGGCGTCGCGCCGATCTCGGCGAGCGACATCAGGCGGGTCCAGAGCCGGTCGGTGTTGATCAGAGGCTCGCTCGTCATCGACTACTTCGTGCGCATGATCTGGTTCGGCAGCGCGCGCGGATCGCGCGGCAGCCAGCGCCCAGCCTCGACCTGGGCGATGAACTCGGCGAGCAGCGCATTGAATGCCGCCGGCTCTTCGAGATTGAGCGTGTGGCCGGTCTTGGGGAAGACCGAGAGGCCGCAGGCCGGAATGGTCTTCTTCAGGAAGATGCCGGGCTGGAGACAGTGGTCGTCCTCATCGCCGACGATAACCAGCGTCGGCACCATCATCTTTTTCAAGCCATCTTCGAGGTCATAGAACGATGGCCGCCGCGCCTGGACGCCGCGCATGGTGTTGGCGGCGCCGCGATCGGAGTGCGTGGCGAGGCGATCGGCGAATTCCTGCCAGCCGCGCGGATCTTTGTTCTGGAACTGCACCCGGCTCGCACCGAGCGCGTAGACCTTCGAGAATTCCTTCGCACCCTGCTTCTCGAAATTGTCGGCGACTTCGAGCGAGACGCCGCGAAAATACTCCTCGAACTCCTTCTCGCAGCCATAGCCGGCCCCCGCCACCGTGAGCGACAGGGCGCGCTCCGGCGTGCGCAGGCCGAAATGCACCGTGCAGAAGCCGCCCATGGAGAGGCCGAGGATATGCGCCTTGTCGATTCCGAGCGCGTCGAGAACGGCGACCGCATCGTCAGCTGCAATCGCCTGCGAATAGGCCTCCACGCTGTCGGGCACGTCCGACGGCGGATAGCCGCGCGCGGCGTAGCTGATGCAGCGGTGGCGCCGGCTGAAATAGCGCAACTGCGGCTCCCAGCTGTCGTGATTGCCGCCGAATTCATGGATGAACAGGATCGGCGTGCCCTCGCCTGCCTCTTCCACATGCAGCTTCACGCCGTCCTTCGTCGTGATCATCGTCATCGGCATCGTCCCTAGAATTGCGGCGGCAGGTCGTTGAGCGTGCGGGCCTGCGCAACCATGTCCGGCAGCAGCGTGCAGAGTTTTTCGACCCAGCCTTGCGGCACAGAGGTGCTGATCTTGACGAAGCGGTCGCCGAAGCGCTGGGTGTGATAGTTGCCCTGGCGGATCATGATGCCCTCGCGGCGATAGCATTCGACCAGCGCCTCCGGGCGGATGGCCGCCGCGATGGTTTCGAGCACCAGGAAATTGCCGTGCGAGGGCATGATCGGCAGCGCGAGGCCCTCGATCGCGGCCGCCGCCTCCTGGATCATCGCCTTGTTGGCCCGATCGGTGCTGCGGACCTTCTTCATCCATTCCGCCTTGACCGACAAGCCCGCCTGCGCCGCGCGCTGCGCGATGACGCTCGCGCCGAGCACGCTCGTGGAGGTCTGCGCCAGCTCCTCGAACAGGTCTGGCGCTGCGACGAGCGCCCCGATCCGCAGGCCGGCGAGCCCGAGCCATTTCGAGAAGCTGGTCGAGACCACCGAGCCTTTTGGGGCGACATGAAGCGCCGGCGTGTGGCCGTCGGCGAAATCGCGATAGGTGCAATCGTGCACCAGCAGCGCACCACAATCGCGCGCGATCGCGGCAAAGCTCTCGATCTCCTCGCGGGTGTAGCGAATGCCGAGCGGATTGTTGGGATCGACGAGATAGATGATCGCGGTCCGTTCATCGACATTCGCCTTCAGCGCCTCCGGCGTCAGGCGGTAATTGCAGGCGGGATCGTAGATCGGAATCTCGATCACCTCGGCGCCCTGCTGGCGCGCGAACAGGCACGGCCATTTCCAGGTCGGATCGGTGGTGACCAGCGTGGTGCCGGGCTTGCAGCGTGCACGGCAGATCATCGCCAGCGCGTTGACGCCGCCCTCGGTCACCAGCGCTTCCGCGCCAGGCGCGCCGAGATCGGCGACGATCGCCTCGCGCAGCGCCTCGAAGCCGAGCGGCGGCGCGTAGACGTTGAACTCGCCCGCCTCGATCGAGCGCAGCATCGCCTCGCGCACGGCGGGATGACTCTCGATATGGTTGGTGTTCTGGCCGAGCCAGTAGAGTCCTGGCGTCGCCGAGAGCTCGTCGAAATAACGGTTGCGGACCAGTGCCGCCGATTGCGCTCCAGACATCGACGCCTCAGATCACCGAGCCGCGCGCGGCGATGCCGCCGTCGATCGTCACGACGGTACCGGTGATGTAGCCGGACCGCGGCGAGGACAGGAAGGCGACGAGATCGGCGACCTCCTCCGACGTCGCCGGGCGCTTGCCCGGATATTTGTCGAACAGCTCCTCCCAGCGGCTTTCGTCGCCGAGCATGTCGATCGCCTTGCGCTTCATGATCTTGAGCATGCGGTCGGTCGCAACCGGGCCCGGATTGACCGCGACGACGCGCACACCGTGGTCGAGGCTGCGGCCGCCGAGCGCCTTGGTGAAGGACATCAGCGCGGCGTTGCCGGTCGAGCCCGCGATGTAGCTCGCGTCCCAGTTCTCGCCGGAATTGCCGATGATGTTGATGATGACGCCGTCCTTGCCCTTCATCCGCGGATAATAGAGACGCGACAGCGTGATGTAGCCGAACACCTTGAGATCGAAGCCGCGCCGCCAGGCCGCGTCATCGAGGATCTCAAGCGAGCCGGCCGGGATGTCGCCGGCATTGTTGATGAGGATGTCGATGTCGCCGACCTCGGCCGCGAGTTTATCCATCGCCGCCGTGCTCGACAGGTCGAGCGCGTGGATGGTGATCTTCACGCCATGGCGGGCTTCGAACTGCTTCTTGGCCTCGAGCATGGCTTCGCCGTTGCGGGCGGCGAGGTGCAGGTGACACCCTTCCGCGGCGAAGAGTTCGGCCACCGCCAGTCCAATTCCTTTCGACGCGCCGGTAATGAGCGCGGTCTTGTTCGTCAGCTTCAGGTCCACTCCGAGTCTCCGGATGCAAGCTAGATATACAAGGTCTAGCAATTTGCATACCAAGCGGCCGGAAGGTCATTCGAAGGCGGCGAGGAAGTCCAGTAGGTTGTCGCCGAGCAGGTTGACGTGGTCGCGCATGGCGCTGTGCGCCCGCTCCGGGTCGTGGGCCAGGATCGCCTGCATGATCGCCTCGTGCTCGCGGACGGTATCGGCGATCCGGTTCGGCATCCGCGTCACCCGGCGGCGATAGGCAGCGACCTGATTGCGCAGCTTGCGGGTCTGATCGGCGAGGAAGCTGTTGCGCGAAGCCTCATAGATCGCTTCGTGGAATTCCTGGTTGATGTCGTAGAAGACGTCGATGTCGCCGGTTTCGCCTGCTGCGACAAGCCTCTGGTGAATCTCGCCTATTTCCGCGCCCCAGGCTTGCGAGACGCGCCGGGCGGCAAGCCGCGCGCAGAGCCCTTCGAGCTCCGCCATAACCTGAAACATCTCGATCAGCGCCTGCGCCTTGATGCTGCGGACCGTTGCGCCCTGCCGCCCGCGCAGCTCGACCAGATTGTTGGCGGCCATCAGGCGGAACGCCTCCCGCACCGGCGTGCGCGAGACGCCGAAGCGCTGCGCGATCTCCTGCTCGTCGAGACGGCTGCCCGGCTCCAGATGGCCGGCCGCGATCGCCCCTTCGAGCTTCTGGCGCAGGCTCTCGGCGAGCGTCATGCCGGGACTGGCGCTCAGGGTTTCATGCCCATTTTTCACGCCCCTGCCTCCGCTATGTGCACCAATATCCGCCATCATGTTTCTCAGATACCAATATAAGTATACATATTGGCACTCATATCCTAGCGAAATGCCCTGCTCTCCTTGGGAGACGCACGTCTCTCCGACGTTTTCGCCGTCGATCTCGCAAGTCTTATGCCTGATTTGCCCAGAAATCGCACTGGCACACGAGTTGCTAAGAAATTTTAACGCGGTCCGCTTCCGTATGCGAATGACCGCCGCCATTATACAAGGACCTACTGGTGCAGGCCGCTCGCCTCCCCGATCCCGGACCGACCATCGAAGCCCCGCAGGCTCAGGCAAAGCCTGAGCCGCTGCTCGAGTTGCGCGCGATCAACAAGACCTTCGGCTCCGTTGCGGCGCTGTCCGGACTTCAGGCGAGCGTCGCCCCCGGCGAGTTCGTCACCGTCGTCGGCCCCAGCGGCTGCGGCAAGAGCACCCTCTTCAACATCGTCGCCGGCCTCGAGGAGCCCGATGCCGGCGGCATCCTGCGCTTCGAGGGCAAGAGCTGCCACGCCGCCGACCTGCTCGGCCGCATCTCCTTCATGCCGCAGCGCGACTTGCTGTTTCCGTGGCGCAACGTGGTCGACAACGCCATCCTCGCGCTCGAGGTCGAAGGCATGCCGCGCGATCAGGCGCGCGCCAAGGCGCTGAAGATGCTGCCCGAGTTCGGGCTCGCCGGCTTCGAGAAGCAATATCCCAATCAATTGTCCGGCGGCATGCGCCAGCGCGTCGCCCTGATGCGCACCTTCCTGTTCGAGCGCGACCTGATGCTGCTCGACGAGCCGTTCGGCGCGCTCGACGCGCTGACGCGGGCGATGATGCAGCGCTGGCTGCTCGATGTCTGGCAGAAATACCGCCGCACCATTCTCTTCATCACCCACGACGTCGACGAGGCGATCTTCCTCGGCGACCGCGTGCTGGTCATGACCGCGCGTCCGGGCTCGGTGAAGCTCGAACAGGTCGTCGACCTCCCCCGCCCGCGCCGCCCCGAGGTCGTCACCTCTCCCGAATTCGTCCGCCTCAAGCGCACCCTGCTCGATGCGATCGAGGAGGAAAGCATCAAATCGTTCCAGTCCTCCATCGCGCAGGAGAAGCCGCAGTGAACGCGATGTCAGCCAGAGAGCCCGCGCCGCGCGGCATCGAACCGGCCGAATGGGATGCCCGCGTCAAGCTCGCGGCCTGCTATCGCATGGTCGCCAAGCTCGGCATGGACGACCTGATCTACAATCACATCTCCTTGCGCGTGCCCGGCCACGAGGATCAGTTCCTGATCAATCCCTACGGGCTGCTGTTCGACGAGATCACCGCGTCGACCCTCGTGAAGATCGACACCAAGGGCAACAAGCTCGACGACACCCCTCATGCGGTCAACGTCGCGGCCTTCGTGATCCATGCCGCGATCCACACCTCGAACCATGATGCGGCCTGCGTGCTGCACACCCATTCCGACGCGAGCGTTGCGGTCTCCGGGCAAGAAAAGGGCCTGCTGCCGCTCAGCCAGTTCGCGATGCGCTTCTACGATCGCCAAGCCTTCCACGACTACGAAGGCGTCGCTATCGACCTCGACGAGCAGACACGCCTCGTACGCGACCTCGGCCCACACAAAGTGATGCTGATGCGTAACCACGGCATCCTCACCGTCGGCCGGACGCCGGGCGAAGCATTCATGCTGCTCTATTATTTCGAGCGCGCCGCGCGAATCCAGCTTCAGATGCAAGCGGCGGCCGCAGCCGGCGCCAAGCTCGTGATGCCGCCGCACCAGGTCTGCGAGAAGGCCGCGCGCCAGTTCTGGGAATTGCAGGGCGACATCCTCGTGCCCGGCGAACGCGAATGGCCCGCGCTGATGCGCCAGCTCGATCGCACCGATTCGTCCTACCGCAATTGATTTTCACCGCCTGGAGTATGACCATGTTGAGCCGACGCCACGCCTTCTCCGTCCTCTCCGCCATCGCACTGGCGACCGGCTCGCTTGTCACGGCTGCGCCCGCCGCCGAATTGCAGAAGGCGAGCCTGCGTCTGAAATGGCTGCCGCAGGCCCAGTTCGCCGGCTTCTACGTCGCGGCGGCCAAGGGCTACTACAAGGCCGAGGGCATCGACCTCACCATCAATCCCGGCGGGCCCAATCTGCTCACCGAGAACCTGGTCGCGACCGGCGCCGACACGTTCGGCCTGTCCGGCGGCACCGACAGCGTATTTGCGGCCCGCGACAAGGGACTGCCGATCGTCTGCATCGGCGTGTCGCACCAGATCACACCCTTCATCTTC
This sequence comes from Bradyrhizobium zhanjiangense, assembly GCF_004114935.1. Lineage (NCBI taxonomy): Bacteria > Pseudomonadati > Pseudomonadota > Alphaproteobacteria > Hyphomicrobiales > Nitrobacteraceae > Bradyrhizobium > Bradyrhizobium zhanjiangense. The sequence goes on from NZ_CP022221.1 coordinate 6,033,934, forward strand.
GTCACCCGCAAGGACGGGCCGGTGAAGACGATCCAGGACTTCAAGGGCAAGACCGTCACCACCTGGTTCACCGGCGCCAACCATGTGCTGACTGGCATGCTGGCCAAGGAAGGCATCAAGCCGGACGAATTGAAGATCCAGCCGCAGCAGGTTTCGGTAACGCCGTTCGTCGACGGCAGCGTCGATGTCGTCACGGCGACCTATTACAACGAGTTCTACACCATCCAGTCCCGCATGCCGAAGGACAGTCTGAAGACCTTCGTCGCCGAAGATTACGGCATCACCTTCCCGCGCGACACGCTGATCGTGGCGGAAGCCACCGCCAAGGAGAAGCCGGAGCTGGTCAAGGCATTCCTACGCGCCTCGCTCAAGGGCTGGAAAGACGCCTTTTCCGATCCCAAGGGCGCCGTTGACACCGTGATGGCTGCAGCCCCGACGCTCGACCGCGCGCAGCAGGAGTTCATGCTCACCGAAGTGAAGCGCCTGATGACATCAGGCGCAGCGACGAAGAACGGCATGTTCTGGATCGATACTGACGCAGTCAAGACCGCCCACGACTTCTTCCTGAAGTACGGCGTGATCTCCAAGCCGCTCGATCTCGCCGCCGCCTACGATCCCAGCTTCATCCAGAGCGTCCCCGTGGCGGACCGGCTGCCGTGAGCAGCCCTGCGGCGACATCGCTTGGTGACGGCCGCGCGGCTGCTCGGTCGATCACGATGCCGGATTCGCTGCGCAAGCTGATCCGGCTGCTGCTCGGCCTTGCCGTTGCGGCGGCGATCTGGGAAGGCGCGGTGCTGCTGTTCGGCATCCGGCCGTACTATCTGCCACGCCTCAGCACGATCCAGCTGGCGATGGCGGCGACGCCGCGCGCCTATCTCGACGGCTTCCTGCGCACGCTTGCGGAGACGCTGATCGGCTTTGCGTCCGGCGGCGCGTTCGGCGTGCTCATGGGCATCCTGTTCTTCCGCGTCTGCGCACTGCGCGAGATGATCTTCCCGATCTTCGTGGTGTCGCAGACCATTCCGGTCATCGCCTTCGGCGCGCTGGTGGTGCTGTGGTTCGGCAATACCCTGCTCGCCAAGGCGATCATCGCGTTCTACCTGACCTTCTTTCCGGTCACAGTGAACACGCTGCTGGGCCTGGAGACCGTCGATCCCAAGCAGGTCGCATTGATGCGCAGTTTTGGCGCCTCCAACCGCCAGCTTCTGCTCCGTTTGCAACTGCCGACCGCGTTGCCGCAGATCTTCGTGGCGCTGCGGCTCGCAGCCTCATTGAGCCTCGTCGGCGCCATCGTCGGCGAATGGTTCGGCGACACCACCGGCCTCGGCGTGCTGCTGCTCCAGGCCATGTTCACCGAGAATGTCGTCGCGATCTGGGGTGCCCTGCTCGCCGCGGCCCTGCTCGGCACCGGCTTCTATGCGGTAGTCGCCGCTGTCGAGCGGCGGCTGGTGTTCTGGAGCGCCGAGCAATGAGCCGGGCGCTCGCCTCTCCCTCGCTCGCCGTCCAGCGCGGCATTCTGGGCGCCGTCCTCCTGATCGCGTGCTGGGAAGGCGTGGCGCGCGGACTGCATCTGCCGGCCTATGTACTCCCAGCGGTCAGCGACATCTTGCTGGGTCTCTGGTCCAAACGCGCAACACTGGCCGATGCCGCCGGCTACACGCTGCTCGAAGCGCTGGTCGGCTACGGGCTCGGTTGCCTGATCGGCATCGGCCTCGCCGTCGCCATTGTACTGGTGCCGGCGCTTCGCAGCGCGATCCTGCCGCTCGCAACCGCGATCAATTCGGTGCCCGTAGTCGGCTATTCGCCGCTGATCCTGCTCTGGTTCGGCATCGGCGTCAGCTCGAAGATCGTGATGGTGGCGATGGCGGTGAGCTTCACCATCCTGCTGTCGATGCTGGCCGGGCTCGACCGGGTCGACCGCCGCGCCGTCGACCTCATGAAGAGTTTTGGCGCGAGCCGCCTCAGCATGCTCTGGCGCCTGCGCCTGCCGACCGCGCTGCCGCTGCTGCTCGCCGGCATGCGCGTCTCCACCGTGCGCAGCGTAATCGTGGCGATCGTCACCGAAATGCTCGGCGCGCATGGCGGGCTCGGCTGGGTGATCTACCAGGCCGTGCTCCAGATCGATTTCGTCCAGGTCTGGTCGGCGATCTTCGTGGCCTCCGCCGCGAGCCTCGCCTTCTTCGGCCTGGTCGGCTTCCTCGAGCGAAAAATCCTGTTCTGGAGATGACGCCATGAAACGACAGATGCATCTCGGATTGTTCATCCTCGGCACCGGCAGCCACGTCGCAGGCTGGCGCTATCCCGGCGCGGTCGACAGTTTTCAGGACTTTGCGGCGATCCAGGAGATCGGCCGCACCGCCGAGCGCGGCAAGTTCGACCTGATCTTCATGGGCGACAATCTCTATGCCGATGCGGCAGCCCATCCCTCCTACACGCTGCGGCTCGAACCGCTGACGATGCTGGCGGCGCTTTCGACCTCGACCAGCCATATTGGCCTCGGCGCCACCGTCTCAACCACCTACAGCGATCCGTTTTCGGTCGCGCGCGTGTTCGCGTCACTGGATCACATCTCAAAGGGCCGCGCCGCGTGGAACGCCGTGACGACGGCCAATCCGGCCACGGCGGCGAATTTCGGCACGACGCATCCCGACCACGCCCGCCGCTACGAGATGGCGGGCGAATTCCTCGACGTCGTCAAGGGCCTCTGGGACGGTTGGGCGGATGAGGCCATCGTCGCTGACCGCGCCAGTGGGCTCTACATCGATCCGGCAAAACTGCGCCCGATCGACCATGACGGCGCATTCTTCAAGGTGAAGGGCCCGCTCAACATCGGCCGCAGCCCGCAGGGCCAGCCCGTCGTGCTCCAGGCCGGCGGCTCCGAAGCCGGCCAGGCACTCGCCGCGCGCACCGCCGACATCGTGTTCTCGGTGGTGCAGGATATCGAGGAAGCCAAGGCCGGCTACGCCTCGCTGAAGACGCGCCTGCCGGCGTTCGGACGCAGGCCCGAGGACGTCACGGTGCTGCCAGGCGTGATGCCGGTGGTCGGCCGCACCGACAAGGAGGCATTCGAGAAGCTCAACACGCTCCAGAGCTTCGTCAGCGGCAGCAACGCGCTCGCCATCCTGTCGGACCGCTTCGGGCGCGACATGTCGGCCTACGATCTCGACGGGCCGATCCCCGACATCGCGCCATCAGACAGCTATCACAGCTTCGCCAGCGTCATGCTCGCCAAGGGCCGCCGCGAGAACATGACGCTGCGCGATCTCTACAATCTCACCGCCGCCGCCCGCGGCCATTGGGTGCTGTGCGGCTCGGCCGAGCGCATCGCCGACACACTCCAGCTCTGGTTCGAGGAGCATGCCGCCGACGGCTTCAACGTCATGCCGCCTTACTTCCATGAGGGGCTCGAGGACTTCGTCCAGCTCGTCGTGCCGATCCTCCAGGAGCGCGGGCTGTTCCGTGCGGACTATGAAGGCACGACATTGCGCGATCATCTCGGCCTCGCACGGCCCGCAAATCCGTTCTTCGCGGCTTAGACCACGCGGGCGATCTGCAGCGCCACGGAAAACCGATAGTCTCGCGAATCAATCGCCGGTGAATAGCCGGCCCAAATTGGACAAGGGTGCCATCCAGCGCCGCATCGGAGTGATTATGATTGAGGATGCTCATTCGACAGGTCGACCGGTCGATCCCCGTTCCGCATGGTCCGTGCTATCCCAGGCAGAACGCGACGCCGCCTATGACAACAACGCGGCCGTCAAGAACAGCACGGCCCTGATTGCCGAACGGAACGAAGCCTCCAGCCGGCTGCGAGGCACGCTGAAATCCCATCTCGATCTGGCTTACGGTCAGCGGGCGAACAACAAGATCGATCTCTACCCGGCCGCCAAGCCTGAGTCGCCCTGCCTGGTGTTCCTGCATGGTGGCTATTGGCAGCGCAATTCGCGCGAATTGTTCGCCATGCTCGTCGAAGGCATCGCCGCCCATGGCTGGTCGGTTGCCATTCCCGGCTATTCGCTGGCGCCGGAGGTATCCCTCACCGACATCGTCGCCGAAGTCCCGCGCGCGCTCGACTGGCTTGCCGCAAACGGCGCGTCCTATGGCGTTACCGGACCGGTCGTCTTGTCGGGTTGGTCCGCCGGAGCCCATCTCGCCGCGATGGCGCTGAACCATCCGAGTGTCCATGCGGGACTGGCGATCTCAGGCGTGTACGAGCTTGCACCAATCCGCGATACCGGCCTCAACAACGCGCTGAAGCTGACGGATGAGGAAATCGCCGCGCTGTCGCCGTTGCGCCTGCCCGTCACACCGAAGCGGCTCGACATCGCCTATGGCAGCAACGAGCTGCCGGCGCTCGTGTGCGATTCCATCAATCTCCACGACAAGCGCGCGGCGGCCGGAGCGCCGGGCCAGCTCATTCCGATCGAGGGCGCCGACCATTTCACCATTCTCGAGGCGCTGCGTCGGCCGGATGGCGTGCTGGTGGAGGCCGCGCGCCGGCTGCTGGATTAAAAAAGTTCGAAAACAACCCCATGCACAGTAGAACGCCCTTGTTTTCAAAGGTGAATTCACGCCGCTCGTGGCTTTGACCCGTCGGGCAAAACAGGGGCATAATGCCATCATCGCCCCGCTTGCTGCTGCTGCACCTCAATCCAGATCTGCCCGCCCGTGATCCGCACCCGATGGAGGCGCAACGGCGGGCTCGGCCATCCCGCAGTCATCGCTCCATCGCGTAAATCGAATGATGCCGCATGACGCGGGCAATGAAGCCGGCCGGCCGTCACCTGCCCGAGCGCCAGATCGGCCTGTTCGTGCGGACACGCACGTGCGCAGGCGACAACATCGCCCGCGTTCCAGATCACGAGCAGGTCGCGCCCGGCAACGCGGACGATCGCCTCGAGCTTCAGCCGGTCGAGATCGCAGACGGCAATCCACCCGGCATCGTCATCCACCAAGATAGGCCTTCCGCACATGCTCGTTCTCGATCAGCTCGGAACCTGCGCCTGACAGCACGATGCGGCCATTCTCGAGCAGATAGGCGTGGTCGCACATCTCGAGCGCGGCGAACGCATTTTGCTCGACCAGCAGCACCGTGGTGCCGGCATCGCGGATACCGCGGATGATCGCAAAGGTGCGCTCGACGATGTTGGGCGCGAGCCCGAGCGACGGCTCGTCGAACATGATCAGCCGCGGCCGCGACATCAGCGCGCGCCCGATCGCCAGCATCTGCTGTTCGCCGCCCGACAGCGTGCCCGCCGCCTGCCGGCGCCGCTCGGCGAGCCGCGGAAATTCCGCGTAGATACGGTCGCGGTCGGCCGCGATCTCGCCCGAACCACGACGGAGGTAAGCCCCCATGTCGAGATTTTCCTCGACGCTCATGTGCGGAAATACGCGCCGGCCTTCCGGACAATGTGCGATCCCGCTGGCAAGGACGCGCGGCGGTCTCGCCCCGGTGATGTCGATGCCCTCGAACCGCATTTGCCCTGCGCGCGGCGGTACGAGGCCGGAAATCGCGCGCAGCGTCGTGCTCTTGCCGGCGCCGTTCGCGCCGATCAGGGCGACGAGCTGGCCGGCCTTCACGTCGAGCGAGATGCCGCGCAGCGCAGTGACGCCGCCATAGCCGCACACCATGTCGCGGAGCTCAAGCACGCCCCGCTCCGTGTCCGAGATAGGCCTCGATCACGGCCGGATCGTTGCGGATCACATCCGGGGTTCCCTCGGCGATGATACGGCCATAGTTCAGCACCACGATGCGGTCCGAGACGGTCATCACCATCGGCATGTCGTGCTCGACCAGCAGGATGGTGATGCCTCGGTCGCGGATGCTGCGGATCAGCTCGACGAAGCGGTGGGTTTCCGAGGCGTTCATGCCCGAGACGGGCTCGTCGAGCAGCAGCATCGAAGGCTCCGCCGCCAGCGCCAGCGCGACACCGACAAGGCGCTGCTCACCGTAGGACAGCGAGCCGGCCGCATCTTGGGCGCGGCGTTCGAGGCCGACCCATTCGATCAACTCGCTGGCGCGCTGCCGCAGCCTGCGTTCCGAGGCGCGCGCGCCCGGCAGCCCGAGGATGGCATCGAGCAGCCGGACCCGGCCCTGACGATGCAGGCCGATCAGGAGATTGTCGTAGACGGTGTCGTTGGGAAACACGCTAGTGCGCTGAAAGGTGCGTATCAGGCCGAGATCGGCGATCTCGTGCGGCTTCAATCCGGTCAGCGTCGTCCCCTGATAGGTGACCTGGCCTGCGCTCGGCGTCAGGAAACCAGTCATGACGTTGAAGGCGGTGGTCTTGCCGGCGCCATTCGGCCCGATCAGACTGACGATCTCGCCCTCACCGACCGTAAAACTCATGTCGGAGATCGCGACCAGCCCGCCGAAGCGGACGGCGACCTGCTCGATGGTCATGGCAATGCTGCGCGCGGTCATCACGCCGGCTCCTTGGCACCGGTTTCGGTGAGCGCAACCGATGCCAGCGCCGACGCGCCGCTGCGCCGTCGGATGAAGCGCTGCGCGAGCGACGGCACGATGCCGCGGGGCAGCACGAACAGGATGGCGATCAGCACGCCGCCATAGGCGATCCACTGCGCCTCCGGCGCCATGACCGGCCGCAACGCGACCGGCAGCAGCCCGAAGATCAGGCCGCCGACCACGGGACCGGCCAACGAGCCCTTGCCGCCGCTGATCACCATAATGACCATGGTAACGGTATTGATAAAGGCGAACACTTCGGGGTCGATGATCCGGATGTAGTGCGCATAGAGGCCGCCGGCCGCGCCCGCGATCGCGGCCGAGATCACGGCTGCCAGCGTCAGCGTTCTGGTGACGTCGATGCCGACAGAGACGGCGAGCGTCTCGTTCTCCATCAGCCCCCGCATCGCACGGCCGAAATGGGAATGAACCAGGCGGGCGATCAGGAGATAGGCGACCAGTGCCACCACCAGCACGAGATAGTAGTTCTGCATCTTGGTGCGCAGCGTCAGCTCACCAATCCCGGGCAAGGGCAGCGCGACGGATGGAATGTTGGTCAGTGCCAGCGGCCCCTGCGTCAGCTCGACCCAGTTCAGCGCGACCAGCCGGACGACCTCGGCAAAGGAGATGGTCACGATGACGAAATAGGCGCCGCGGACGCGGAAGGAGAGCAACCCGACGAAATAGCCGCACAATCCGGCGACCAGGATTGCCAGCAAGAAGCCTGCAATCGGTGGCCAAGGTGCGTGAACCAGGCGGACGTCTCCAGGCAGACCGACGTCGAAGCCGAGCGACGTCAGCGCGCTGACATAGGCACCGATGCCGAAGAAAGCGATGTGGCCGAGGCTGAGCTGGCCTGTGAAGCCTAGCAGCAGATTGAGGCTCATCGCGCCGATGATGAAGATTCCGGTCGTGATCAGCGCGTTCAGGAGATAGGGATCGCGCAGCCAAAGCGGCACCGAGGCAAAAGCTGCGACCGCAAGAAGGGTGATGGCTGTCCTCATCCGACGCGCTCCGAGCGCGCGAACAGGCCGGTTGGCCGGAAGATCAGGACCGCGATGATGATCAGAAAACCCATGGCGTCACGATAGCCGGACGAGACGTAGCCGGCGCCGAGTTCCTCGGCCAACGCCAGGATGAAGCCGCCGATGACCGCACCCGTAATGTTGCCGAGACCGCCGAGAATGACGATGGCGAATGCCTTGACGGCGGCGAGATCACCCATTTGCGGGAAGATCACATAGACCGGCCCGAGCAGAGCGCCCGCGGCGGCGGCAAGGCTGGAGCCGATCGCGAAGGTTGAGGTGTAGATCATGTCCACGTTGACACCCATTAGCGACGCCGTGTCGTGGTCCTGGAACGTCGCCCGCATCGCACGTCCCAGGCTGGTCTTGTTGATCAGGAGGTACGTCACCAGGATCAACATTGCCGCCGCGGCGAGCACAAACAGGCGCAACCAGGAGACAGACACCGGCCCGAGCACCAGCGGCGCCTCAGGGAATGGAGTTGCCACCGATTTGGCGACGCCTCCCCAGATCCACAGCGTGCACGACTGCATCGCGATCCAGGCGCCGATCATGACCAGCATCGTGGTGTCGATGTCGGAGCCGCGCAGCGGTCGCAGCAATGTCAGCTCGATGGCTGCCCCGAGCAGCCACCCGGCAAGCACCGCGACGGGCAATGCCAGGAAGAAATTCAGCCCGAGCTGCTGCACCACGATGAACATGATGTAGGCGCCGAACGTGTAGAGCACGCCGTGCGTGAAGTTCACGACGTTCATAATGCCGAAGATCAAGGTCAGCCCGATGCCCAGCAGCGCATAAGTGCCGCCGAGCACGAGCATGTTGACCAGATGCTGAAAGAATTCGCTCAATACCGTTCCCGAGTGACCCGTAGTTCGGCGAGAGCGGCGCTGTACCACCCTCGCCTTTGACGAAGCCGTTATTGTTTGAGCATGATCTTGCCGGAAAACCGCTTCACACTTTTCCCGATCATCCTCTAGAGCGTCTTCAACTCGACCTTGCCGTCGTTGATCTCGATGAGATAGACGTTCGGCTGGCTCTGCCCGCTCTCCTTGCCCTCCGGACCGGACTTGCGGAACACGATATCGCCGTTCAGTCCCTTGATATTGATGTCCCAGAGCGCCGCCTTGATTGCGGCTGGCTCGGCCTTGCCGGCCTTCTCGATCGCCGCCGCCGCAGTGCGGATGCCGTCATAGCCGCGAAAACTCTCGGTGCAGCCGGCGAACTCGAAACCGCGCTTCTTCCATTCCGTGATGAAATAGTTGGTGGCTTCCGGATTAGGCGTCTTGTCCGGGAACCACGGCAGGAAGGTGGTCAGATGCATGGTGCCGTTGGCGGCGGCACCGGCCTGGGCGATGATCTGGTCAGGGTTCTGCGAGCCGCCCGTGGTGATGATGCGCTTCTTCAGGCCCAGCGCGGCCGCCTGCTTGAAGATCAGGGTGAGCTGATCGACCGCTGTCGTGACGATCACCGTCTCGGAATCCGAGCTCTTGATCTTGGAGAGCTGCGCGCTCATGTCCTGCGCGCCCTGGTCCATGGTCTCGACGAGGCCGATGCTGATGCCCTTGTCCTTCATCATCTTGCTGAAGTCCTCGGCCGTGCCCCGGCCCCAGTCGTTGTTGATGACGAGGAAATCGACCTTCTTGAGCGCGAGCTTGTCGACGATGCCCTTGAACGCGGCGGCCTCGACCGCCGAGGGCGGCGAGATCCGGAAGATGAAGGGATTTCCCGTCGTCGTGATCTTGCCTGAGGACGAGGTTTCCACGACCATCGGGGTCTCGTATTCCATCAACTTGGGCATCACCGCGAGCGTCAGGCTCGAGCCCCAGGCGCCCATCAGCACCGGCACCTTGTCGCTGGTGATGAGTTTTTCGGCGACGGCGGCAGCTTCCGTCGGGTTGCTCTTGTTGTCCTCGATGACGAGCTCGATCTTCTTGCCCAAGATGCCGCCCTTGGCGTTGATCTCGTCGGCGGCGATCTTCGCGCCGTTGACGACATAGGTCCCGGAGGCCGCGAATGCGCCGGTGAGCGGCTCATTGACGCCGATCTTGATGGTCTGCGCCCCTGCCGTGCCGCCGAACAAGGCCGTCGCAAGTGCGATGGCCGGAACCAGCCCGAGTGCTCGTGTCATGTTGTCTCTCCAAATCCCACGCTGTTGATATCCAGGCTCGTACAAGGCTTCGTCACTCCGCGGCCCCAGCACGCCGATCATTCCGCGCCACCTTTTCCAGTGAAGACGCGACCAAACATGCGCGCCAGCCGGGCGCGCAATATGTCCGAGACAATCGACCAGCCACTGAGCTCTGCCGCGGCCACCTGCCCCGACGGCGCGCCGGACATGTGGCGGTCGAGATTGCCCGCGAACTCCGCAACGAGGCGCTTGGCAAGATCCCGCACCAGGCCGGGCCGGCCGACCTGCGCCAGCATTCCCGTGAGCGTGTAGCCGATCGAGAGTTCGACGGCGGTCGCCGCGCCGCCTTCAAGCGGAAGCAGGCGATAGCGGACCTCTCCTTGCGTCGCCGAATGGCTGCGCTGGTCGGTGCCGACGCCGACGATGCGTCCCGATCGTGTTGCGGGATCGCGTTCGACGCGCGCGGCGCCCTCGAACGACGCCGCGATCGGCCCGAGCCTGACGCTGATCATGCCCTCCACGCGCTCCGGCGTTGGCGGCGCCGTCAGAGATACCCCGGGCAGGCAGGATGCAATACCGGCGATATCATCGAACATCGCAAACACCTTTGTGGGTGCGTGCGGCAGCGTGAAGCTCTGATCGAGAACGGTCGCCGGAATGAAATCGGAAATTCTGGCCGGTGCGGCGCCGTCTGATGCCGGCACTGGGACCTGCCGCGCAGGCCTCGGCTCGTCACCGCTGAACGTGGCTCGCCCCGATCCGGCGGGGCCGAGACTGGTCCGGCCGCCATCGGCAAGCGGCGCTATGTTGCGCGCACGCCTTGCCTCGATGACGGACTGGACGGCCCGCACAATCCCCACATAGCCGGTACAGCGGCAGAGATTACCGCTGAGGCCGACACGGATGCGCCGCTCATCGGCATCGGGCAGACGCAACACCAGGTCGCGCGCCGAGACCAGCATCCCCGGGGTGCAATAGCCGCACTGAAGGGCATGCTCGCGGGTGAAGGCTGCGCGCAACTCGGTCGTGACCTCGTCCTCATCGAGCCCTTCGATGGTGGTGATGTCAGCGCCCGCGCAGGCCACGGCATAGGTGATGCAGGAGCGCGCCGGCACGCCGTCGAGCAGCACGGTGCAGGCGCCGCAGACGCCGTGCTCGCAACCGAGATGGGTGCCGGTCAAGTCCAGCTTATCGCGGACGAAATCGGCCAAGCTGGTCCGCGGCTCGGCCGAGAGTTCGACCGCACGGCGATTGACCTGAAGCGCAATCGTGGTCATGCCGCGGCCTCCAGGACGGCGCGCTTCAACACGCTGACATGGATGTGACGCTGCGCGGCGTCGTCGATGCCGGCTTTGGTCAGAAGGCCATCCGCGACGCGAGCGTCAAAGCGCTGCTTGTAGTCGGCCGCGATCCGCCCGCCGAACAGCTCGGCGGCATCGGTGACGACGATCGGCGTCGTGTCAATCGCACCGAGCACGACACGCGCCGAGGCAGCAACTGGATCGATCAGTACCGCGCCGATGGCGTGGGCGAACTCGCCGGTCTTGCGACAGCTCTTGGCATAGCCCCAATGGGCCGAGACCGCGCGTGACGGGACGTGAATCGCCTCGACGATTTCGCCCGCATGCAGCGCCGATTCCAGGGCGCCGACGACGAAGGCCTCGATCGCCATCGTGCGAGCGCCGGCAAGGCTGCGCAGCGTCAGGCGCGCACCCAGGGCGGCCAGCGACGAAATCCAGTCAGCGGCGGGATCGGCATGACTGAGCGAGCCGCCGATCGTGCCGCGGTTACGCACCGCGCGGTACGCAATGTTGGCGGCGACGCCACGCATGGCCCCGCGGGTCACGTCGGCCGTGCGCCCGTCCTCGATGTCGGCATGGGTGACCAAGGCGCCGAGCACGAGTTCGCCACGAGAAACCTCGGCCCGCTTGAGTTCAGCCAGACCGGAGATGTCCACGATCAGCTCCGGCTGCACCAGCCGCAGATTGAGCATCGGTCCGAGCGACTGGCCGCCGGCGATGATTTTTGCCGAACCGCTGCTTGCGGCCAGCATCGACAGCGCGGCGTCGAGATCGCGCGGACGCTCGTAACTGAAGGGCGCCGGTTTCATGCCACGCTCCTTTCGGCCGCGCGTGCAGCAAGCACGGCTTCGATGACGCGATGTGGCGTGATCGGCGACTGCATCAGCTCGACGCCGAGCGGACGCAGCGCGTCGTTGACGGCGTTGGCGATGGCGGCCGGCGGCGCAATCGCACCGCCCTCGCCGATGCCCTTCACGCCGAACTGCGTATAGGGCGACGGCGTTTCCATGTGATCGAGGCGCGCGGCCGGCACCTCGGTCGGGCCCGGCAGCAGATAGTCGGCGAGCGTCGTCGCGAGCGGCTGGCCGGAGGCATCGAACGGCATCTCCTCGTAGAGCGCGGTGCCGATGCCCTGCGCCAGACCGCCATAGATCTGGCCGTCAACGACGAGCGGATTGACCAGCACGCCGCCGTCTTCGACGATCACATAATCCAGAATTTCGACTTCGCCGAGATCAGGATCAACTGCGACGACGGCCGCATGCGCGGCATAGCTGAAGGTGCCGCTGTCGCGCACCGGCTTGTAGCCTTGCGTCACCTCCAGCCCGCCGGCATCGACGTCGGCCGGCAGGTCTTGCGGACGGCGATACCAGGTGTGGGCGATCGCCTTCAGGCTGACACTGCCGTTGACGCCGCGTACCTCGCCGTTCTGCAACACCACCGAGGCCGGGTCATGCTGCAACAGCTTCGCGCCGATGCGCCTTGCGCGTTCGCCAAGTTCGCGGCAAGCTGTCGCCACTGCGCCCCCGGCCATCACCATCGAGCGTGAGCCCCAGGTTCCGGTCGAATAGGGCGTCATCGCGGTGTCGCCGAGAATGATGCGGATCTTTGCAACGTCGACACCGAGGATCTCGTGCGCGACCTGGGCAAGCGTCGTTTCCATGCCCTGCCCGTGCGAATGCACACCGACGCGCAATTCGAGGCCGCCGTCCGGCGTCAAGCGTGCCGAGGCCTGCTCATGACCCGGCACCATGGGGATGCCCCAGCCGGAATAGACCGAGGTGCCGTGCGCCGCCTGCTCGCAATAGATGGAGACGCCGACGCCGATGCGGCGACCGTCAACCTCGCCCAGGCTCTGTTTGGCACGAATGGACTCGATGTCGATGGCGGCGAGCGCGCGCCGCATCGCTTCCGGGTAATCGCCGCTGTCAAAGTGCTTCCTGGTGATGTTGTCGAACGGCATCTGCTCCGGCCGCACCAGATTGCGCAACCGGACTTCGCCGGGCTCGAGACCGGCTTCGGCCGCCACGACATCAAGCATCAGCTCTAGCGCGAAGCAGACGCCGGTGCGCGCGACGCCGCGATACGGCAGGATCGGGCATTTGTTCGTAGCAACCGAGAAGGTGCGGCAGCGATAGGCCGGCATCTTGTAAGGGCCGGGCAAAATGCTCGCGATCTGCGCGGCCTCGAGACAGGCCGAGAACGGATAAGACGAGTAGGCCCCGGAATCCACGGTCGCCTCGCAATCGATGCCGCGCAGCGTGCCGTCACGGTCCGCATAGACCGTGATCCTGTAATGATGCTCGCGGCAATTGGAGCTGGCGACGAGATGCTCGCGGCGATCCTCGGTCCAGCGCACGGGATGGCCGGTACGCATGGTCAACCAGGACAGGCAGACCTCTTCGGGCAGCAAAATGCCCTTGTGACCGAAACCGCCGCCGACATCGGGCGAGACCACGCGGATCCTGCCCTCCTCCATGCCGAGGCATTCGGCAAGGCCGCTGCGGGTGATGTGCGGCATCTGTGCCGCGGAATGCAGCGTGAGCTGATCCAGCCGCCGGTCGAACGTCGCAACCACGCCGCGGCCTTCGAGCGGCGACATGCATTGCCGCGCCGTCGCGATCTCGCGCGTCACCTTGATCGGCGCATCGAGCGCGGCGGAGATGTCGACCTCGTAATTGGTCTCGAGGAAGATGTTGTCACCCCAATGCTCGTGCACCAGCGCCGAGCCGGGCTCGCGCGCCTTCAACATGTCGTAGACCGCGGGAAGCTCCTCCAGATCGAGCGTCACGGAGGCCGCGATGTCCTCGGCCTCGGCGCGCGTCGGCGCAAGGCACATCGCAACGAGCTCGCCGACCTGGCGCACCTTGCCGGTGGCCAGCACCGGTTGTTCGGATACCTTGAAGCCCGGCAGCCCTGATACCGCGCGGATCGGCTTGATCCCGACGAGATCGGCCGCCGCGAACACGCTGCCGCGATAACGCTCGGGCACGTGGATGCCGCAAATGCGCGCATGCGCCATCGGGCTGCGCACGAAGGCGACGTCCTGAAGGCCTGCCAGCCTGATGTCGGCGACGTATTGGCCGCGGCCGCGCATCAGGCGGTCATCCTCCTTCCGCGGCAGCCGTGCGCCAACGCCCTGACCGGACTTGCCAGAAGGAAACTCTAGCTCGTTGCGCACGCCGGCGTTCTCCCTCACCACGCGGCCCTATGCCGCGACGGCCTGCGGCAGGATCGGTGCGACCGAGTCGAAGCGCGTGCCGGCGCGCAGGCAGAAGGCCGGCTGCAGCAAGCGCTCGGCGATGACCTCGTTCTTCTCGTTGTCAGTGAGGACGAAGCGGCCGTTCTTCTCCGTGAGCACGGAGACGTCGGCACCCATGCCGACCTTGAGCGCGCCGATCTCCTCGCTGCGGCCGAGCATCTTTGCGGGATTGGAGGTGACCATCGGCACCACTTGCTCGAGCGACAGGCCGAGCGCCATCATCGAGCTCATCGCCTGGACCAGGCTGAACTTCGCCTGCCCTGCGAATGGGTGGTTCTCATCGTCCTCGTGCTGGTCCGGCGTGCCGGCCGGTGCCGGCACATGCGTATTGTAGCCGTGAATGTCGGCGCCCAGCGTGGTCGGGATGATGCCGGCGGCGATCGCCTTCCTCGCAAGCCGGTACGAGAAGTGGCTGCCGTGACCGACGTCGACCTTCAAACCGCGATCGAGCGCCGCCTGGATCACCGGATGCACCTCGCCCTCGCGGTTGACGAACCCGCCGGGATGGCGCGTGAACGGATGGGCGAGAATATCGCCTTCGCGCAAGAGCGGGATCACGCGCGTGAGGATGGTGTCCGCATCCTCGCCATTGGCGCCGCTCTCCGGCAGGCCCCAAAGCTGGCCGAAATGCACATAGACCGGGAGATCGGCGCGGCGGCCGATCTCCGCCGCCATCTCGATGACGCGAATTCCCCAGCGCGCGAAACCGCCGATCTCGGCATGGGCCTTGATGCCGCGCACGATGTCGAGATTGGCCGCCGCCGATTTGACGGTCGCATCGATGTCGACGCCGTCGGGACTGTAGAGTTGCGGATAATAGTGCCCCTCGAGTCCGCCGACGAGATAGGCCGACAGAAAGGCATAGACGCGCGACGTTGCGGGCTCGGCGATGAAGTGACGAAAGCCGGGCAGCGTCATGCAGGACGGGCCGCCCTGGTCGACCAGCGTCGTCACGCCCGACTGAACGCCGACCATGTCGGGATTCATGCCGAAGCGGCCAGAGACATATTGATAGACATGTGCATGGGTGTCGATCAGCCCGGGCAGCACCAGCTTGCCGCTGACGTCGACGACCTCCTTGGCGCTGGTCGGCAGAATGTCGGACGCGACGGCTGCAATCCTGCCGTTGCGGATGGCGACGTCCTTGATGCCATCAACGCCGGAGACCGGACAGATCACGCGACCGCCTCGCAGTAGAAGGTCGAAGCTGGCAGTAACGGACATGGGCGCTCTCCTCTCCTTGAACGAGCGACCGGCATCGCCCGAATTACGAAGCATGCTTCGCATTTTGACAAAAGCAAGCTTCGTGCCATGATCCAGCGGTGGCGAGCGGGTTCGAATCGAGCTAAGCGCGGCAGGGATTTGGATTGGGAGAGTGTGCATTGCGGCAGGCGAAGACACGTCGCGGCGGGAGCAGGCACCGCCCCTGGCCCTTGTCGCAACGACCCGGATATCTGATCCGCCGGCTGCACCAGATTCACGTCGCACTGTTTCAGGAGGCCTGCGGCGCGTTCGAGATCACGCCGCTGCAATACAGCCTCCTCTCGGCGCTGGCGGTGCGCGAAACCGCCGATCAGACCACTTTGGCGGCCGATATAGCCCTTGATCGCACCACCACGACCGGCGCATTGAAGCGTCTCGCGGCACGAAACTTGGTCGAGCGCGCGGTCAACAAGGACGATCGCCGGGCGCGCCTGTGCCGATTGACGCCGGCCGGCGCAGCCTTGCTGGTCAAGATCGAGGGCGCGGCGCGACGGGCGCATCGCGCGACACTGGGGGATCTCAGCGAGCGGGAACAGGCGCAGTTCATCGAAATGATGCAGCGCATCGTGGCCGGCCACCCCAGTCGCGACAGTGCCACTGCCTTATTCGACTAGACGCAGCTGCCGCGCTTTTGGGTTGGGCTGCTCAATTTATCATCGTACCGCTGCTCAGCCATGCAACGTCCCTTGCCTCTCGCCCACGGGCTCGCGCAGAGGATCGCCACCTCGTAGTTGCGGCGGCCAGTTCACACGCGAGGTCGAAGCGCGCTTGAGAATCCAACAGCAATCCGACGCAGCGACGCTGCATCCCGGCATCCATGCGGGCCCTGCTCCGGCCGGCCACAACCGATGGCACGATTTATGCTGCGATGATGCGAAGCGTGCTTCGTATTGGGGGATGTCATGACGGATTCCGAACTTCGCGCTGATCTTCACAGCATCGAGCCAATTCCCGACGCGGACCGGGACTCAACCGGGCCGCAGCAGATGTGGATCTGGGCCGGCGCCAACATCGCGCCGGTGAACTGGGCGCTCGGCGCGCTCGGCATCATCCTCAAGCTTGGCCTGATGGAGACGATTGC
This sequence comes from Bradyrhizobium zhanjiangense, assembly GCF_004114935.1. Lineage (NCBI taxonomy): Bacteria > Pseudomonadati > Pseudomonadota > Alphaproteobacteria > Hyphomicrobiales > Nitrobacteraceae > Bradyrhizobium > Bradyrhizobium zhanjiangense. The sequence continues at coordinate 6,050,460 of NZ_CP022221.1, forward strand.
GGTCATCGTGCTCGGCAATATCGTCGGCTGCGCGATCTTCGCGACCTTCACGGTGATGGGGCACAAGACCGGCGTCAATCAGATGGTGCTGAGCCGGTCCGCGTTCGGGGTCCGCGGCGCCTACCTGCCGAGCATCCTGATGTTCCTGATGACGCTGGGCTGGATCGGGGTCAACACCTACTTCCCGGTCAAGATCTCGATGGGCATTCTCGGGCAGTTCGGCGTTCCCGACACATGGCCGGTCGAGATCGTCGTCATCACGCTGGTGATGGCCGTGCAGGTGCTGATCGGAATCTACGGCTTCTACGCGATCCGCACCTTCGAGAAGTACACCGTGCCGCCGACCATCGCCATCATGGTGCTGATGAGCGTTTTGGCATGGACGCGCCCGGGCGTCGTCAACTGGAACTTGACGACCTCGCTGCCTCCGGGTGCACATCTGGCGATGCTGACGCTGCTGACGACCGCGATCGGGGTCGGCTGGGGCATTTCCTGGGTGACCTGGGCCTCCGACTATTCGCGCTTCGTGCCGAAAAGCGTGCCGTCGAAATCCGTCTTCTGGTACAGCTACGTCGGCATGTTCGTGCCCACGGTCTGGCTCGGCATTCTCGGCGCGACCATCGCCTCGACGACGCTGGATACCGATCCCGCCAAGATGGTGAGCGCGGTGTTCGGCGGGCCGGTCAGCATCCTCGTGCTGCTGATGGTGTTGCACGGCCCGATCGCCACCAACATCCTCAACGTCTATTCGGCGACATTGGCAGCGCTGAGCGCGGGGCTGAAGTTCTCGCGCTTCTGGCTCACCGTCATCGTCGGCGTCGCCGGCTATCTGGTCACGCTGTATTTCATCTTCGCGCCGTCTTTCGCGAAAGCGTTCGACAACTGGATGATCAGCCTGTTGCTGTGGATGAGCCCGTGGGCCGGGGTGGTGCCGGCCGACTTCTTCATCAAGCGGAAGGGCAAGATCGACATCGCCGAGCTCTATCGCTCGCCGGAGACCAGCGCCTATGGCGACATCAACTGGGCCGGCATGACCGCGTTCTGCGCGGGCTTGGTCGCCGGATGGCTGGTGGAAGACGGCCTCGTCGGCGCGCTGCAGGGGCCAATCTCGATCAATCTGCTCGGCGGCGCCGATCTGAGTTGGCTGTTCGGCATCGGGGTTGCGGGCCTCGTCTATCTCGGGCTCGGCAAGTTCTCGACCTCACCCTCCTCCATCGTTGCGAGCGGCGCAGGCAGATAGCAGCGGCAGTGACGGTGGAGTCATGGACCACGTTCTGCGATCCATTCCCGAAAACGTCCAGTGGGGACTCTGGGACGGACGATTGAAGCCGGTGCTCCGGATCGCATCCGGAGACCGGGTGACCATCGAGACCCTCTCGGGCGAGCCGGACGATCTGCCTGATCCGTCGTTCGGCTTTGACATCGTTCCCGGGCATGCGGAGGTGCTGGCAAGCACCTTTCGCGGTCCGGGGCCGCACCTTCTCACCGGGCCGATCCACGTCGAGGGCGCCGAGCCCGGCGACGTGCTGGAAGTGCGCGTGCTGAGTATCGAACTACGCTGCAATTGGGGCTGGAACCTGCAGGTGCCGATGCTCGGCACGCTGCCCGAGGATTTTCTCCACATTCCGCTTGACCGCGCGCGTAACGTGGCGCGCCTGCCTTGGGGACAGGAGCTGCCGCTGTCCCCCTTCTTCGGCAATTTCGGCGTCGCGCCGCCGCCGGGCTGGGGCCGGCTGTCGTCGAAGGAGCCGCGGGCGTTCGGCGGCAACATGGACAACAAGGAGCTCGGCGCTGGCAGCACGCTTTATTTTCCTGTCTTCGTGCCGGGCGCGCTGTTCTCCGCCGGCGACGGCCATGCGCTCCAGGGCGATGGAGAGGTCTGCCTGACGGCGATCGAGGCCGCGCTCACCGGCACCTTCGAATTCCACGTCCGGCGCGATCTTCGCCTCGCCTCCCCGCGCGCGGAAACCGCGGTCGACTGGATCACGATGGGATTCGATGAAGACCTCGACGATGCGGCCAAGGCGGCGCTGCGCGACATGATCGCGCTGATTCGCGAGAGGAGCGGCCTCAGCGCGCAGGACGCCTATACGCTTTGCTCGATCGCCGCCGACCTCAGGGTTACGCAGATGGTCGACGGCAACAAGGGCGTCCACTGCGTCCTGGCAAAATCCCGCATGCCCTGAGCGCGTCCTTCGCCAGACCAGGCGCCGCGCGAGCTGCGCCTGGTCAGATCAGGCTCGACTTGCCGCGGCTCAGCACCTCACCCGAGCCTTTGTCGCCGACTATCTCGCCCTGGTCGTACACGACCCGGCCGCGTGCAATTGTGGTGACGGGCCAACCGGTGACATCAAAGCCTTCCCAGGGCGTATAGTCCGCGCCGTGGTGAAGATCGGCCTGCTGAATCTTCTTCCTCAGCTTAGGGTCCCACAGCACGATATCGGCATCAAAGCCGACGCCGATCGAGCCCTTGCGCGGATAGAGGCCGTAGATGCGGGCGTGGTTGGTCGCGGTCAGTTCGACGAACTTCTGCAGCGTGATGCGTCCCTTCGAGACGCCCTCGGAGAACAGTATCGGCAGCCGCGTCTCGACGCCGGGGATGCCGTTCGGCACCCAGCGGAACGAGGTGCGGGCGTTCGGCGTCAGCTTGCCCCTGGGATCGTCGTAGCGGAACGGGCAATGATCGGACGAGAACGTCTGGAACACGCCGGTCGTGATTCCTTCCCAGATCGCCTGCTGGCTTTCGACATCACGGGGCGGCGGCGAGCAGACATATTTCGCACCGGTGATGTCCATGTTCAGGCCCTTCATATCGTCGGCCGTGAGCGTGATGTATTGCGGGCAGGTCTCCGCATGCACGGGTAACCCGCGCTGTTGCGCCCAGCGCACCTGCTCCATCGCCTCGCGTCCGGAGACGTGAACGATCATGATGGGCACGCCGACTATCTCGGCGTGACTGATGGCGCGATGCGTCGCCTCGCGCTCGACAGCCTGCGGACGTGACACTCCATGATAATAGGGCGCGATCTGGCCGTCGCGTTCCAGCTTCGCGGTGAGGAAGCGGATGGCGTCGTAGCCCTCGCAATGGACCATGACCAGAGCTTTCTCGCGACGCGCCACATCGAACACCTCGAGCAGCTGCTTGTCGCTAAGCACGAGATCGTCATAAGTCATGAACACCTTGAACGAGGTGTAGCCGTCCTTGACGAGGGCCGGCAGCTCCTGGCCGAGCACGACGGCTGTCGGATCAGAGATGATCAGGTGAAACGCCGTGTCTATGTAGCACTCGCCCGCGGCGAGCTTGCGGTAGTCCTCGACGCAGGCGCGCAGCGAGGTGCCCTTCTCCTGGAGTGCAAAGGGCAGCACCATGGTGTTGCCGCCGGCCGCAGCAGCGCGCGTCGCCGACGCAAAGTCGTCGGCCATCACCACGTCAGGTCCCGACGGCTGCGAAATGTGAACGTGGCTGTCGATGCCGCCCGGCAGCGCGAGCAGCCCCGTCGCATCAATCTCGCGTGTCGCGCCATCGACGTTGTCGGCAATGCTGACGATACGGCCGTCCCGAATGCCGATATCAGCGCGAAACTCGTCGCTGGCCGTCACGATGGTGCCGCCGCGGATGGCAAGATCGAGCTGCGTCACTGCCGTCTCCATCACCTGATGACTGGGGCTGTCCGGAAGATCCGGCCCCACTCTGAAAGGGTGTTGATATCGCCGCCGGCGAGGCTGAGGGTCCGCCATAGCGTCACTGCGACCGAGTCCAGCACGGCGATATCCAATTCCCGTTCGAGCGAGGCCGCAAGCCCCGCGCCGTCGAGATTGGTGCAGAGGATGACGACGGCATCGGCGCCCTCGGCAGCGACGGCGTGGATCATGCCGGCGATCACCCTCGGCTCGACCTCGCCAAAGGAAAAATTGTCGCGCAGGCCGAGATGCCGCTCCGTGTGCGGAGCGATGCCCGCCTCGGCCCAGACGTGTCCGATCCGGCGCTGCACGTCGTCCGTGTAAGGCGAGACTAGGCCGACGCGTCTGGCTTGCAGCGCGCGCGCCGCGTCGATGCAGGCCAACGTCGACGTCGTCGCCGGCACGCCTGTGCGCGCCTTGATCGCTTCACACAGGCTCATGTCACGCTGGATGCCCAGCCAGCTCGCGGACGTGCCGTTCCAGGCGATGGCGTCGACCTTGGCGTCGGCGAGCAGATCCGCCGCCGGCAGCATCACCGAGGCGTCGAACTGGCTCAGCGCGGCGGCGTCGAGCGCGATCTCGGTGACACGGAAACGCGAGAAATGCGCCGTGACGCCGGAGGTGCCGGCCAGCACGGCGCTGGTGACGGGCTCGAGCACGGAGTTGGAGGACGGCGTGATCATGCCGAGGCGCTTGCGCATGGCGACACCTTACGACGCCTGCGCGAGGCGCGTCGACTCCTCGCGGATCAAAGCCAGGATATGGCGCTTGGCATCGTTGAACTCAGGACCCGTGATGTCGCGCGGGCGCGGCAAGTCAAAATTGACGGCCTCGCGGATCCGGCCCGGCCGCTTCGTCATCACCACGATCTTGTTGCCGAGCACTAGCGCCTCGTCGACGCTGTGGGTGACGAACACGATCGTGCAGCGCCGCTTCTGCCAGATCGCGACCAGTTCCTCCTGCATTTCGAGCTTGGTCTGGGCGTCCAGCGCCGCAAACGGCTCGTCCATCAGGATCACGCTCGGATTCATCAGCAGCGCGCGGGCGATGCCGACGCGCTGGTTCATGCCGCCGGACATTTCAGAGGGATGATGGTGCTCGAAGCCGCGCAGGCCGACGAGATCTATGAACTCCATGGCGCGGTCGTGCCGTTCGGCCTTGGCGACGCCCTTGAGCTTGAGGTGGAATGCGATGTTGTCGATCGCGGTCAGCCACGGCATCAGGGTCGGTTGCTGGAATACCACGCCGCGGTCCGAGCCGGGCCGCTTCACCTGCTTGCCGTCGACAAGCGTACGGCCGGAGGTCGCCTGTTCGAACCCGGCGATGATGTTCAGGAGGGTCGACTTGCCGCAGCCGGAGGGGCCAAGCAAGCAGACGAAGTCGTTGGCCTCGATGTCGAGATTGATGTTGTCCAGTGTCAAGAGATCGCGGCCGCGCCGCTTGTCGGAAAACACCTTGACGATGTTGCGAAGCTCGATTGCCGCCATCAGCCCGCCCTGCCCTGCACGGTGGTTGTCTGCTGCCAGCGCAGCGTGCGCGCCATGATCGCCTTGAGGCCGAGGTCGGAGAGATAGCCGAGCAGCCCGATCGAGATCATCGCGGCCAGCACGATATCGTAGCGCAGGAAGTAATAGGAATCCCACAGCACGTAGCCGAGGCCGCTCTTCACCGCGACCATCTCAGCCGTGACCGTCAGCATCCAGGCCGAGCCGACCGCGATGCGCAGGCCGGCAAAGATCGAGGGCAGCGCCGCCGGCAGCACGATGTCGGTCAGCATTTGGCGGCTATTGGCGCCCATCATCGCGCCGGCGCGGACGAGATTATGATCCACGGTCTTCACGCCGTGGATGCTGTTCATCAGCACGGGAAAGAAGGCGCCGAGGAAGACGAGGAAGATCGCCGGCTTGTCAGCGATGCCGAACCAGATGATAGCCAGCGGAATCCAGGACACCGGTGGGATCGGACGCAGCATCTGCAGCGTCGGCTCCAGTGTCTTCTCGAACAGGCGCGACCAGCCGATCGCGACGCCGGCGAGAATGCCGAGCAGGCTTGCCAGCGCAAAGCCGCCGAACACGCGCAAGGCGCTTGCGAGCGCATCGCGCAGCCAGTGCCCGGAATAGGTCTGCGTGGTCTCATCGAAGCCGAACACCCAGTCGCCGAGCGCATGCAGCACCGCGCTCGGCGCTGGCAGCAGCGCCGGCGGCAGCATGCCGCTGCGGGCGAAGGCTTCCCAGCCCGCAATCAGCAGCACGGGGACGATGAGGCGTTCGAGCCCCTGGAGCGCCCGCGTCAGCCGAAACGCCGGCCTTGCTGGCGAGACGTCAGTAACCGAGGTCATTCTTGGATTTTCCCGTCGCCTGCTCCAGGAACGAATAGTCCATGTTCTTCTCCGCTTCCGCGGCGACATCCTTCGAGATGTATTTGAGGTCGCGCATCATCGCGGCGATCGCCAGCGTCTGCGACCGATGGATCGCGGGATCGGGCGAGGCATTCTTCAGCGCCTCGGTCGCGACATTCTTGTCGAGGCCGGTGAGCTTGTTGATGACCTCGATCCACGGCGCCCTGTCAGCGATCAGCTTGTTGTCGAGCTCGACCACGGCGCTGACGACGCCCTGGACGCCGGCGCGCTGGCCCGCGATCACGTCGGACCGGGTGACGATCAAATTGGTCAGATTGCCCGCGGCCTGCTCATACGGCAGCACAAAATGCTTGCCGGCGCCGGCGAGCCGGATCTGCGAGGCGAACGGCTCGACCGAGCAGATCATGTCGACCTCGCCGCGCTGGAGCGCTGCAAGATGGTCGGAAGGGTTGGGGATGTTGATGAACTGGATGTCCTTGTTGGGATCGACGCCCTGCTTCAGGAACGCGCCGCGCATGTGGATGTCCTGCGCATTGCCGCGGGAGGCCGCAACCTTGAGCGGCTGACCGTCGCTCTTCGCCTTCGCAACGGTCGTCTTGAACGTGGCCCAGTCCTCAGGCAGAAGGCTCAGCTTCGCGGAGGACAGGCATTCCGAGCCACCATTGATCTGGCCCGATACGGCGACGACGTCAAAACCTTTGTCGAGCGCGGTGATGTAGTGGAGGTAGGTGACCTGCGCGACGTCGATGCTCTTCGACACCAGCGCGGTGAGCACGTCATTGCCCGAGTTGAAGCCGGTGGCCTCGACCTCGACGTTCCTGGCCAACCCGGGGACCAGCGACATCGGCAGGCAGTGCGCGCATTTGGCGTAGCCGAGCTTGATCTTCGGGACTTGCGCCGAGGCGATCTCGCTTCCGCCAAGCACCGCCGCCATCACCACGAGGCCCAGTCGCAAACTCGTCCGCATCGCTTACTCCGTTTCGAAGGCGCGCGGGATCTCGCGCGTCGGAAACGATCATCCGCCGCCCTTCGCCGCAGCGCAATCCGGTTTTTGCATGCTGCATACAATTTGCGCGCTATGCCATTGTTTTCAGCGAGATACGTCGATATTTTGGGCAAGCAAAAGGGCCGGAAACGGCTAGGATCAACATGAGAAGTGAGGCACGCGTGCAGCCAAAATCGGAAGCGCCGAAGGGACGAAAGTCGCCCAAACTCAAGCGGATGGGCCTGCATGAGCGCGCCGCTGCGCGGATGCGGACGATGATCATTCGCGGCGAGCTGCCCCCGGGATCGCAGACCCAGGAGACGAAGCTGTCGAAGGAGCTCGGGGTGTCGCGCACCCCCTTGCGCGAGGCGATGAAGGTGTTGGCGGCGGAAGGGTTGATCGAGCTGCGCCCGAACCGCAGCCCGCGCATCGCCGATATAGCGATCGACGGCATCTCTGAGCTGTTCGAAGCGCTGGCCGGCATCGAGCGGCTGGCCGCCGAGCTCGCCGCGGAGCGCGCGACCGAGCGTGATCTCGCCCGCCTCCGCACGCTTCAGACCCGGATGGAAGGTCATCACCGCAGCGGCAAGCTCGACGACTATTTCGCCATCAACGGCGAGATCCACAACATCATCGTCCGCATGGCCCGCAACACGCCGCTGCGCGAGGCGCACGAGACGCTGATCTCGCGCGCCGAACGTGCGCGTTATCTCGCGCTCGGCGCCGACAGGCGCTGGAGCAATTCGGTCGACGAGCACGCCGATATCCTGGCCGCCCTCGAGGCGCGCGACGGCGAAGCCGCCGGCCGCCTGCTCGGCGCCCACGTCGCGCGGACCGGCACGGCCCTGCTCGAAGTCCTCGCCGCCTCTCAGGCCAAGCGGACGGCGGCGTAATCATGAAGCTGCTGCTGCTCAACCCCAACACCAGCACCGCAGTCACCGAGCTGATGCTGGGTGTCGGGCAGCGCGCGGCCTTATCAGGCACCGAGCTGATCCCCTGCACCGCGACCCGCGGCGTGCCCTATATCGCAACGCGCACCGAGGCGCAGATCGGCGGCGCCATCGCGCTGGAGATGCTGGCGGAGCAGCACAAGAAGGTCGATGCCGCGATCATCGCGGCCTTCGGCGATCCCGGCCTGTTCGCGGCGCGCGAGACCTTCGACATCCCCGTGATCGGCATGGCGGAAGCGGCCATGCTGACCGCCTGCATGGCTGGACGGCGCTTCGCCATTGTCACTTTCGCACAAGCCTTGGGGCCCTGGTACGAGGAGTGCGTGCGCGCCCACGGATTGTGGGAGCGGTGCGCCGGCATCCGCATGCTCGATGCGCCGTTTCAGGTGATCTCCGAGGTCGGCACCGAGAAGGAAGACGTGCTGGTCGAGCTCGCCCAGCGCGCCATCGTCGAGGACGAGGCCGATGTACTGATCTTTGCGGGCGCGCCGCTGTCCGGCCTTGCCGAGCGCGTCGCCGACCGGATCCCTGTCCCCGTGGTCGATCAGGTCATCGCCTCCGTGAAGCAAGCCGAAGCGCTTCATGCGCTGCACCTGCGTAAGGCGAGCGCAGGCACGTTCCGCCGCCCCGCCGCCAAGCCGACCACCGGCCTTGCCGACGCGCTCGCCGCCCGGCTCGAGCATCGCGACAGCTGATCAGAGAGGCGGCCGGCGATGCGAAAAGCCCAGTTCGTTCTCGAGGATAGGGCCGAAGGCAAACAAGCGGGACTCGCATCCCGGTGGCGCGATGATCTGGATGCCGAAGGGCAGCTCATTCTCCCCTCGCGGCGCCGGCAAAGTCAGGACAGGGAAGCCGACCAGCGACACGATGAAGGTGACGGCGAGATAGTCGATGGGCGTCTCCAGCGCGGTCCCATCGATTGCGGTGACGTCGGCGATCTCATTCGGCCAGGGGAAGACGGATGCAGCCGGCGCGACGAGGAAATCAGCACGGGTGAACAGCTCGCAGAAGCTGCGATAGATCACGGTGCGGCGTCGTTCGGCCTTCAGGTAAGCCTCCGCGGACAGCTTCGCGCCGGCCTCGATGTTCCAGATCACCGTCGGAGTGAGTTCGGTGCGCCGCATCCTCAGCAACTCGCCATAGCTGCTCGCGATGTGCGCGCCGCGCAGCGTACGAAAAGTTTCGATCGCCCCGCCACAATCGGGCGAGGACAGCTCGACATCGCCAACACGCGCGAGCGCCTCGCAAGCCGCAGCGAAGCGCGCACGGACCTCGCGTGCAACCGGCGCCACGCCGAAATCGGGCGTGACGGCAATCCGGGGACGGCCAGCGATCGGACGATCATCACCCGCGCTTCCGAGCGAGAGGGGATCATTCGCATCGCTTCCGGCGCAGGCCGACAGCGCAAGCTCGAGATCGTCGACACTGCGGGCCAGGAAGCCATGGGTCGCCAGCATGTCCCAGCCGAGCGGCCGGCGCGGCGACGGGATGCGGCCAGGTGTCGGCCGGATCGAGGCGACGTCGCAGAAGCTGGCGGGCGTGCGCACCGAGCCACCGAAATCGGTGCCGTGCGCCAGCGGCGCCATACCGGTCGCGACGGCGACGGAAGAACCGCCGGACGATCCGCCGGAAGTCAGCGCGGGATCGAACGGATTGCGTGTCGGCCCGCGCAATTTGTTGGTGCAGACCGCACCAAAGCCGAACTCCGGCGTGTTGGTTTTGCCCAGAATGATCGCGCCGGCGCGCCGCAGCCGCGCCACGATGAGATCGTCCTCGGCCGGGACGTGATCGCGGAACAGCACCGAGCCGTAGGTGGTCGCAAGCCCCGCGGTGTCGGTGAGGTCCTTGATCGCGACGGGCACGCCATGCAGCGGCCCGACCGGTGCGGACGCACCATTTCCGCGGCGCGGCGGGCGCTTTCGGCATCAACGGTCACGAATGCCGCCAATTGCGGATCCCGGTCAGCGATCCTCGCCAGATGCGCCTCGACGGCGTCGCGCGAAGACAACTCGCCCTTCGCAATCGCGCGCGCAAGAGTTGTGGCCGAGAGCTCGCAAATCGATGTCATCGCCCCACAATGCCAAACCTCGCATCGAAAGGCGAGCATGACGGGCACGAGACTTGCTTTCTCTTCTGGGGCAACGGGAGGCAACACCATGGCTGATGCGCCAAGCGGCCGATCGCTCGTCGTCGACGCGGTCACCCACCGCTATCCGAGTGGAGCGCTTGCGGTCGAGAACATCAATCTCGACATCAAGGGTGGCGAGATCATCGCGCTGCTCGGCCCGTCCGGCTGCGGCAAGACCACGTTGCTGCGTATCATCGCCGGCTTCATGGCGCAGACGCAGGGGCGGATCATCATCGGCGACGACATCGTCGACGCGTTGCCGCCGAACAAGCGCGCCGTCGGCATCGTGTTCCAGAACTATGCGCTGTTCCCGCACCTCTCGATCAGCGAGAATGTCGCTTACGGGCTCGCCGCGCGCGGCGTCGACAAGACATCGCGCCAGCGCGAGGCGCAGCGCCTGCTCGAGCTGGTGCAATTGTCGACCATGGCGGAGCGTCTGCCACGACAGCTCTCCGGCGGCCAGCAGCAGCGTGTTGCCCTTGCCCGCGCGCTCGCGATCAGGCCGTCGATCCTGCTGCTGGACGAGCCCTTTGCCGCGCTCGACAAGAATTTGCGGCTGGACATGCAGATCGAGGTCAAGCGGCTGCAGCGTGTGTCGGGCATCACCACGCTCATCGTGACGCACGACCAGGAAGAGGCACTGTCGATGGCTGACCGTGTCGCCGTTCTCAGCCACGGCAAGCTCGAACAGTTCGGAACGCCATCTGACGTCTACGACCGCCCGCAGACGCTGTTCGTGAACACGTTCGTCGGCTCCACCAACCGGATGCCCGGAATTGTGGTCGCGGCGGACCGCACGGCGGCGAAGGTGCGGCTCGATGCGGGCGCGGAGATCATCGCGCGGCCTGCGGGCGGCGCCCTTGCCGAAGGCGGGCGCGTCACCGTTTGCATCCGCCCCGAGCATCTGCAATTCGTCAGCGACGACACCGGCTTTGCCGGCGTCGTCGGCATGTCGCTGCCGCTCGGCGCGACCGTCGTGCACGAAGTCACGACCGCCGACGGCTCCGGCGTCAAGGTTTCCCAGGCGCGCATCGGCGAGACGCGCGCGCTGGAGAATGGCGCCGCGGTACGCCTCGCTCCGCTCGCGCCCTCGCTCGCCAACGCCTTTCCCGCAACACTTTAGGTCCAGTCACCATCCAGGGAGCTCGACATGATCCTCAACCGCCGAAGCCTGCTGACCACCGCCCTCACACTCGGCGCCACGAAGGCGTTTCCCGGGATGAGCTTTGCCCAGGCTCGCCCGCTGGTGTTTGCGACTTTTACCGGAAGCTGGGAGGAGGCCCATAAGGCCGTGCTGGTGCCGGCGTTCCGGAAAGCGAATGCGGATGCCGCGATCGTGCTCGATCCGATGCTCTCGGTCGACCAGATCGCGAAGGTCAACGCCGCCAAGGCCAATCCGCCGATCGACGTCATGCTGCACGATCCCGGTCCCGCGCTCGTCGCCGTCGGCCAGGATCTGGTCGAGCCCTATCCTGTCGAGAAGAGCGCCTATTACAAGGACCTGATCGCCGAGGCGCAGGAGCCGATGGGCCCTGCCCCGTTCTTCCAGGTCGTCGGCCTCACCTACAATCCGGAAGCCGTCAAGACGCCGCCGACCTCGTGGGCCGATCTCTGGAAGCCGGAGTTCAAGGGCCGTGTCGGCATCACCAATCTCAACTCGACGCTCGGCACCGGCTGGCTGGTCGAGATCGCCAAGATGCGCGGCGGCTCGGAGACCAATGTCGATCCTGGCTTCAAGGCGCTGGAGGAGCTCAAGCCCAATCTCGCCGCGGTCGCCGCAAATCCCGGCGCACTCGCGACCCTGTTCCAGCAGGGCCAGATCGACATCTCGCCCGGCAATTTCAACGCCATCCAGATCTTGAAAGCGCGCGGCGTGCCGGTCGAGTTCGTGGCGCCGAAGGAAGGCGCCATCGCCTTCAAGACCACGATCCACATCGTCAAGAACTCGCCCAATCGCGAGCTTGCCTTCAAGCTGATCGAGGCGGCGATGACGCCGGAGGTGCAGACCACACTGATGAACCCGCCCTATCTGATCGTGCCGACCAACTCCAAGGTCACCATGGGCGGCGAGATCGCGCGCGTGCTTGCCAAGGACACCACTGAACTGAAGAAGAAATTCGTGTTCCAGGACTGGAAGAAGATCAACGAGCAGCGCTCGGCCTGGATCGAGCGCTTCAATCGCGAGATCAAGATCTAAGCTATGGGCGCAGCACCGGCATCACGGGACGTGACATCCTACGGAATGGGGTTGGCAGCGCCGCTGGCGCTGTTCTTCCTGGTCTTCTTCGTCGCACCGCTGCTGCAACTGTTCTGGCTCTCGCTGCACAACGACACCGCCGGGCTCCATTGGGGGCTCGGCCAGTACCTGCACTTCCTGACCGATCCCTTCAGCCTCGGCGTGCTGGGCTCGACGCTGTTGCTGGGCGCCGAGGTGACGGCCGTCTGCCTCCTGCTCGGCTTTCCCATCGCCTGGCTGTATCAGCGGGTCGGGCCAAAGCTTCAGACCATCATCATCCTGATCGTGCTGCTTCCGCTTTTGACCAGCGTCGTGGTGCGCACCTTCGCCTGGATCGTCATCCTCGGACGCCAGGGCATCATCAATGCGACGCTGCAATCGCTCGGCATCATCGATACACCCGTAAAGCTGCTGTACACCCAGTTCGGCGTGGTGATCGCGCTGGCGCAGGTGCAGATGCCGCTGATGACGCTGCCGCTGATCACCGCGCTCGGCCGCATCGATCCCAATCTCGACGATGCCTCCTGCTCGCTCGGTGCCGGAAGCTGGCGCACCTTCTTCCGCGTCGTATTGCCGCTGTCTCTGCCCGGCGTCATCGCCGGCTGCACGCTGACCTATGCCGCCGCGATCACTGCCTTCATCACCCAGTCGCTGATCGGCGGCGGGCAGATGCTGTTCATGCCGATGTATCTCTACCAGCAGGCCTCGACGTTGCAGAACTGGCCGTTCGCGGCCGCGATCTCGATCATTTTCCTGCTCGCCGTGCTCGCGGTGGTCTCGGTCTTCACCACGCTCGGCCGCATGTCGCGCGGTTATGGAGGCGCCTGATGAGCGGCCGCAAGCGCACCTGGGAGGCGATCAGCTTCGAGCTCGTCATGACCGTGATCGCCGTGATCGCGCTTGTTATCATCATCGCGCCTTCGCTCGTGGTGCTGATCGTCTCCTTCACCAGCGGCTTCTCGCTGCGCTTCCCGCCGCCGGGCTATTCGCTGCGCTGGTACGCCGAGCTGTGGAATGCCTGGCAGTTGCACTTCGCCGCGAAGAACAGCCTGATCGTGGCACTGTGGGCGACCGGCCTGTCCGTCGCCCTCGGCGTCGCCGCGGCGCTCGCGATCTCGCGATCGCGCACGCTGTCGGCGCGGCTGCTCGATTCCCTCTTCATGTCGCCGCTGGTGCTGCCCGCGCTTGCCTTCGGCCTCGCCGCCCTGATGCTGTTTTCGCTGGTCGGCCTGCCGGTGTCGCTGCTGACGCTGGTGATCGGCCACACCGTGGTTTGCGTCCCCTATGTCGTGCGCAACACGGTCGCAGCGCTCGCCCAGCTCGAGCCGACCCTGCTTGAAAGCTCGGCGGTGCTGGGCGCGAGCCGCCTCTACACCTTCCGCAGGATCGTGCTGCCGCTGATCCGGCCCGGCATCATCGCGGGCGCCTTCATCGCTTTCATGTCGTCCTTCGACAACGTGCCGGTGTCGCTGTTCCTGCGCGATGCCGCAACCGACATGCTGCCGATCCGGATGTGGCAGGACCTCGAAGGCAAGCTCGATGTCACCATCGCCGCGCTGTCGGGCGTGCTGATCATCGCCACCGTCGCGCTGGTAGCGGTCATGGAGCGCGTCACGGGCCTGTCGCGGCGGCTGACGAACTGATCAGGCCCCGCGGAACAGCGAATAGCCCCAGCGCGTGAATTTCAGCGGCAGATGGAAATGCTCGTCAACGTTCTTGATGCGGAAGCGGAACGGCGTCACGGTCAGGAAGGCGTCGCGCTCGCCAAAGAACTCGCCGAGATGAAACAGCACCTCATACTCGCCTGCCGTCACACCGGCACCTTGCGCAACGGAATGATCGAGCACGCCATTGGCGCCGAGCCGTCCGTCGGCGACGCGCACCGAATCCGGATCGATCCGCCAGATCTCGACGCGCAGCCCCTGCGCGGGCCGTCCGCTCGCCACATCGACCGCGTGAATGGAAATGCCGCCTGCCACCATGTTCCTCCCGTGAGCGCAACTCCATGGTAGACCCAAACACGGCCGTTCGCGAGCCTGTGCGCGGCGGCCATCGCCATCAGCATGGCGCTGGCTTCGCTGGGATCGACTGCCGCCCTGCTCGATCCTGGATGGTGTGGCTGGCCTCGGCGCGGCCTTCTTCGCCTTGGCGTGCCGCGCGCTAGGCGGCACATTGGCTCTGATCTGGGAGGTCATGACAAAGCCGGTCATTAGCGCGCGCGAGATTGCGGCCGACGTTACGGCCGGGCGGACGAGTGCGGTCGGAACCGCCAGGGCCGCCCTCGCTCGCATCGAGGCTGCGAAGAGCTTGAACGCTGTGGTCACGATAGATCCCTCGCGCACGCTTGCCGATGCCGCCGCCGTCGACGATCGGCTGCGCGCGGGCGAAGCGATGCCGCTTGCCGGCGTCCCCATTGTGGTCAAGGACAACATCTGGACCGGCGGCTGGCGCGTGACACAGGGCTCACGCCTGTTTGCCGATTTCGTCGCGCCGCAGGATGCGATCGCAATCGAGCGGTTGCGCAAGGCCGGAGCCGTCGTTGTCGGCATCGGGGCAACCTCCGAGTTCGCGAGCAAGGGCGTGACGACCTCACCGCTGTTCGGGCCGACGCGGCACCCGCTCGACCCCGCGTTGACTCCCGGTGGCTCATCGGGCGGTCCGGCTGTCGCCGTCGCAGCCGGCCTCGTGCCGCTCGCGATCGGCACCGATGCGGGCGGCTCCAGTCGCAGGCCGCCAGCCCATGTCGGTGTCGCCGGCTTCAAGCCGTCCTACGGCGCAATTCCTTATGGACCGGGCTTCGCCGAGCCGTTCTTCGGTCTCTCTGTCATCGCGCCGATCGCCACCGACGTCGCCGACATCGCGCTGGCGTTCAAGACCATGGCCGGCGCCGATCGGCGCGATCCGGATTCGGCGAGCATCGCGCAAGAGACCTCCGACGTCGCCGGTCTACGCATCGCATTCTCACCTCGCCTCGGCCTCGATGTCGTCGTTGATGATGCCGTCGCGAACGGGCTCGTTTCTGCCGTCGAGCGTCTCTCGGCCGCAGGATTGCACATCATGCGAGACGAACCCGTCTGGCCGGCGGGCGTGACGGAAGATGCCATCATGCCGCTCCAGCATGCGGGCCTTGCCGCGCTTTATGGCGAGCCGTTCCGCAAGGACCCGACCGTCTTCGATCCCGATATCGCCAAGCAGATCGAGCGGGGGCTGTCGTGGTCAGGCGCCGAGGTGGCCGGAGCGCTGCTCGCAAGCACTGCAATCGCCAAGACCTTTGCGGCGTTCTTTGGCGAGATCGACCTGCTGCTGACGCCGACCGTCCCATGCGTCGCGTGGCCACTGACGCAGTTCGGCCCTGACATGATCGGCGGAAAAGCCGCCAGCCCACGCGCCCACGCGGTGTTCACGCCTTTCGTCAATCATGCCCGCCTGCCGGCGATTTCGATTTCGTGCGAAGCCGATCGGTGCGGACTTCCATTCGGCCTTCAGATCATCGCCGCGCGCGGACAGGACCTTACGCTGCTCGAAGCAGCGCAAGAGATCGAAGCCATATTGCGAACGTAAATCCTGCCGTCACACATCTCTTCCCGAAGGCCTGCTCACATTGGCGATCATAGCCTTTTTTCTCGATCTCCCGGTGCACACGTTCCGCCCGTCCTTATCATGGATGAGCGAGACGCCGACGCGCGGCGCTCAAGCGGCCGGAAGGCACTCGTCTCTGCGGGTTACCAGGCCTCGCCAAACGGGCGCAGCTCGACGTTGAACGACCACGCGCTGCGATCCTGGTGAACGACGTGCCAGATCTCGTCGGCGATCGCCCGCGGCTTGATGAAGAAGTCGTCCGGCCGGTCCGGCCAGCGCTTCCTTGTCCACTCGAGGTCGATCACCGCGTCGACGACGACATAGGCGATGTGCACGCCCCGCGGCCCGAGCTCGCGCGCCATCGCCCTCGGCCAGGATCCGCTGCGCCGCCTTGGTTGGCGCGAAACCTGCGAAACCGGGCTAGCAGCGATGGCGCCCTTCCCAGCGTCGATCATCGCCGGTGCAAATCGTCTGGCGAGGTACAACAGCCCCATCGTGTTGACCTGAAAGTTGCGGTTCAAAATGGCTGGGTCGATCTCGCGGAATGTGCCGAATGCTCCGCCGACGGCGTTGTGAACGACGACGCCAGGCTTGCCGAGATCATGTTCAACGGCGGATGCGACCATCTCGACCTGAGCGGCATCGGATACATCGCATCGATATCCCCTGGCATTGGACAGCTCCTTTTCCAGCGCCGTAAGCCGTTCCTCATTCCGAGCCAGAAGGGCAACGCGATAGCCGCCCTCTGCAAATCGCCGGGCGAGTGCGGACCCCGTGCCGGGTCGACGCCGACGCCATTCTAAAAAATGTGCAGAACGCTCCGGCGGATGTCGGGTTTCTGTTGCCGCTCAGCCTCGGCGCGGAAGGCAGTTGCCGGATCGGCGGTAACATCGGCACGAACGCCGGCGGGCTGTCAGTCGTCAGGTACGGGATGACGCGCGATCTGCTGCTCGGGATCGAGGCGGTGCTGGCGGACGGCACGGTGGTCTCCGACATGCGCAAGCTGCGGAAGAACAACACCGGCTATGACGTCAAGCAGTGCTTCGTTTGGGGACTCTCGGCATTGTCACCGGCGCAGTGTTGCGTCTCGCGCCTTTGCCGGTCCACCGCGCGACTGCCTGGCTGAAGCTCGGCGAGCGGCGCGCCGCTCGCCGAGCCTCTCACGTTGGTGCGTCGCGAATCCGCAGACCTGCTGGCCACGTTCGAATTCATGGCGGCCCGATCCATCGCGCTCGCGACCGCAGCAATGACCGACCCGCCCCCTTGGAGTGAGCCCGGTAGGCGCCGTCCTCGTCGAGTTCGCCTTTTCCTCGCGCCATCTCGATCTCGACGATCTGATGGAAGCCGTTCTGGCCGAGGCGATCGAGGCCGGATGGATCGAGGACGCGCTCCTGGCACAGAGCGGATCGCAGCGGACCGCGATGTGGCGGCTCCGCGAGACCATCCCGGATGGGCGAGAAGCGCCGGAACGGATCGGTCAAGCACGACATCTCGGTACCGATTTCCTCCATTCAGCGCTTTCTCAATCTGGCCGGCTCGCAGGTGCGATCGTACGACGCCGACCTTGAACTGTCCGTCTACGGCCATGTCGGCGACGGCAATCTGCACTACAACGTGCTCGTTCCTCCCGATCTCGACCGGCTGGAGTTCACCAAGCGGATCGAAGGCAGCCTGTCGCTGCAACTCTACGACACGGCTGCGGCGCTCGGCGGCACGTTCAGCGCGGAGCACGGCGTCGGCCGTTTCAAGAAGCACCTTCTGGAACGGTACGGTGATGTCGGGCGTATCGCGGCGATGCGCCGGATCAAGACCGCCTTTGATCCGGCGGACATCATGAACGCCGGCGCGATCGTTTGCCCATTGGGAGAGAAGTCTGCCCGTTGAACCATCGGCCGGCGAGCTGGCGATGCTTACGTCGACGCCCAAACGATGCATCTTCGGCCGAGTCACCTCGATCAGCCGAATCGTTTGCCATAAAGAAAGAGCCACTCCCAAAGGAGTGGCTCAAGTTGGGGAGGAAACGCCCTTTAGGAACTGCTAAATCGCGATCAGGCCGCGACCTGTTCGATCGCCGGCTCGATCTTCAGATGGCGGCGATGTCCAGCTTCGAGCCGTCGACCAGACGCGACAGCCGGAACGGTGTGGGATCAACGCAAGGCGTGTCGTTGACGACGAGCTGTGCGGCCAGAAAGCCGAGCCCCGGGCCCAAACCGAAGCCGTGACCCGAGCAGCCCGCCGCGAGCACGAGGCCTTCCACCCCGTCCACCTGCGACACCACGGGCACTGCATCCGGCGTGCAATCGACGAAGCCGCCCCAGGCGCTATCGAGCTTGATTTCGCCGAGTTGTGGGAAGGTTTTCCGGACACTCTCCACCACTTGGCTCACCAGCCATTTCAAGGGCGCGGGATCCAGCACGCGATTCTGTTCGAAGATCCGGTCGTCGTTGGTCAGCAGCGCCGGCATTGAATCCGGCCCCGAGACGAACGATTGGCCGATGCCGAGCCTGACGTTCTTCAGGCGACGCAAGAACTGCGGCATGAATTCCCGGCTATACCGGATAGCCTGGGGCGTGATTTCGAGGTTCGCCTTGCCGCTGATCGCAAGCGTGTAGCTGCCATCCAGTCGGCGCGTAATCGTGCAGTATGGCGTCGAGACTGCCTCGCCGATGTTGATTGTCGGGGTAGAACGCAGCGCGGTCTGCCGGATGCTCGCTTGGGGGAAACTGACCCCAAGCGGCCGAAGGAAGCGCGAGGACCAGGCGCCGGCGGCGCACAGCACCGCGTTGGTTCTGATGTAGCCCTTTTCCGTGTGCACGCCCGCAATCTTGCCATTGGCCAGGTCGAGCGCCCGTGCGGCACATCCCTGGTGGATCGTGGCACCCAGAGTTCTGGCCGCATCGGCGATAGCCGGCGCAGCGAGCGCAGGTTCGGCCTTTCCGTCCCGCTCCGAATAGGTCCCGCCGACCCATTTGTCGCGCGCTTCGGGGACGCGCTCGGCCACCTCCGCCCGGCTCAGCACGCGGGTGTCGACGTCGTACTCCCTGGCGACCTCGCGCCACCTTTCCCAGCCGGCGAGCACAGCCTCGTCGTGGGTCGCATAGACGAGACCGCAGCGTCGAAATCCGAGGTCCCGATTGATATTCCGCGTGAGTTCGTCCCACAGCCGCATGGACAGCACCGAGAGCGGCAGTTCGCGCCGGTCGCGGTTCTGCTGGCGGCACCAACCCCAGTTTCGGCTCGATTGCTCACAGGCGACGTGGCCCTTCTCGAGGAGCGCCACAGAGAGGCCGCGCTTCGCCAAGTAATAGGCGGCCGTAGAGCCGAGGATGCCGCCGCCGACGATGACGACGTCGGCCTCGGCCGGGAGACGCTCATCGCTGTGAATGTGCTCGACGTGGGGCGACATGTTCCGACGAACCTCGGCTGCCAGGAATGCGAAAAGCAAGTTCCGATCAGCCCTTCATCGCACCATGCGCTCGATAGAATGTGCTGAAATCATCTCGGACTTCGCAAGATGCTCGGGTTTTTGGCCGCTTGATTGAACGAAGCTGCTCATGCCCGACCGAGTCCCAGTTCGGCGAAGGGCGGCGGGACCCCTCGAGGACCGCGCCGATTGCGTTCAAAACCAATTCGCCGCGTTCGATCCTTTCGGAAACATGCTGAAATTCCCCGATCTGAATCGATTGCTCCGGTAGATCGCTGGCGTTCACCGGTAAAATCCGAGAACGGCCTTGGTCTCCAGATACTCCTCCATGCCCTCGCGGCCGTATTCGCGACCGTTGCCGGAACGCTTGTAGCCGCCAAAGGGAGCTTTGGGGTCCCAGTCAGGATAATTGAGATGAACTTGACCCGACTGGATCTGTCCGGCGAGGATCCGCATCGTCTCCATATCAGTGCCCTGCACATGGGCGCCGAGGCCGTAGACGGTGTCGTTGGCGATCGCGATCGCCTCGTCGACCGACTCGTAGGGAATGATCGCCAGCACCGGGCCGAAGATCTCCTCCTGCGCGATCCGCATGTCGCGACGGACGTCCGAGAAGATGGTTGGACGCGCATAGAAGCCAATCTGAAGGTCGTCGGGCCGCCCCGGCCCGCCGATGACGAGCTTGGCGCCTTCGTTCAGACCCACATTGATCATGGTCTGCACGCGCTCGAACTGCGGCCGGTTGGCAATCGGGCCATGAGTCGTGCTTTCCACAAGGGGATCGCCGACAACCAGTTTTGAAGCGGCCGCGGCCGCCAAGGTCTCGACCTCTTCCATCTGTGCGCGAGACACGAGCATGCGCGTCGGTGCGCTGCAGGATTGGCCGAGATTGCGGAAGGCGGCACCGACGCCGAGCGGAACGGCACGGCTGAGATCGGCGTCCGGCAAGATGATATTCGGCGACTTGCCGCCGAGCTCCTGGGCAACGCGCTTGACGGTGGGCGCTGCCGCTTGCGCGACGAGAACGCCGGCGCGCGTCGAGCCGGTGATCGAGATCATGTCCACCTGCGGATGCGACGCCAGACGAGTGCCGACGATCGGACCTGTTCCATTAACGAGGTTGAAGACGCCGGGCGGACAACCGGCATCGTCCATGACCTCAGCGAATAGCAAGGCGCTCAGCGGCGACAATTCGCTCGGCTTCAACACCACCGTGCAACCGGCCGCGAGCGCGGGGCCGACCTTGGCCGTGATCTGGTAGAGAGGCCAGTTCCAGGGGGTGATGAGCCCGCAGACACCGATCGCCTCTCGCATGATCGCCGTGCTGCCGCGCGCGGCGATGAACGGATAATTCGCGAGATTGTCGCGGGCGACACGGATATGTTCGGCGGCCAGCGGCACCTGAGCGCGCCGGGCATAGGTGATGGCAGCTCCCATCTCGCACGTAAGCGCCTGCGCGAACAGCTCCAGCCGCTGGAGGAGCAAACCATGAACCCGGTCGAGCAGCGCCGCTCTGTCACCAGGCGGTGTCATGGACCAGCCCGGGAAGGCTCGTCTGGCAGCTGCAATGGCGCAGTCCACATCATCGTCATCGCCGAGCGTAACCTCGGCGATCGGCTGCTCCGTCGCCGGATTGACGACGGTTGCTGCTGCCGCGACTGATCCGATCGGCTTCCGCCATTCTCCGTCGATGTAGAATTTTCCGAGGAAGCCGGCTTCCGTCAGGTGTCGAAGGGGCGAGGTCATTGGAAGCGATCCTTTCGACAGCCTACCAGCCGCGCATCCGTGGCCATCGTGCTTCGATCGCGTCGCTGCCGGCGGAGACGACGTTGTACAGTTCGTGTTGCGACGCCGTTGCACAGGCGTGATTGGGCAAAATCCTGACCTTCGCGCCGATCGGAAGGTCGGGCAAAGCCTGACCCGAGCCGGGCCTGATGGCGAGGATGCCGTGCTCCTGGCTCGCATGCGAAACAATCAGGTCGGAATAGACCTTGCCGGCCACATCGCAGACCAGACCGTACCCCTGGTCGACCCGCTGCGCCGCGGTGCCGCGGTCGCGCGACAGCGCCATCCAGCCTGCATCGACCAAAATCCAACCCTTCTCGGGCTTCTCGCCGATCACGGTGGCGAGCACCGAGATGGCGATGTCGTCGGTGGTGCAGACGCCGATGCCGTGCATCACCAGATCGAAGAACATGTAGACGCCGGCCCGCATTTCCGTGACGCCGGTCAGGTCTTCGGCGAAATGCGCTGTCGGCGTCGAACCGACGCTGACGACGGGACACTCATGGCCGGCCGCGCGCAACGTCGTTGCGGCGGCGACGGCCACGGCGCGCTCGTTCTCCGCAGCGGCGACAAGGGCGGCGGGCGTGCTGAGGCCGTAGGATTCGCCGGCATGGGTGAGAATGCCGGCGATCTTGACGCCGGCCTCGGCGAGCGCCGCCGCGACGGCGATGAGCTTGGAATCGGTCGCCGTCAGCCCGCCGCGGTGACCATCGCAGTCGATCTCGACGAAGGCGGATGGTGTCACACCGGCTGCGCGACCGGCCGCGGCGAGCATGGCGGCCTGCTCAGGCGAATCCAGCAGCACCTTGATGTCGATGCCTGCTTTCCGCAGGCGCATTGCTCTGTCGGCGGTGTGAGGAGCAAGTCCTACGGCATAGGTCATGTCCCGGAAGCCGTGCTGCGCGAAATATTCCGCTTCCGCCAAGGTGGAGACGGTGATTGGTCCCGCCCCGGACCGATGGGCGCGTCGGGCAACGTCGATGGATTTTGCTGTCTTCAGATGGGGACGCAACACGACGCCTTGCCGAGCCATACGAGAGGACAGGCGCGCGAGATTGCGATCCAGCCGGTCCTTGTCGAGCAGGAGAGCCGGTGTTGCCAGCGCGCCGATCGTTGCGGCCATTTCGCCCGGACCGGCGTCCGGGGCATCTGCCCTGTCCATCTCCACCCGCAGCATCCCGATGTCCCCTAGCCGAATGACTGGTTGGCGAGACCGAATATGCGCGCCGGCCCAACCCATGGAGCCGGCGTTCCCAGCACCATTGTCGTGGCATCGCTGACGCGTTGAAGGCCGATGCTTTCGAGCCAGTCCCCGAGCTGCGAGGAGGCTGGAATATCGATCCGGACGAAGACAGGCCCGAGCCGCGCGATCGTGAATTCGATCAGCGCGCGCGCATCGGTCGGGCTTTCGGCCACGACGGGACCGATGACATGCCCACGCCCGAAAAGGCGAGAGATGGCGTAGCCGCAAAGCAAGCCGTCACGCACCAGGACATAGCCGTCACCGCTGTCAAACAGCCGATTCAGCAACTGCCGCCGCTCCAACCCTGTGGCCGCGCGGTCGAGCCGCGCGATCGCCTCGAACTCCGATGCGGCGATTGGTCTGAGGCCTGATCGCGGCGTTCCTTGGCTTTGGCGGGGAATTCCGTGATGCTGGTGGATGATCCCGATCGGGACGAAGCCACGGCGGCGATACAGCGTCATGCCTTCCGGCGTCGAATTCAGCGCGATGGTCCGCGGGCGCGCGGACGTCAGCAACGCATCCATCAGCCGGGCCCCATAGCCACGGCCCTGAGCGGCCTTTGCAACGATGATCATGCCGGCGGACGCATGAGTCTCGCCGTATGGCCACCACGCCGCGGTTCCGATCACCGTCCCGTCGCGCTGCAGAACAAAGCCATGGCCCAACTGCAGCGCGACATCCCAATCCTCGATGCGGTAGGGCCAGGACATCTCCTGCGAGAGCTTCAGGGCGCCTTCCAGATGCGCTCTGGCGAAAGGAAGCAGGGCCACGTCCTCATTGTCGCGCTGCCCGACTGGATAAGCTGCGGCTGTCATGATCGGTCAACGTCTCTTGCTCGGGTTGCAGGCCTGATGGCCAGCGCCTGACCGCGTGAGGCCATCTCATGATCCCCGCGCAGTTCGCAGCGTAACTTCGGTCCGACAGCATTACGCAGCCGGACTGGCGCAAAGTTCGGCATATAATTTCATTGATGATGCGGCAGCAGTTCAATCTGCTGTTCCGCGACAGGAGCCCTCTCGAAGGGCGTATTCACGCCTTCCAGTCCAGCACGATCTTGCCGCAGTTGCCGGTGCGCATGATCTCAAATCCGGTCTTGAACTCTGTGACCGGCAGGCGGTGCGTTATAATTTTGCGGATGTCGAGACCGCTCTCGAGCATTGCGAGCATCTTGTGCCAGGTCTCAAACATCTCTCGACCGTAGATTCCCTTGACGGTGAGCATCTTGAAGACAAGCTTGGTCCAGTCGACAGTCGCGGGTCGAGCAGGGATACCAAGCATGGCGATCTTGCCGCCCATCACCAGATTTTCAACCATTTGGTCGAACGCGGCCGGCGCACCGCTCATCTCCAGCCGGACATCGAACCCTTCCTTCATGCCGAGGCGCTGCGCTACAGACCGAAGATCTTCCTTGCTCACGTCGACGGGAACGACGTCAGCGACACCAGATGCCAATGCCAGACGATGCGGATTGACGTCGGTAATCACGACGTGCCGCGCACCGACATGCCTGGCAACGGCGGCGCTCATGATGCCAATGGGACCTGCCCCGGTGATGAGCACATCCTCGCCGACGAGGTCGAACGACAACGCGGTGTGGACGGCGTTGCCGAGCGGATCGAGGATGGCCCCGATCTCGTCATCGATCGCATCAGGGAGCGGCACGACATTGAAGGCGGGCAAACGCAGATATTCAGCAAAAGCTCCGGGAATATTGACGCCGATCCCCCTCGTTTCAGGATCCAGGTGAAACCGCCCTCCTCGCGCAGCGCGGCTGCTCATGCCGACAACATGGCCCTCACCCGAAACGCGCTGCCCAATCGCGAACTTCGTGACGTTCGCGCCCACTTCGGCGATCTCGCCTGCATATTCATGGCCGACGACCATCGGGACAGGGACGGTCCGCTGCGCCCACTCATCCCAGGCGTAGATATGGATATCCGTGCCGCAGATCCCGGTTTTGTTGATCTTGATGAGAACGTCATCCGGTCCGATCTGCGGAATCCCCCGTTCGTCGAGCCAGAGCCCGGGTTCGGCGGCTGCTTTGACAAGAGCTTTCATGAGAGCACCTTTGTAACCATCAAATCACGCCAAGCGCTTTGCCGGCGTCGGCGAAAGCGTCGACGGCCTGTTCAACGTCCTTTTCGCTCAGGGCGGCGGACATCTGTGTCCTGATCCGCGCCTTTCCTTTGGGGACGACGGGATAGAAGAACGCGGCGACGTAGATGCCGCGTTCATCCAGCGCGGCTGCCATATCCTGCGCCAGGCGCGCGTCGTGCAGCATGACCGGAATGATTGGCGTCTCTCCCGCGAGCAGTTCGAAGCCAGCCTTTTCCAAGCCCGACCGAAAGCGCCGTGTATGCGCAGCAAGAAGCTGCCGGCGGTCGTCGGCTGTTTCCGCGATCTGGATCGCCTTGATCGATCCCGCCGCCACTGCCGGGGCGAGGCTGTTGGAGAAGAGATATGGACGCGCTCGCTGTCGAAGCAGATCGACGAACGGTTGCGACGCCGCGACGAAGCCTCCCATCGCGCCGCCGAGGCTCTTACCGAGCGTCCCCGTGACAATCTCGACCTGCCTCCTTGTGCCCGTCAGCGTCGGCGTGCCGCGACCTGCTTCGCCGAGATGACCGGTGGCATGGCAATCATCGACCATAACGACAGCACCGTACCTCTCGGCCAAGGCGCAAATGGCGGGGAGCTTGGCCACGTATCCGTCCATCGAGAACACGCCGTCAGTGGCGATCAATTTGAACCGGGCTCCGTCCCTGTCCGCCTCCTTGAGCCGATCCTCGAGCTCGTTCATGTCGCCGTTGGCGAAGCGGTAGCGCTTCGCCTTGCAAAGACGCACTCCGTCGATAATTGAAGCGTGATTGAGAGAATCAGAAATGATGGCGTCGTCGGTCTCTAGAAGCGGTTCGAAGACCCCGCCATTGGCGTCGAAGCAGGCCGCGAACAGGATGGCGTCATCCTTGTCCAGATAGCGAGCGATCGTGCGCTCGAGTTCGCGGTGCAGGGTTTGCGTACCGCAGATGAAGCGCACGGATGCCATGCCAAACCCGAACTCATCCAGGCCTCGCTTTGCGGCTGCGATGACTTCGGGATGATCGGTAAGACCCAGATAGTTGTTCGCGCAAAGATTGACGAGTTCGCGCTCGGAGGACTTCGAAACGACGCGGATCCGGCCCGCTTGCGCGCCAGTGATCAGCCGCTCATGCTTGTAGAGGCCCTCCGCCTGGATCTGCGAAAGAAGCTCGCGAATTCGGCCTTCTAAGGTCGGCGCCATCGTACCCCCATCCTCGCTGCCGCAAATTGGACGATCATGATAATGCGAACTCTCCCCGGAGCATGAGCAAGATTCGCTCGAAGTGGCTGGGATCATGTCGCTTAAGGAGCGCAGCCTGCCGAGGCAGGTGCACATCCCACAGGCGCGACAGCAAAAACCGGAATGCCGCAGCGCGCTGCATCGCAGGAAGCAGCTTGTGTTCGGAGGAAGTCAGCCGCCGGACGCTCTCATAAGCACCCAGGAAAGCGGCGGCTCGCTCGACATTGGGGCGGCGGGTGAGGCCGTCGACGCACCAGTCATTGAGGCACACCGCTATATCGAACAGAAACGTGTCGCATCCGGCGAAATAGAAATCAATGACGCCGGACAGGCGCCCCCTCTCGAACAACACGTTGTCGCGGAAGAGATCGGCGTGTATCGGCCCCCTGGGAAGTTGCCTGTAAGTCGAGGACAAAGCGAGCTCTTTCTGAAAGTTCAGTTCAGCCGAGAGTAACGAGCGTTGTCCGGCGGATACGTAGCGGCCGAGCACCGGCACGACCTCGTTCCACCATTGAAGCCCCCGCGGATTGTCTTGTTGTCGTGGATAATCGCTCCCGGCCAAGTGCAGGCGCGCCAGGCACTCCCCGACGGAACTGCAATGGGCGGCCGTAGGTTCTGCCTCGCTCGCACCAGGAAGCCTATTGACGACCACCGCGGGCCGCTCCCTCAGCGAGAAAAGGATCACGCCATGCGCGTCAGCAACCGGATCCGGCATGGGCAAGCCGCGAGCCGCAAGATGCTTCATCAAGTGCAGGTAAAACGGCAATTGCCCGAATGTGAGACGCTCAAACAAGGTGAGCACATAGGCCTCGCCGTCCGTATCGACGAAGTAGTTCGTGTTCTCGATTCCTCCGGTAATCCCACGAAGTGAACGAGGCGTGGCGAGTCCCAGCGCTCGAAAGAACGCCGTCACCTCGTCGAATGACAATTCCGTAAATACGGCCATGATTGTCCTCGATCCCAAGCAGCCGTTCAGCTGGTCACAATCTCGGCGATGTAGTCCTTGACTGCCCGTGCGTCCGGGGGGAGGACTCTGACGCGCCTCGGCAGTTCTTCCAGGCCCTTGTACCGTTCTGGAAGATCCGGCTCTCGCCCCAACGCTTCCTTGATCGTCGCCGCGAATTTGATTGGCAGTGCAGTTTCGAGCACGATCATTGCCTCCTCGGCGGAGGCGTGTGTGCGCGCGACTGTGACACCATCCGCCGTGTGCGGGTCGATCACAGTGTGGTAACGCTCCCACGTATCGCGGATCGCCGCCACCCGATCAGCATGGCTGCTCTTGCCACTTCGAAAGCCAAACCTGGCGGCCGCCTCCGCGAATCGGGGATCTCCACTCAGGTCGAACCCACCCCGTTCCCTGAGCTGACCATCAAACAGCGCTTTCGTCCGACCGGCGTCGCGACCGACCAAGTCGAAGACGAACCGCTCGAGATTCGATGCCTTGGAAATGTCCATCGAGGGGCTCGACGTTTCGAGAGTGTCGGCCCGGCTCCGAGCGCGATACACGCCGGTGCGGAAAAACTCGTCCAGCACGTCGTTCTCGTTGGTCGCAACGACCAGGCGGGATATCGGAAGCCCCATCATGCGCGCAACATGGCCGGCGCAGATGTTTCCGAAGTTTCCTGAAGGCACTGCAAAGCTTACGCCTGCCGGTCCCCGTTCGAACGCCTGCAGATAACCGGAGAAGTAATAGACGACCTGCGCAAGCAGCCTCGCCCAGTTGATCGAATTCACCGCACCGATCTTGTATTGCTGCTTGAACTCCAGATCATTCGCCACCCGCTTGACGATGTCCTGGCAATCGTCGAAGACGCCATCTATCGCGATGTTGTGGATGTTGTGGTCCTGGAGGCTGAACATCTGAGCTCGTTGAAAGGCGCTCATTCGTCCGCGGGGCGAGAGCATGAACACCCGCACCCCTTTCTTGCCGCGCATGGCGTATTCTGCGGCGCTTCCAGTATCGCCACTGGTCGCACCAAGAATATTCAAGTTCTCCTGCCGGCGCGTCAGCTCGTACTCGAGCAGATTGCCGAGCAACTGCATGGCCATGTCCTTGAACGCCAGCGTGGGACCATTCGACAGCTCCTGGAGATAAAGTCCCCTCTCCAGCTTTCGCAGCGGCGCGATGTCAGGCTTTCCGAATATCTCCGGCGTGTAGGTCTTTGCACAGATGGCTTTCAGGTCGGCGGAGGGAATATCGCCGACATAGAGTGACAGGATCTCGAAAGCCAGGTTGGCGTAGGACAGCGTACGCCACGCATCCAGCGTGGCGTGGTCCACGCGAGGATAGGTCTCCGGGACGTACAGCCCGCCATCGGGGGCGAGGCCTTCAAGCAATGCCTCGCAGAATTGCTTGCGGCCTGAATGGCCGCGCGTGGACACGTACTGCATCGTCAATCTTCTTTCGAGAGGCGGAAGTGCCTCCGGAATTCACGCCCTGGGTTGTAAGCTGCGCTGCCGGCTATCAACGGCTGGCGCGCCACATCGCGATCCGGTCACGCATCCGGTAGCCATGAATGAAGGCAGGCATGAACCACGGATTGCCTCGATAGAACGGGATGAAGGCCGGAGGCCTGAAGTCGAACGCGGTGCGCGCCCGCTCTTCGTGTCCCATGAGCTTGTGCGCCGCATGCATACCGACCCATGGCGCCCAGACCACGCCCGACCCGCAGAAGCCGCTGGCATAGACGATACCTTCCTTCTCGAAGATGCGCGGAATCATGTCGCGGTTCATGGCCACATTGCCGAACCAACTGTGTGAGAGGCGAACGGCATCCAGCTCAGGGAACAGATTCACCAGGCCATTGCGCAGAAGCAGCTTCGGGGCGACGGGGTCGCCGACCCGAGAGCTGTCGCGGCCGCCGAGCAAGATGCGTTTGCCATCAGGCGAGGGCCGATAATAGAAGCCGACCTCCCGGTTCTCGGTGATCATCATGCGTTTCGGCATCAGCCGCGCCATGACCTCGGGCGCAAGCTCCTCCGTCGCAATGATCCGGCTGCGAACCGGGACCAGCCGACGGCGCAGGAAGGGCGCGGCGCCATCGGTGTAACCGTTGGTACACACCAGCACCTGACGCGCCTGCACCGGACCGGCCGCGGTGAAGACGCGGAAGCCGGAGCCATCTCTGTCGATCGAGATCACGGGCGTCCGCGCGTGGACTGTCAATCCGGAAGCGAGCGCGACCCGCAGCAGTTCGGCGTGGAATTTCGCCGGGTGCAGTCCGCCGATGTCCATCCGAACCGAACCGCCGCGATAGATATCGGTGCCGATGTACTTGCGCTGCTCGGCATAGGAAACTGCGTACGCTTCGATCCCAAGTTTCTTTGCGAGCCGCTCCGCGCTCCGCGCCATGGCTTCGTATTGTTCATAGCCGAAGGCGCCCTTGAACTGCCCCACCGGCTGGAAGTCGCAGGCGAGGCCTTCCGTCCTGATGAAATCGTACAGGAACTCGCGCGCGGCCTTGCCTTCCGCCTCGATCGCCAGCGCCTTCTCTTCTCCGAACCGGCGCGTGAGCGTCGCGTAGTCGGGCCGAATGGATCCGCTGGTGATACCGCCGTTGCGCGTCGAAGCTCCTTCCCCAGGGTCCATAGCATCATAGGCCGCAACTGAGCGGCCCTCGCGCGCCAGCACCAGACCGGCCGAGAGCCCTGCATAGCCCGCGCCCACGATCAACACGTCGAGCTTCTTGGCCATTGGCTGCTGAGGCGGCGGCTTAAGCGGCGCGGCTTCCCACCAATAGGGCGTGGCCTTCTCGGCAACTCTCGGCGCGTGCATGGCTTTTCTTCTCGTATGGTTGCTGGGTTCAGCCGCGACTCGGTTGAAATCGTTCAGATGTGGTCGTTTCGAACGTCGAGGGCATCTCGCAGACCGTCACCGATGAAATTGAAGCTCGTTACCGCCATCGTAATCGCGGCACCGGGAATGATGGCGAGCCAGGGAGCGCTCGCCAGATATTGCTGGGCGCCATTGAGCATGTTGCCCCAGCTGGGCAGCGGCGGCTGGATGCCGTAGCCGAGAAAGCTGATATAGGCCTCCAGAAGGATCGCGCGTGCGACGGCCAGACTTGCGGCGACGATGATTGGCCCCATGGCATTTGGCAGGATCTCGCGGAACATGATGTGCGCCCTGCTAAGCCCGACCATGCGCGCAGCCTGGACGAACTCGCGCTCGCGCAGCGAACGGACCTCGGCCTCGACAATTCGCGCCGTCTCCATCCAGCTCGTGACGGCAATGATCACCGTGATCATCACCGGGCTCGGGCGCAGCGTTGCGGCGAGCGCCAGCACGAGGAAGATCGAGGGATAGGATAGGAAGCCATCCACCATCCGCATCAGTGCGGCCCCGACCCAGCCCCCGCGATAGCCGGCCGTCACGCCGACGAGCGTACCGATCAACGTCGACAGCAACATCGCGGAGAATCCCACCGCCAGCGAGACGCGCCCGGCCATCAACAGCCGCACCGCGAGGTCACGCCCCAAAGGATCCGTGCCGAAGTAATGGTGGCCTGTCAGGGGCGGAGCAAAGCGGGCGCGCAGATCGATATGGAGCGAGTCGTAGGGCAAGGCATAGGGACCGATGGCGCACGCCAGCACGAGCAGGCTGATCATCGCGATTCCCAGGAGTGCCAGATGGTGACGCATGAAGCGGTTAACAGCGCGGCTGTTCCACCAGCGGGTCGGAGCTGCGTGCGCGACGATGGCGGTCATATCTACTCGCTCCTCTTATCTGGCGTGGGTCCGCAGGCTCAGGCCAGGCGAATGCGCGGATCGACGGTTGCGATCACGATGTCTGCGATCAGATTGCCCAACACGACCAGGATGGCCGAGAAGATCAACAGCCCCATCACGACCGGATAGTCGCTGTAGCCAAGGCTGTCGAGAAACAGCCGCCCCATGCCCGGCCAGGTGAACACGGTCTCCGTGACCAGCGCGCCGGTGAGAATGCTGGACAATTGCATCCCTGCCAGCGTGATCATCGGCAACAGCGCATTGCCGATGACATGTTTCAGCAAGATGCGGCGCTCGCTCACGCCCTTGGCCCGCGCCGTCTTGACGAAATCCTGACTCAACGCATCGAGCGTCGCCGTCCGCATGTAACGGCTCCAGATCGCGACATGAACGAGCGACAGCACCATGCTCGGCAAGATCAGGTGATGCAGATAGTCCAGGACGGAGCCGTCGCCGATCGTGTACATGTTGCCTGCGGGCACCCACCCCAGCTTCAGGGTGAAGATGTAGATGCCGATCAGGCCGAACCAGAACGTCGGAACGGACAGCGCCACCATGGCGCCGACAGTCGCGCAGTAGTCGAAGAGGGAATAGCGGTGGGTGGCACCGCGGATCCCGATCCACGTGCCGGCCGCGATCGCCAATGCGGTGGATGTGCCCATCAGCAGCAGCGTCGCCAGCAGATGGCGACCGATCACTGCAAGCACGGAAGAGCCGTCCCGGAAAGAGTGTCCCCAGTCGCCCTGCATCAGTCGCCAGGCCCAATCGAGATACTGAATCCACAGTGGGCGATTGAGGCCCAACTGTGCAGCGAGCCGCTCGACGTCCTTCTGGGTCATGCCGGGATCCAGCCCGAATTGGGCGAGGGGCCCGCCCGGCATGAGGTTGAGAACCGTGAAACCGATGATCGAGACGATCACCAGCAGCACGATGCTCTGGAAGAGACGATTCAGCAGGAAGGCGGACATTCGAGTCCTCCATTAGCGTGACAATGCCGTCCGCCGTGGTCCGTCCGGCAAGACATCAGCTCGCCCAATACCAGGCAAGCGCGTTCCAGGACTCGGTGCGGGTATTGCCATTCGGCACGAATCCGTTGATCCCCTTCTTGAGACCTTCGACCGAGTTGCTCTGATACAGCGGCAGGAAAGGCAGGTCGCGGCGCACGAGTTCCTGCACGCGAGAGTAGATCGCGCGGCGCGCTTCGGGATCGAAGGTGCGTGCGCCTTTGTCAAGGAGTGCATCGACCTCCGGATTTGCATACTGCGCGTTGTTCGAGCCGCGGCCGCCCTTCGCTCCGATCGAGCGCGAGTGCAAGCGATTGGTGACATCCGGATCGGCGCCAATTAGATACGAGCTGCCGACGATCACGGAATCGAACTGCGATTGCATCCAGAACTCGCCCCACATCACGGCGGCCGGCAGGTTCGATATCTTCATCTCGACGCCGACCTGCGCAAAGGTCTGCTGCAGGAACTGCTGCAGCTGCTCGCGAAGCGGATCGCCCGACGTGGTCGAATTGGAAAAGGACAGGCGAACGCCGTTCTTGGCACGAATGCCGTCCGCGCCCTTTGCCCAGCCGGCTTGATCGAGGATCTTGCCCGCGCGATTCAGGTCGAATTGGTGCAAGGTCAGGTTGGCGTTGAAGAAGAAGGACTGCCTCGGCATGAACGTCTCCGTCGGGGTCGGCACGCCGTAATAGAGCCCCTGAATGATCGCCTCCTTGTCGATCGCCGCGTAGAGTGCCTCGCGAACAGCAAGCTCCTTGAACTGCGGGCGCTCGAGGTTCAGGTAGAAGGATTCGAACGAGGTCCTCGGGAGGAGCGTCACAACCCGATTCGGCAGCGTCTTGGCTTCCACGTAATGATCGGGCGTGATGTAAGGCTGACCTACGAGATCAATGTCGCCGCTCTTGAACTGGGTGTAGAGGACCGTGAGATCGGGAATGTATTTGAAGACCAGCCTCTCGATGTGAGGGCCATCACCGAAGTATTCGGTGTTCGCAACGAGTTCGAGATGATCACCAGCAACCCTCTTGCCCCACTTGAAGGCGCCGGTGCCGACCGGGGCCTGGTTGAAGGCGGCGTTGTTCGGATTGGCCTCTTTCTCGAGGATGTGCTTGGGGACGATGAAGGTTTCGGTCAGGAACGACAGATAGGGCGCAAAGGCCTCCTCCATTCGCCACGAGATCTCCGTCGGCGAGAGCACCGTAATGTCGCGCACGAGAGCATGGCCAGCCGTGCGCCAACTCCGGAAGTTGGGACTCGTGATCAGTTCCAGTGTGAATTTGACGTCCTCGGCGCTGAAAGGCTTGCCGTCGTGCCACCGGACGTCATCACGCAAACGAATGCGCCATTTGAGACCGTCTTCCGAAATACCGCCGTTCTTTTGGTCCGGCACTTCCACGGCAAGATTGGGCTGAATGACGCCTTGAGGGTCGATGCGGAAGAGCGCGTCGAACACCGAGAAATGCACACCATCATCGACCTCAATGTGTGCCATCAGCGGATTGAAGACGGTCGGCTCTTGTCCAAGGCCGACGATCACGCGGCCAGTTGGCTTTGTCGGAGTGCGCGCGTGGGCCGGCTTGCCCAATAGATTGGGCGCGATCAGACCGGCAGCTCCACCGATCGCCATCATGCGCAGAGCATCACGCCGCGAGTAGCTCGATGTCGTCGCAGAACCCTTGGTCATAACGTCTCCCCTCCCTTGTGCTGTCCGCCGTAGTCTGCATGTTCGGGCATGGTCCGGGCTTGCTCGCCCGGGATCGCTGCCACCAGCTCTCGCGTGTAGGTGGATTTCGGATCGAGGAATATCTGGGACGGCGGTCCGCGTTCCACGATTTGCCCTCGATGCATGACGGCGATTTCATCGCAGATTTGGCTTGCGACGCGCAGATCATGCGTGATGAAGATCATCGAGACGCCGGTCTCCCGCTGGATCTGATCAAGCAGCTTCAAGATCTGGGCCTGGATCGATACGTCGAGCGCTGAGACCGCTTCGTCGGCAATCAGCAATTTTGGTTTGAACATCAGCGCTCGAGCGATGCCGACGCGCTGGCGCTGCCCGCCGGAGAACTCGTGCGGATAGCGCTCAAAGGCGCCTGCATCCAGGCCGACATGGGACAGGAGCTCCCGCGCGCGCCCGCAAGCTTCGTCATAAGGCATGCCATGCGCGACCGGGCCGACTGTGAGAATTTGCCCGACCGTCGATCGCGGATTGAGCGATGCGAAAGGATCCTGAAAGATCATCTGGATCTTCGGCCGTAGCGGCCGAAACTCGGCTTCGGAAAGCCCGGCGATGTCGCGGCCTTCGAACAGAATCGAGCCGCCGTCGCACTCCATGAGCTTGATCAGCAGCCGACCGAGCGACGACTTGCCCGAACCGCTTTCCCCGACGACGCCGAGCGTGCGACTCGACGTGAGGTCGAAGCTGACCCCATTGACCGCAGGCACGATGCGCTGCGTACGGAAAAGCGCGCTGCCGCTGCGATAAGTCTTTGCCAGGCATTCGACCTTCAGGATCGACGCTCGCTCCCCGGCTTCCGAGGGAACGCGGTCCTTGCCGGTCAGGTGGGGCACGGCTGCGATCAGACGGCGCGTATAGAGATGACCGGGCGACTTCAGCACCTGCGCGGCACTGCCCTGCTCCACGCAATGGCCCTTCTCCATCACCACAACGTGGTCGGCAATCTCCGCGACGACGCCGAAATCATGGGTGATGAACATGACGCTCATTCCCTTGCGGCGTTGAATGTCGCGGATCAATTGCAGGATCTGCGCCTGGGTCGTCACGTCGAGTGCGGTGGTCGGCTCGTCCGCGATCAGGATCGCAGGTTCGAGGGCCAGAGCCATGGCGATCATCACCCGCTGCCGCTGCCCGCCCGAAAGCCGGAAGGGATATTGGTGATACATGAGCTGCGGATCAGGCAGACCCACTTCAATCAACAAGTCTATGGCCCGGCTGCGACGGGAGGCCGGCATGCCAACGTCGTGCGAGGCCATCACCTCCTCGATCTGCGCGCCCACGGTCATCAGCGGATTGAGCGCTGAGAGAGGGTCTTGAAAGATCATCGAGACGACTCGGCCGCGCAGGCTGCGGAGCTTCTCAGGCGCAAGGCCCACGATGTTCGTCCCATTCAGGTGGATCGCCCCCGAGGTGACCCTGATCACCTTCGGCAGAAGCCCCATGATCGCATTGGCGGTGACCGACTTGCCCGATCCAGATTCCCCGATGATGCAGAGAATTTGTCCGCGCTTCAGATCAAAGGAGATGTTCTCGATGGCGTAGGCGCGCTCCATTCCTTGCGGCAGACTTACGCTCAGCTCCCGCACCGAGAGCGCGACATCGGCGGGGGCTGCAGCCGGCTTGCCAGAGGCCATCGGAACATCTTCCCTTTTTAGCTTCGTTCGGCCATCCTGCTGCGGGCCGCGCCTTCGGTTCTTTGCCTTGCCACGCTTCTTCGACAGGTCGATGATTTGACGCTCGACGTGCCATTCCTCTATTGGAGGCTGCGACATGATTCAGGCCTCCCCGCGCAAGAGGCAAGAACTCTTCTTCGGAGCGCGGCGCCGACCGAACGGGTCAGTTCGATCGAAGCGAAGCATGGATGGCGCCGACGTCATAGCTTGATCGCTTCCGCCAAGATCTGCTCCTGGATAAGGCTCATGCGGGTTGCCTCTATGGACTTCGATCCGTTCTGCCGATCTTGATGATTTCAATCACCGCGGAGTCGCCGAAAGGCAGCATCCGGGCAGCACGAACTTCTGAAAACGAAGTCCGATTTGGCATTTCAATCTGCGCCGCCAGGCCTGCCGTGGCCCCTGCCAGGAAGGGCGCGCGACGGATCGCAGGAGCACGTGCATCAGTCTCGCCGCCTGCAAGCTGCGACGCAAGCAAGGTATTTTCGCAATATTAGCCTGCGTCAAAGGCAGTAAACCGCAGGATATTCGGTCTCACGACGAAAGTCCGCGGGGGCTGCCGCAATTCCTCGGTTACGCTACGGCGACCACCGGAGATCCCCGTCGGATGAGCGCGCCGCTCCTGCATATCGAATCCAGTCCATCCTTTCCTCGTGAAGCGGACGTCGTCGTCATCGGCGGCGGCGTCGTAGGCGTGTTCACAAGCTACTATCTCGCGCGTCGCGGCCTCAAGGTTGCCTTGCTCGAGAAGGGCCGCGTCGCCGCCGAGCAGTCCAGCCGCAACTGGGGATGGTGCCGCCAACAGAACCGCGACGCACGCGAGCTGCCGCTTGCGACCAAGAGCCTCGATCTCTGGGAACGAGTTGCCCAGGAAACGGGTGAAGACACGGGCTTTCGCCGCTGCGGCCTATTGTATTTGTCGAACGACGAGAATGAGCTGGCAGGCTGGGCCAAGTGGCGCGACTTCGCCAGGACCGTTGGCGTCACGACGCATATGTTGAGCTCGGAAGAGGCGAGCGGTCGGGGCAAGGCGACGGGTCGCAAGTGGAAGGGCGGCGTCTTCTCGCCGACAGACGGGACGGCGGATACTTCAAAGGCCGTCCCCATCGCCGCGCGTGCGATCATGGCGGCGGGTGGCACGGTGCACCAGCTCTGCGCCGCGCGCGGCATCGAGCTCAGTGCCGGCCGGGTCAGCGGCGTGGTGACCGAGGCGGGCACGATCCGGACGAAGACGGTCGTCATGGCAGGAGGCGCGTGGGCATCTTCGTTCTGCAACCAGCTGGGAATTCGCTTCCCGCAGGCATCCGTGCGCTCTTCGATTCTCGCCCTGGCCCCGGGCGCGGCCGGCCTGCCTGATGCCCTTTACGCAGGGCTCGTGTCGGCCACGCGACGCGGCAATGGCGGATACACGCTGGCCATCAGCGGGCGCGCGCGAGTCGATCCGACGCCGCAGCAGGTCAGGTTCGGCCGCGAATTCCTCCCCATGTTCGCCCGCCGCTGGCGAAGCCTCAGCCCCGGGGCCTTCGAGGGCATGCGGCAAGGCCACGAATCCCTGGCGAAATGGAGGCTCGACGAGGTGACGCCAATGGAGCTGAACCGAACGCTCAATCCCCGCCCCGACATGAGGCAGATTCGGCTGACGCATCGGCGCGCGTGCAAGCTGGTGCCCGAGCTGCGGCACCTCGCCATCTCAAACGTCTGGGCCGGCTACATCGACAGCACACCGGACGGCATTCCGGCAATCGGCGAAGTTGAATCCGTTCCAGGCTTCATCCTTGCGGCGGGGTTCAGTGGCCACGGTTTTGGAATTGGCCCGGGCGCGGGGCATGTGATCGCCGACATCATCACGGGCAGTCCGCCGATTGTCGACCCGCGCCCTTACAGGCCGGAGCGGCTGAAAATGAGCGCCTGGGGCAAGGTCAGTGAGTTCTAAAGGCAGTTTCCACCGTCCGGTGGGAAAAGATGCTGGTTGATGTTATGACAATGTATATGACGCCGAAGTCTCAAATCCTTGACGCCGTTGTCGCCCCCATCTCATGGCATTGCTATGAAGCTTGATAAGATCGACATCAGGATTTTATGCGAACTGCAGAAGAACGGGCGGATCTCCAACGTCGAGCTCGCAGAGCTGATCAATCTTTCTCCGAGCCCATGCCTGATGCGCGTGAAGAGGCTCCAGACGGAAGGCTTCATCACCGGCTATTCCGCTCAGATTGACGTTTCCAAGCTCGGCCAAACTCTGACTGTCTTCGCCGAAATCACCCTCAAGAATCATCGTCAGATCGATTTCGCGCGCTTTCTCACGACGATCGAAAAGATCGATTCCGTGGTCGAGTGCCATCTCGTTTCGGGCGGGTACGACTATCTCGTCAAGTTCATCACGGCAGGGATCAGCGAATACCAGGCGATGATGGAGCGCCTGGTCGAGATGGATATCGGTATCGACAAATACTTCAGTTTCGTCGTGCTGAAGTCGCCGATCGTGAAATCTCATCTGCCTCTCGAAAGCATATTCAACGGCTAAAGGACAGGCTCGGTCCTTACCCTTTCATGGCCGCGCGGATGTCCTTGTCTTCGAGCGTCTGGTCGAGCGTCGTCCTGGTTCGCTCAATGGTGCCGTCGATGTCCGCATCCGTGCAGCAGAGCGGCGGCGCATAGCCCAGCACGCCCTGGGCAAAGGCGCGGATGACGAGGCCGTTGTCCCATGCGCGGTCGAAAATACGACGCGCCGCGTCGGCTTCCGCCGGCAGCGGCGTCTTGCGCTCCTTGTCAGTCACGAGCTCGATCGCAGCCAGCATGCCGCGCCCCCTGATATCGCCGACGAGCGGATGATCGGCAAGCGCGCGAAGACCTTCCATCAGACGATGCCCGGCCTTTCGGCCGTTTTCCAGCAGGCCGCTTTCGTAAAGGTCCAGGCACGCGAGCCCGACGGCTGCACTGACAGGATGTGCGGAATAGGTGTAGCCGTGGCCGACGGGCGCCTTGCCGGCGCCGTCGGCAATGGTGTTGTAGACGCGGTCGGACATCAGAACGGCCCCCATCGGCACATAGCCCGAGGTCAAGCCTTTTGCCGTGGTCATGAGATCCGGCACGACGTCGTCCTCCTCACAGGCAAACAGCGGGCCGGTTCGGCCAAAGCCGGTGATGACCTCATCGGCGACGAAAAGAACATCATGCTCCCTACAAACAGCGTGCATGGCCTTCAGCCAGGATGGCGGCGGAACGAGGACACCTCCTGACCCCTGTATCGGCTCGACATAGAAGGCGGCGACGCGGTCGGCGCCGAGCTCGGCGATCTTGGCCCGCAGAGCGGCGACCGATGCCGCAATGATAGCCTGGGGATGCGAACCGACAGGATTGCGATAGGCGTAGTGCGATGGAATTTTGTGCTGCCAGTTGTAAGGCACTCCGAAGCCCGCGTGAAAGGCCGGCAGCGCGGTCAAGCCGGCCCCTGCCGTCGACGATCCATGGTAGCCGGATTCGACGGAAATGAACTGATCCTTCTGCGGCCTCCCCTCGGCA
Source organism: Bradyrhizobium zhanjiangense (assembly GCF_004114935.1). Classification (NCBI taxonomy): domain Bacteria; kingdom Pseudomonadati; phylum Pseudomonadota; class Alphaproteobacteria; order Hyphomicrobiales; family Nitrobacteraceae; genus Bradyrhizobium; species Bradyrhizobium zhanjiangense. The sequence goes on from NZ_CP022221.1 coordinate 6,088,817, forward strand.
TGATAATAGTACCGGATGAAGCGGATCGTGCTGTCGACGGCGTCGGAGCCGCCCAAGGTGAAATAGACATGGTTCAGATCGCCAGGCGCGAGTTCAGCCAGCCTTGCGGCCAACCGGATGGCCGGGTCGGAGCCCAACCCGAAATAACCCGTCGCATAAGGCAGTTCGCGCAGCTGCCTCAAAGCCGCATTGACGATGCTGTCCTGCCCGTAGCCCGCATTGACACACCACAGGCCGGCGAAGCCGTCCAGCAATTGACGGCCCGAGACATCGGTCAGCGTCGCGCCTTTCCCTGACTTCAGCACACGGACGCCCGTCGCCTCGTGGCTGCGATAGGATGAGACCGGATGAATCAAATGCGCGCGATCGAGTTCAATCAGCGAGTTGCTCAACATGTCGTCCTCCAAATCGACCGCAATGCTTGTGCGGCACTCCCGATATCTTCGGAGCTCAACGTAAGACGCCCAGGACAGCAGTTGCTCCCGGGCTGAACATGGACGAAGGGCATTTTGACTATCATTGACGACCGGCGCCGCATCTTATGCGGGCATCGGGGTGCGCAAGACATTGGCGCACAAGTCGGAGGCGCCTTTTCACACAACTCTCTGCCACGGCGCCGATCCGATACGACACAATCTGCTCTCGGTCGCCGCGACAGCGGTGCTTTATCCGGTCGCCTGCCCGCTATGATCCCTGTCGTACCGGAACGCGGTGCGTGAGGACCGAAAAAGGATCGAGCCATGGCAACGTTTAGGCCCAAGTACATCACCTTCGACTGTTACGGCACGCTGACCAATTTCGACATGGCCGGCGCGGCAAGGAGAGTCTATGGCTCCGAACTCTCGTCGACGGCTATGGCAAAGCTGATCAAGGATTTTTCAGCCTATCGCCTCGACGAGGTTCTCGGCGCGTGGAAGCCGTACTTCGAGGTCGTGCACAATGCGCTGGAGCGCGCATGCAAGCGCAACGGCATCGCGTTTCGACCAGAACATGCCCAGCGCATCAATGAGGAGATCCACACATGGGGTCCGCATCCGGACGTCCCGGCGGGTCTGGCCAAAGTTGCCAGGGAGATTCCGCTGGTCATCCTGTCGAACTCCATGAAGAATCTCATCATGTCGAATGTGGAGAAGCTCGGCGCTCCGTTCCACATGGTCATCACGGCGCAGGAGACCGGCGCCTACAAGCCGCATATGAAGGGCTTCGAGTATATGCTGGACAAGCTGGGGTGCGGCCCGGAGGATATCACCCACGTCTCCTCTTCCTTCCGCTACGACCTGATGACCGCCTACGACCTCGGCATCAAGAGCAAGGTCTGGGTGAACCGCGGTCACGAGCCCGCAAACCCCTTCTATGAGTACACCGAGGTCACTGGCATCGACGGGCTTGCGGCGGCAGTCGGCCTGGAACCCCTGCGCAAGAGCGCGTGAGCGTATTCTTTTCAGGTTCACTCGCGGCGTTTCAGCTCTTGGAGAGCTCCAATAGAAATCGGAGCACTGTGAAGGAAAAGGGGGCGGTTCGACCGCCCCCTTTTCTTGTTTCAGATATTGATCTGATCGGCCGCTCAATCCAGCCCGCCGATATGGAGCGCCTTGGTCTCGATATATTCTTCGATCCCGAGCTGGGATCCCTCGCGTCCGAGGCCCGACTGTTTGACACCGCCGAAAGGCGCCACCTCGGTCGAGATCAGGCCGGTGTTCAGGCCGACCATGCCGAATTCCAGCGCTTCGGCAACACGCCATGAACGCTTGAGGTTTTCCGTGTAGAAATAGGCGGCAAGACCGAACGGCGTGCCGTTGGCGATCGCAATCGCCTCGTCCTCGGTCTCGAACCGGAACAGCGGCGCGACCGGCCCGAAGGTTTCTTCTGAAGCCAGGAGCATCTCGGTCGTCGCTCCGCCGAGCACGAGAGGGCGCGCATACTGCCGACCTTCCGGCACCGCCTCACTCTCCGAGATGATCTTTGCGCCCTTGTCCAGGGCATCCACGACGTGCCGCTTGATCTTCTCGATCGCCGCGCCGTTGATCATCGGCCCGATTGCGACCCCCTCTTCCGTGCCAGGACCGACCTTCATTTTCACGACTCGGCTGGCTAGCTTCTGGGCGAAGGCGTCGTAGATGCCAGCTTGCACCAGGATGCGATTGCAGCAGACGCACGTTTGCCCGCCATTGCGGAATTTTGACGCAATCGCCCCCTCGACCGCTCGGTCGATATCGGCATCGTCAAAGACGATGAACGGCGCGTTGCCACCGAGCTCGAGGCTGAGCCTCTTGATGTTGTCCGCCGCGCCCTTCATCAGCAAAGCGCCGACACGCGTCGATCCGGTGAACGAGATCTTGCGCACGGTTTCGTTGGCCATCAGCTCCGCGCCAATTTCCGCCGGCATGCCCGTCACGATGTTGATCACGCCCGCCGGGATTCCGGCCCGCTCAGCCAGAACAGCGATGGCGAGAGCTGAAAAAGGCGTAAACTCAGATGGCTTGATGACCACTGTGCAGCCCGCGGCAAGCGCTGGTGCCACCTTGCGCGTTATCATCGCGTTGGGGAAATTCCAGGGCGTGATGATCCCGCAGACGCCGACTGGTTCTTTCAGCACCAGAATGCGGCGATCGACAGTAGGTGCCGGGATTGTCGATCCGTTGATGCGGCGGGCCTCTTCGGCAAACCATTTGACGAAGGATGCCCCATAACGGATCTCACCGAGCGATTCAGCAAGCGGCTTGCCCTGTTCCAGCGTCAGCAGAAGGGCCAAATCCTGCTCATGGCGTCGCATGAGCTCATGCCAACGCTCCAGCAGCGCAGCACGCTCTGCATGAGCCTTGGTCTTCCAATGCTTGAACGCAGCCGCCGCTGCGTCGATTGCTACCCTGGTCTCGTCTCGGCCCATATCGGGGATGGTGCCAAGCACTTTCTGGCTGGCAGGATCGATGACATCGACCCTGGCTTTCGTGCTCGCATCCCGCCAGGTGCCGCCGATCAGCGCTTGCTGGCGAAACAGATCCTTGTCCTTCAATGCAATCATGAGTTTGCTCCTTGGCTTCGGGCCCGGCCTCACCACCACTGCCTGATTTGCGAGTGGCGAGACGAAGCCGTCTCATGCGAGCAGTACAGGACCGCACGCCGCTTTTTTCGTTGAGAATGAAGTGTCGGGCCGCGTTGAATCTGCTCGGACGCGGCCCCGGAGGTCGAATATTCTGAGGGCCGCTTGATCGTGCTGCCCTCAGCATTGTCTCAGTCGTAATGGCAAACGTAGATCTTTCGCACGGTCTCGATCGTGCGCCAAACGCCGACGAAGCCGGGTTTCATCACAAAGCTGTCGCCGGCGCGGTACCTTCTGGTCTCACCACCCTTTTCCTCGATTTCGATGAGGCCCGAGAGAATGTGGCAGAACTCGAAGGTGGTGCCCTTGATGGAATGGGTTTCGCCCAGCGTTGCTTCCCAAACGCCGGTCAGTACCTTCTCGCCTTTCGAGGCGTCCTGGGCCCAGGTCTTGAACGATGGATTGCCGGAGATGAGCCGTTCCGGAGCAGGCAAGGCGTTCTTCGGCGCGAAGTCCGGATTGGTGTCGATGGTGACCAGAAGTGACATGGCGCTTTTCCTGTTAGTAGCCGAGCGTTCGATCGACAAGGCCGATCGGATTTCGTCCAGCGCGGTGCCGCCGGATGTTCTCTATGACGGATTGTGCTGCCGTATGCGGTTGCGTCACGGACGCGATGTGCGGCGTGATGATCACCTTCGGATGGCACCAAAGTGGATGATTTTCCGGCAGCGGCTCGGGATCGGTGACGTCGAGCATCGCTGCTGCCAAATGCCCGCTATCCAGCGCCTCGATGAGCGCGCCCTGGTCAAGCTGCGGGCCGCGGCCGACATGCAGCAGCCTCGCTCCGACTGGCAAAAGCGAGAAAAGTCTTGCGTTCAGGATGCCGCTTGTTTGCTCCGTCAGGGGGAGAAGACAGACGAGGATATCCGTTCCTCGCAGGAAGTCGCCAAGCTGGTCGTCGCCATGAAAGCAGGCGACTCCCTCGACCGTTTTCTTCGTGCGGCTCCAGGCGGCAAGCGGAAATCGAAACGGCGTCAGGCGATCGATCGCAGCTTGCGCCAGGATCCCAAGCCCGAGGAAGCCCACGCGCCGATCGGTCGACTGTACACTTGCATGGGCTTGCCATAGGCCCCTTCCCTGCTGCTCCCGATAGGCCAGCATCTCCCGATGGAGCGTCAGAGCGCCGAGCACGACATATTCCTGCATCATGCGTATGATGCCGTCTTCAACCATGCGCACGAGTTTCACGCGGTCCGGCATGGTCTCAGGCTTGAATTGATCGACCCCCGCACCGATGGAAAAGAGCATTTCCAGATTTCGAAACCGCGCGACATCATTGGGTACGTTCCAGGTCAGCAGGTAGCGTACCTTTTCCGGTTCGACGCATTCACCGGAATGATAGAATTCCAGATCAGGGAGCTCGCGCGCAAAGGCCTGCCGGAAAATGGCCCCGCGAGCGGCATCGGAATTGAAAAGAAACGCCATCGACGTATTCCTCTCATGTCCTCGCCGGGGATGCTGGGCGTTGAGACCGGCTTGGCCGGCCACTGAGGTCTGGAAGGGCGGCGAGCCCTCCAGCGAAGCCTTCAATATTCACTGGGGCTCACCCTGCCTGCTGTTGCCGGATATCGATAGGCGGCAACCAGGAGCTTTCCCTGCTGAATCGAGTTGCGCTTGCGGCGGAACATTCCGAATACCGCCTGCCAAACAGGCGAAACCTGCTGGCCTTCCGCGTTATGCTGCTGCAAAACAGGCTTGTGCGGCGCGAAGCAGAAGGCCGGCGAGGCCCCAAGTTTGGGTGCCGCAAAGGAACGGATGAGCTGAATGGGACGAACGGTGCGCGTGAAGTCCTTTGAACTGGTGGCCAAGGACATCAACGACGTTGACGTGAAGCTGCTCCACGCGCTTTCGATCGGTGTCGGCTGGCCGCACCGCCCCAAGGATTGGGATTTCCTGCGCCGCGCCGGCCACGGCATCGTTGCCGTGGATGGCATAGGGCGCGTCTTCGGCAGCGCGATGTGGTTCCCTTATGGCCACGAATTCGCGACGATTGGCCTGGTGATCACATCGCCCCGAACCCAGGCACAAGGTACAGGCCGCTGGCTCATGGAGCAGGTCTTCGAGCGGTGTGGCGATCGGAATTTGGCCCTCAACTCAACCCATGCCGCCTATCATCTGTATCTGTCGCTGGGGTTCACGAAGGAAGCCACGGTGTATCTGTGGCAAGGAGAGGCCGTCTCACCACCTCCGCCGGTGCCGGCTCTGGCCGGTGAATTGAGCTCGCTGTCCACTGCAAACATCGGAGAGATCACGGCACTGGATGAACGCGCGTTCGGAGCTAACCGGCAGAAGCTGCTCGCATTGCTTTCTGAAGGTGCCTCAATCTCCGTCTTGCGCCGCCGCGGAGAGGCCGTCGGTTTTTCCATGAAGCGAGAATTCGGGCGCGGTCATGTGATCGGCCCGATCGTGGCCAGCAATGATTGGGACGCGGTCCATCTCACGGCTGTACATCTCAAAGACCTCGCGGGGCAATTCGTCCGCGTCGATACGCGGGAGCAGACGGGTCTGTTTGCGGACTTCCTTCAGCAGAGCCGCCTCGGGGTGAACGACACCGTCTCGACCATGTCCAAAGGAAAGCGATTTCTGAACCGGAAGGAAAACGAGCCGTGGGTCTACGGATTGGCCGGTCACGCCTTGAGCTGAAGCGCCGTCCATTTCAACTCGATCAACTCGCTGCGGCGGCAGCCGGTCAGCGCAAGCTGGCGAACGATGTCCACAATCGTGGTGTACTTCTCCTGCTTGGCAGCCTCGCTGAGCATCCGACCCAGTATTCGGTACTCCGCCTCCGATAGCCGACGCTTTCGCACCTGGTCCCTTGGCTTGCGGAGGCCATGGGCGAGGTTGCTTTCGACAGTGCGGCTTCGACCGCATAGGTCAGGATCCGGCCAAGGAGGCCAACGGTGCGGGTAGCCGTGCCAGCACCGCCCCGAACGATGGCCTTTCCGCGCAGCTTCTTGGTTTTGACCGACACATCAGGCGAACATCGCCCGGCCACCGCGCGCAGTTACGCCGCGCTACGCTATAGTGGGAGGACAGACGCTGGGGCGCGACAATGCTTGCTCGTCGAGCTCTGAACCGGCGGCAGTACTACATTTGGTACGACATGATCGATCGAGGTACGACTTAAGTGCTGCTGCTGCTTCGCTTTTCGAAATGTCCCGCTCCAATCCATCATGGGCCAATTTGAGCAACCTCCAGCCAAACGATGCAAGCTGGAGCATGCCGCCAGAGCTCCTCCCAATGCGGCGAGAAAGGCACCGAACAGAAGGCGGCGAAGTCGTTCGTCTGTAAGGTGAACCGTTGTGCGCCCCGCGCATACGAAACGATATCTGTGGTTCCGATGTCCTGGTCCAATGCTGCCGCCGTTGTCCTCAATTGACATAGGCTTTGCCTTTCGGCACGCTTTGCGCCCACGGAAATGGTGAATGATTTACAGACCCGGCGACGTCGGCACGCAAACGCAGCGTGCAAACGACCGTTTGGTGCCCTATTCGAAGCCGCGTCGGCGCACCCGCTAAAGTTGATAGATGGCTCTTTCGAGAAAAACTATCGGCCAGCCTGATCAGCCGATGGGGCGTGATCCGTTCCACACCGCCGCTCATCGGCCGGTGGAGCGTCACCTCGCCGAGAACCAAAAGCCGGAGCCACGCGCCGAGCAAAGCAACAAAGCGCCTATAGTTCATCCGGCCCAGGAGGCCTCTGCTGCGTCATCCGCACATTTCGGTTCTGTACGAGGTGTGTCCGCCAGTGTGACCGCCTATACAGATTGGATGAAGCGAGGACGCCAAATTTGGCGCGAGCATTTGCAGCGCGGTCAACTACCCGAGGGGCCCACAGGGTCGATGGGAAACATCGAGCGCTGGTTGCTCGGATTGCTGAGCGTTGTTGTTCTCGTGAGCTGCGTTTGCGCGACGATTGTCTTCACGCAGGTCAAGTCGCTCAAAGTGGAGATCGCCACGCTGCAACGCGAGATCATCGCGCTCAAGCTCCGCGCAGCCAGGCTTGATCAGATCGCAACCGCCAACGAGGCACGTGAGAAGCCAAGCAGTGAACCGCCTAAGCCGCCGCCAGAGACCCGGCCTGATCAGGCTTCGCTCATCCTGACGCGCGAAGAGATTCAGTTGATCCGCGACTATATCAAGCCTGCCCCGGTTGCGGGGTCCGTGACTGAGTCGATCAAGGTCGGCGATCCCGTCTCGGGAGAAACCATCCCCTTCCCTTCTCCGATCACGGAGAAGGTGCGGAAACTGCTTGGCGCGAGATTTACCATTCGCAACGGCGTCATTGTCATTACGAGAAATGGGAGCCACTACGCTGATGCTGTGATCGGGTCCAATTGACGAGCGGCGGCCCAACGCCCCTTGCAACGACTGTGAGCTTATAGAATGGCGCGCAAGGTTCGATGACCGATCTGCACGTTCAAGGGCGAGCGCCAAAGCCAGCCTGCAATAGCTTTGCAGGTAGTTATTCGACTTATGGCTGGTTGTTCGGCGGCCGTTCAATGAACCGTCGGCTGCCGTTCAGTAGCTCAAGGTTATTGGCGATAACCGGGTTGCCTGGATCGAGCGAATAGGCCTTCTCAAATTTCCGCCGCGCCGCACTCAGATTGCCACGCAGCATGTACGAATATCCCTGATCATTCAGGACTTGCACGGTTTCGCCTCCCAGCCGGATCGCCTGGGCATAGGCCTGGTCAGCCAGATCAAAACGACGTATCCGATCATAGCTCGCAGCCAACCCGATCCAAGCGGTCACGTCCTTGGGCGATTTCTCGACGCCGTCCTTGAAATAGCGCTGGGCAATCCCGTAATTGCCGCGGTTGAAATGCTCCAAGCCCAGCCGTACCGGTTCGTCCGAGGGATAATATTTGACGTCGGTCGGCTCCTGGACGGGATCCCCGCCAGGCGGCTCGACGGGAGCCACGACGGCAGCCTCCCTCAGCGTCTGATCGCACCCCGCAAGGCCTATCCCCAACCAGCAACAGGTCAGCATGAAGATGATACGCCGCATAACCCCTTCGTCCCCCGCACGTCGTAGCAAATTCACTGCGCCGTTCGCAAACAGCATCGCCAAAACCACACACTAAAAATCGTTACCTACCGCCTCCGCCTACCCCGCCGACCGGCACCGATATTCCAGCAGTCGATCCAGCCCCCAATCCTTCTATGTTGACGTTCTGGGTTGGGGCAGTCCGCACGCCCATTTGTTTCGTCGCATCGCCAATGTCGGGAAGCTGATCCACCGGCTGTTTCGTGTTGCCATAGCGTGTCACGGCGGCGCCCACGCGCCGGGCGTCGTATGCGATCCTGCGGTCACCGACGTTACGCGGCCAGGGATGGATGGTGTGGGTGACGGCGTTGACCTCCTTGGCATTGCCGGCACTCATCGTGATGGTGTCGGAACGCTGGAAGTAGCGGTCCACCTCGTCATGACCGGCGACCCCGTAACATCCCCCGAGCAGGAGCGGCGCGAACAGAGCCAGATACCTCATGGTCATCTCCTGCTTCCTTCTCAGTTGAGCGTTTTCACGACCGGCTGGTTCGCAGCAGCCGGTACCGGAATGGTCGCAGTGACCTCGGGAGCGATGATGTGCCCATAGGGTCCTTTAACGTCGCCTCCGGAGTTCACGTAGTCATTGTAACGCTTGCGGACTTCCATCTGGCCATTGAGGAAGAAATCGACGTCGTTGGCCGGAAGGCGGGAGTCGAGCGGCGACGCCAGTTGCTGACCGGGCGCGGCCGGTGCGACCAGGCGCGGCGTCACGATGATGACGAGATCGGTTTCCTCCTGCTGGTACGACTTGCTGCTGAACAAGGCTCCAAGCACGGGTACCGAGCCGATCCAGGGCAATTGCGAAACGTCCTGACGGTTCCGGGTTTGCAGCAAGCCGGCGATCGCAAAGCTCTGGCCATCCCGCAGCTCGACCGTCGTGCGCGCGTCGCGGCGGGTCAATGCTGGAACGGTCGTCCCCTGGATAGTTATCGCGTTGGCGAAGTCGAGTTCGCTGACGGACGGCTCAACCCGCAGATTGATTGTGCCGCGCGAGAGCACAGTGGGCACGAAGGCTAGCTCAACACCGAACTTCTTATAGTCGATGGTAATGGTGGGGAAGCCAGTCGCCGTCGTGTTCGGAATCGGAACTGGAAATTCACCACCAGCCAGGAAGCGCGCCGCATCTCCGGAAAGTGCGATCAGGTTTGGCTCTGCCAAACGGCGGAGGACGCCTTTGGTCTCAAGCGCGGTTATCAGGAGGTCCAACGTGTTGCCATTGTTGAACTTCAAAACACTTGTCAACAAGCTACCGAACGGCACGGCGTTTCCAGCCAACGTAGCGGCGGTACCGATCAGCGGAAGACCACCCGGAGTTGGCACGTAGCCGTTGGTCACGGGATCCTGCAAAGGCTTACCGGTAGCATCCGTCGCGATACGTCCGGCTGAGGTCACAGCACCGGCCGAACCCCCAGCACCAAGACCGGTATTGAAACCTCGCGATCCGCTTGCGTTGGCACCATAAAGATTAACTCCTAAGTCGCGACCCGCGGACCGACCGACCTCGAGAAAGCGCACCTCCAGCATCACCTGCTGCGGCGCCGCGACGCTCATCGCGTTGACGACGACACCGCCTTTCGCAACTGTGCTGGTGGCGATGGCCATAGCCCGCTCAGCCGCGACCGCGTCGTTGGCGGTTCCGCTGAGCACCACCTGTCCCTCGGAGGCCGAGACGCGAATGCCCTGCATGCCGGTGCTGGACCGGATGTTCTGCTGCAGATTCCCGGTGTCGATCACAACCTCGATGTCGAGGATTCCGATCTGCTTCATCGACGAGTCGAACAGGATGACGTTGGTGGTACCGGTCTGCTTACCCTGGATGTAGATCATGTGATCGCTCAGGGACTTCACGTCGATGATGTCGGACGAGCCCGCGACGATGGTCGAAAAAGCCGTGTCGACCTTGAAGGTGCGTGACTTGTTGACGACCACCCTGACCCGCTGGACGTCGCTCATTTCGCTGACGATTACGCCGCCGGAGGAGCCCCGCCGGTCTGCAGCCGCCGCGAGGTCTGCGGACCCAAGCAAGGCGAGCGCCGCGCCAAAACTCATCACGCTGAAGGCGAGAAGCCCCCCTACCGCCTTATCCGAAACGCGACCGCCACCCATTCGAGTCCCCCCGCCGCGATCCGCGGCATCCCCGCAAATCTACGTGCTCGCCGTCCCTCAACAGTTCCCCTCTGCGCACCACGTCGCAGAGCTTACAATCTGTCCCACTACAATTCGTTACTTCATGTTTCCAAGATCATCGCCCTTCATCCTGCCTCCTTGCAACAAGAGACACTTACCGCACAGCCACAAGCTGCAAAGAAAACTTTTCAATGTTGCCAGCGAGCATCATTTTCTCTGCAGCTCTGTTCAGAACTCTATCCTGCAGCACAACCACCTTGCGCAAAGTTCCGTCGTCGCCCCGCCATCGAACGGGGTCGACTCGCAGTCTTGAGATGCGCTTGGCCGGGCGCGAATTGCTCTGACGCAGTTCGATGCCAAGCATTTGGCCAGTTCCACCGGCGTCGCCGTGAAGCGCCGTCCGCCAATATGCGTCAGGTATATTGCCATATTCAGGCCTTACGGCAGGGTGGCACTTGCCATGGCATGTCTTGGCTTCGCGTCCGGCATCATCGCCATCGCCAGGGGGGCGGGTGTTCATCGGCCGATGCTCGGGGGTGCGCTAGAAGGGAATTTGCGTGGACGCGCTCGGCGCATTGAGCGCTGTGCCCCATATCGGCATCAGCATGGTGAAGCCGGCTTGAGAAGCTGTAACAGTCAAATTGTTGCCGCTGGACGCCACACTCAATGTCGGCGTGAGACCGCCGAAGTACAGGAACGGCGCCGCGTTCTGCTTGTCGGTCGTGGGCATGGGATCGCCGGTGCAGCCTGACGGCGACTGAGGCGGGCTCTGAAGCAAGGCAGGCGTATAGCAGTTGATCATGACCGCCCGGGCGCCGGCACTCGCGAGCTTCCGCAAGGACTGCATCGTGATGGCGTAGCGTCCGAGATCGAAGATGGCGAAGATCAACATGAAAAGCGGCACGAAGACGAGGATGAATTCGAACGCCGCGATACCCCGCTGATCGAGCTTTCTCATCACTGCACCAAGCGGACAACTTGGGTGTAAGGGACGGTGACCGGATTACATCCATCCGTGCTCAGGAAGCCGCCACCGCCCATGGTGAGTGTTTTGGCGATCACTTGTGAACAGGTCGTATTAGAACTTTGTGTCGCTCCGTTCCACGTAACGTCGACGTGCGGGAAATACATCGCACCACCCAATTTCACGTTACCACCGGTGATGTTGACCTGATTACTGCTCTTGCTCGGTGCCTGATCATCAATCAGAACGCCGTTCAGATCAGAAGAGAAGGTGTTGGTGTAAGGGGCGGACAGCTCAACGCTGGCGCCGCCAGAGATTGAAATGCTCGAATCCCCGAGCAATACAAGGGTTACGCCTAAACCCGTGCCCGCCGGTGGCCAACGTGTACAGCCACTGCAGGTGATGGTTCCCCCATTAAATTTTATTGTCCCATTGTAGAAGAAGTACGTGCCCGGAGTAAAATCTACCGTGTTCCCAGTCGTGCACGTTAGGTTGCGGTACAGGTTACTGCTGCTCGGCGGGGTATTGGGTCTCAACGTACCACTGCAGGTCAAATCGTTTGGCCTCCCGCTCGAGGTCAAGCTGTTGAACGTCTCGCTGTCCAATTTGCCAAGTGGATTGTTGGCGTATGGCATAAAATAGTTGTGTGTGACGCCGGGATTGGCGCAGGTGCTGGCTGGACTACAGCCAGTTGCACCCAAGACGGCCCATCCCGAACCGGTGAAAGAGGCAGTGCTGGCAAATTGAACACTGGCATCCGACATTATCGGGCAACCCGTGCCGTTGTTGCTGACGTTACCCGCAATTTTAAGCGCCCCTCCGCCGCCGTTCGGATCAGGTCCGAGCGCCAAGGCGCACACCTTGCTCGGTAGTTCGACCAGAGCGATGGCTTGGGCGGGGATGTTGACGGTCGTCAAACCCAGCACTGCCGACAAGTAGGCCGGCTGTTGCTGACTGACGAGGGCGCGAACGGCGTTACCGCCGCCTCCTGCGGGCGGCGTCGTGAACGCACCCGCACTGTAGCTGCCGATATCGACCTGCACGGCCCGCGAGATTCCTGTTGGAAGGCTGGTCGCACAGTTGGTGCCCGGATAGGCCGTATCGCCTGGGTTGCAGAACCCGTTCTGTGCTGCGAATTCCTTGGCGTGATAATCCACTGATGTATCGCAGAGCACACCGGCATTCGCGCATGCAAGTCGCAAGGCACCCGAGTAGGCCGCTGCATCGGCGGCATTCTGCGCGTGCTGCCTGGTGACGTACCACGATCCGGCCTCGGCCCCGAGTGCGACCACGCCGATGAGGGGCACGAGCGCGATGACTGTTGCGAATGCGGCGGAGCCTTGTCTGGAACGGAGCAGACTACGCATGGAAACACCTACTGGAAGCGTTCAGAGTAAGGCAGCGTGTAGGTACAACCGCTGGGACACAGAACCGACGTCAACACAATCGGGGCCAAAGTGACAGTTGTCGAAAACGTAAAGTACTTTGGAGTCGAACCAAGATTGCCGGAGTTGCAGGCAGTGCTTCCGCACATGACCTGGATGTTGCCGATCGTATGCCCTGCGACTGTTGTCTGCAGCGTTGACACCCAGGTCCCCGGGTTCGCCGGGTCGGGCGGATTCTTGTATTGGATATATTGCCCGAAGGAGCGCAACGCGGTCCACGCGGAGATAAAGCGGAAGCCCGCGGCGGCTACGTCGGCGAGCGGCATCAGCAGGAACGACACCAAGAATATGTAGACGAACACTGTCTCAAACGCGACGGCTCCGCGCTGATCTGCGATGAAGGACTCCCTACGGCACGCGCGCCTGACTTGACCGATACCTACGACTTCCGATCGCGGAGCCCGAGCCTTGGCGATTTGAACCATGTCCATGACAATCCGGCCACGCATAGCCGCTCACCAAACATACGGGATCACGCGCCAACGTGATGCTTCGTAGCTGGAATATTCAGGGCAATTGCGCCGAAGCAGGTCTTCTTCGTAAAGAATCCGGCATGCCTGGATGCCCATATGCAGGACCAGTACCATCACCGTAACCGGTGTCAGGTATTGCAGCACTACGCCCAGGACCACGATCTCTTCTGCGACATAGAGTGGGTGCTTGATCCATCGATACGGACCGGTCTGCACTACCGAACGCGCCTGCGGCACCAAACTGAACGACCGACCTAGATGTCGGATGGTGACAAGCATCATGACCGTGCCGACCAGCACGCAAGCTGTCGATGCCAGGTTTGGCAGCGTTTCGTCGGTTTTGCCCAGGAAGCTGATCGTCCATGGCAAATAGCTCCCGACGAACGCAGCTATTCTCGGGAGTAGGCCGTCTGCATGCGCCTTTGCTGGAGAGCGAGTGATGATCAACAGCGCCAGGAGCATGTAGAAAATGGCAAGGCAAAAACCCGACAGAAGCGATGGCCAGGGATCGGCAAGCGATGCCCCAATCTTGATGGCCACGCAAAGCGCCAGCAACAAGAACCACATGCTGCCGAACAGTCGCATGATCCGATCGTGCGAATAGTTTTTCGAAAGGGCGATTGTGCTCATGGCTACTTACCGAAGCTTGCGAACGAACGCACGAGGTGCAAAACGGGGCTTCCTCCCATGATGACAAACATGGCTGGAAGCAGGAAAAGCACCATAGGAATGGTCAGCTTGGCGCCCAATTTGTGTGCTCTTTCCTCGAGCTTGGTAATACGTTCTCGCCGCAGGTCGACCGCTATACTGCGTAGTGCTTGGCTCAAGGGCGTTCCGTATTGCAGGCTCTGGCTGATCATGGTGCCGAACCGGCGAAGCCCCTCTGAGGTATTTGCCAAATTCTCGAATGCATCGATGCGATTTGGCAATATCCGGAGATCATCAAGGAGACGGTGCAATACCCAAGCCATGGCAGGATTGGTCTGCTTCATTTCTTCCGCTACACGTCCCAGCGCGCTCTCCATGCCCATTCCCGCTTCACTGCACACGACCAGCAAGTCGATCATGTCCGGCGCGCCCAGCCGAATGGTCGCATCAAAACGGCGCTTCAGCACCGTCAGAATCAATCGTGGCCCCATAATTCCGATCACGACGCCCACCAGCGTGAAGACCAGCACGTCGGCAGGCCCCCTTCCCGAGAGTTGCGCAAGAAGAAGCGCAATCACCGGGAACAAGAACATGCTGACGACCTTGACGCCGATCCAGATCGGCAAGCTTCGATGATGATTGAAACCAGATGAGTGAAGGATCGTTCGCAGTTCTTCCAAATTCTCCTCAGCGTAGAAGCGCCGATACCGCATGCCGAGCCATGAAAACCAGCTGGTCACGTCTTGGAAGGTCGCTGACCGGTAAGGGATACCCATCACGGCGTTTGACACCCGCGTGTCCATCGCGCGGACGTGCATTTCGCGGATGATCAACAGGCAGGCCGCAGTTCCAGCTGCTACTGCGAGGGCCACCAGACTGAGACCAAACGTCATAGTTCTGTTTCCCGTCTGACCATCCAGCTTATCACTAGGTGTCCGATAAGCACCGAGGCTATTGCGTAAGCCAGAAGCTTGTTTCCCATCGGATCAGAGAACAACAGATCGACATTTTGCGGATTGGCGGCGTAGAGCAACGCTCCGGCAATCAGGGGCGAGACCGTAAGTGCCCGCGAGGAGAAAATCACCTCTCCTGCCAGCGCCTTGGCGCGAGCAGCTAGCGCAACACGCTGACTTACTGTGTCGCCTAGCGTCTGCAAGGTTTCACCCAAGCTGCCGCCTGACTTCAATTGGACTGCAAGTGTCACCGCGAACATCGCATACTCTGCCACCTGCGTTCGCCGATAGATGGCTTCGACGGCTTCCTCCGGCGGTCTACCCAGATTCACTTCGCTGCATACGATGGCAAACTGTCCAGCCGTTGGTTGCGGCATCTCGCGCGCGATGGTACGAAATGCTTCGTGCACCGGAAGACCCGATCGAACCGTACTTGTTACCAGCTGGATCGCGTCAGGCAGCTGTCGAAAAAGTTGACCGGCGAAGCGACGTTGCTGCCATCCAAACAGACCTCGCACGACCACTATGGCGGCAACTGCAGCCGCGACGGACACGTATAGAATGGAAAATCCCAGCAGGCTATTGGCGTAGAAGATTGCGGCTACCGTGATGGCGGAGGCCAGTAG
This sequence comes from Bradyrhizobium zhanjiangense, assembly GCF_004114935.1. Classification (NCBI taxonomy): domain Bacteria; kingdom Pseudomonadati; phylum Pseudomonadota; class Alphaproteobacteria; order Hyphomicrobiales; family Nitrobacteraceae; genus Bradyrhizobium; species Bradyrhizobium zhanjiangense. The sequence goes on from NZ_CP022221.1 coordinate 6,104,205, forward strand.
TACATACGCCGGATGCCAGGCGTGAACCATCTCAGGCCTGTAATTGGCCAAACCGTGGAGAAGCAGAGATCGGGATCCGGTCTCCGCCCGGCGAATGGATGGCAGGCTGGCCGGATGGGAGGCCGGTAGAGCTACCGCCAGCCGGCGATGCATGCGTCGCTCCCGGCCGTCCAGCCACAACGCACTGGCTGCTGCGCACATCGCGAGCACCAGAACAGCGACGATCACGAACTCAGGTATCATATTTGCCTCATGGCCTCGGCCCAAGCGCGATCAAGGCCGAAATAGACAAGACGGCTTTTGAATTTCGGGACTGCGAGGGTAGACTTGTAAGTTCCCGATATCCGCCCATGCTCATCCTCCTCCTGGTACTCGAAGGCTGCGATGTCATTGGTGGTGACCACATCCCCTTCCAGCCCCATCACCTCGGTGATCTGGATAATGCGACGTTGTCCGTCGCGCATGCGTTCGACTTGTACGATGAGATCCAGCGCAGCGACGATCTGAGCTCGAATGGCCCGCGACGGCAGATTGACCTGTCCCATCTGCACCATGTTCTCGATGCGGGTCAGGGCATCGCGGGCACTATTGGCATGGACCGTGGAGATCGAACCATCATGGCCCGTGTTCATCGCCTGCAGCATGTCAAACGCTTCGGCGCCGCGCACCTCGCCCACGACGATCCGGTCAGGACGCATGCGCAGGGCATTCCACAACAGATCGCGTTGTGTCACCTGCCCAGTGCCTTCAAGACTGGGAGGCCGGGTCTCCAGGCTGATCACGTGCGGCTGCTGAAGCTGCAACTCTGCCGCATCCTCGATGGTGACGACGCGTTCACTGTGATCAATGAACTGGCTCATGGCATTGAGCAGCGTGGTCTTGCCGGAGCCGGTGCCGCCGGAGACCAGAACATTGAGCCGAGACCGAGCGGCAATCTCCAGTAATTGTCCGATGGCTGCGGTCATTGAGCCATTTTCGACCATTCCGGCGATGTCCAAACGGCGGCTTGGAAATTTTCGGATCGAAATACAGGGGCTGTGGATCGCTAGCGGCGGAAAAATGATGTTGACCCGGCTGCCGTCGGGCAAGCGGCAATCCACCATCGGACTGGATTCGTCAACGCGTCGCCCAACCTGACCGGCGATTTTCTGCGCCACCGACGCAATGTGATCATTGTCGCGGAATCGCACCGCGATCCGTTCCAGCCTGCCAGCTCGTTCCACGTAAACGTTACTCGGTCCATTGATCATGATATCGTTGATCGATTGATCGAGCAGAAGCGGACGCAGCGGCCCGTAGCCGGTCATATCGTCCGCAATCTCGTCAGCCAGCTGAAGCTGCTCGCGACCCGACAGTTCGAGCCTTTCCTCATTGGCGATTCCATGAATGATTTCCTCGATCTGCCGGCGAAGGACATCGCGCGAAACAGTCGCGGCCACCGACGGCTCAATCTGCTCAATGACCCGTTCGCGGAGCGATGCTGACATCAGGGGCCGCTGAGGCAATGGCTCGTGCCTGGGCGCAGTTGCAGGCAAGCTCGGCGTCGACGCGGGCCGTGGCGTCGATGCAGGCAAACGAGCTGGCGTGTCGTCGTCGCGCCGACCAAAGGTCTTCATAATCCGAGCAGCCTCCTCAGCCGTCCCTTCCGCTCGGCGCCGAGCCCTGTAATCTCGCGCACAATCGGGGCGAGGTGACGTCGCAGTCCTGATACGTGCTTCAGCGCTGGAATTCCGAGATTGACCGCCTGGGTCATCCCCTTGCCGAGATCGGGTACCACCATGTCTGGTTCTGCGCCCAAAGCCTTGACAATCGCAGCCCTGGGAAGGCCGCCGGGGCGATTGGCGCGGTTGAGCAAAGTAAAGACCCGATCTTTGCCGGCGATGTTCGTGACAGCGGTGCGCAGTGCGTGGGCATTGCGAAGTCCGGTTATCTCGGCTTCCAGCAGCACCAGCACGTGACGAGAATGAGTGATCACCGGATGGATAGATGGCGGAAACGGGACCGGTACATCGACAACGATGTAATTGAACCGTTGGCGGAGCAGACCCAGCACGTGTCTCACGCCCGCTTCAGTGATGTCGAGCTGCGCATCCAGTTCCTCATCGGCGGAGATCAGGCAAACCCGTTCATTGACCTCAATTGCCGCGCGCTCCAGGAACAGTGTGTCCGCCCGCATGGGATTTTCCAGAGCGATGCGCAGCCCTGGTCCGGGCTGAACACCCAGCATCACGGCCGTCTCGCCGGCTTGCAGGTGAAGGTCGAGCAGCGCGACCTTGGCCTTGGTGGTCTCGGCCAGCTGCAGCGCGAGATTGATTGCGATACTCGTTGCGCCGGCACCGCCCTGCGCACCGCAGATCGAGATCACATGTCCGCCCCGATCAATCGAACCGGCCGTCACGTCGCCAAGCAGCTTCGGACGCAGCTGGTCCAGCACCATGTCCCGCGTGAGCGGCCTGGGCAGGTACTCGGTCAAGCCGAGTTCCATAAGCTCGCGGTAGAAGGTGATCTCCCTGTTCTCACCGATCAGAGTCACCCGGACATCGGGTGGGCAGACGCCGGCCAGCCTCTCAAGTTCGGCAAATGGATCATCGATTCCACTGATGTCCGTCACCAACGCGAATAGTTCGGTGTCGGTTTCGAGCATCCGTATGGCATTACGGATCGTGCCACGTTTGATCGATATGTTACTGCCTTCGAGGCCCTTGCGCAGAGCCGCAGCACTAAGCTCGTCATTTACAAAACAGACGATCCGGTTGCGCGCTACGACAGATGTGGCTTCTTCAGGCGAACTGACGACTGCAATGTTAGCGCTCATCAACGTTTCTCCAGCAACTTGCCTGCCTGAACCATCATCGTCGTACCCCGGCGGGAAACTTCCGACCCATCGCAGTTGACCATCGTGTCGCCGTCGCCTGAATCCTGTTTCCTGACCGAGTATTGCTTGACCTGACCGCCAGCATGAACGACCACCGCCGCGGTGCGGCCGGCAATCGCATTCTGGCGAGCAATTTCCGGCGACACATCGCAGCTGGACATGGCGCCAGTGTCCGCCGTATCCCACTGCTCGACTGCTGCCCGTACGGCCAGAGAGAGCGTTCCGAGCTGCCTTGCGACAGTGATCTTTTTGACCTGGTCTGGCGCAAGCTCCAACGACACTGTTTGCGCTTGCTTGCCGGCCACCGAGCTTATGGTTCGCCCGCCTTGCACAATCTCCTGGTCAATCGCAATGACTCGAACGTTGCCTAGGACGGTTTCACTCAGGGCCCGACGCGCGGGTTCTGCCTTTTCGAACACCTGGGTCAATAAGACATCAACATAATCACCCGGCCTGATGAGCCCCGAGACGCCAGACTCCTCGTCCACCTTGATGCTGATTGCACGGCTATCCGGTGCCAAGACGCTGGCCAGGAAACCCCGATCCCGCGGCCGCAATACGTCCTGCAAGGTGATCGGACTGCCGGCGTCGACGAATTTGCGAACCAGAGAGCCGGGAAGTCCGACCTTGGAGTCTGGCGTTTCAAGAATCGCCCCTGCTGGAAGACGTTCAGGCGGCACCGAGCGTACTGCGAAATCTTCTTCGCGGGCCAATGTACCTTTCGACAGCGGACGTGCCGCAACAAAATAGCCGACGGTCGAAGGAGGCGCCTTCGCCGGCTCCGCGACCGCCACCGGAACCTGCTTCGGCAGGTTCATATTGTAGCCAATCAGCCCGAACGCAGCGGTTGCGAGCAATAGCACCAGGATAATTGAGAGACGCAACGCGGATGACATGTCACAATCCTTTGCTCAAGATGGCCCAGATGCCACCGCACGCTATGGCCACGCCGTAAGGGAGCGGCGCGTGTCGCACGTGGCGCCAGCGCTCGATCGCGTAGACTCGGCGTGCGAGCGATGATCCGACTGGCGCCAGCTTCGGATATGGCAGGACGCGCATCGTCAGATGCACCAGGGCCAGAACGCCCCCGGCCAGCGAGGTTACCGTCAGCAACTCGATCAAGCCCGTTGGCGGCAGGCCAATGGCCAAGGCTACCAGCAACTTGACGTCGCCCCCGCCAATCCACCTCCGCTGGAAAATCATGAAAAGCAACAAGAACAGGATCGTCGCGGCAATCAGGGATTCGATCAGTTGCATCGGGCTGGCAAATTGCCCAGCGATCCCGAGAAGCGCCAGCACCAGACAGACATCATTTCTGATCAAGCGGGTCGCGACATCGAGCGTTGCGACGTACAGCAACAACAGGATTTCCAGTATTGAGACTATATAAGAAACCCAGCCCATAAGAATGCATGCCTCAAGGAGGTGGTAGGCACACTAAAATCGAGGGAGCACATTCAGGAGGGGGGACACGTTCCAATGCCCCCCTCTGGTGTCAGATGGTGGAATCAAACCGCCGCAGTGAAAGCGGTGGTGATGGCGGTGATCCCGCCTGTCAGCGCCGTCCCGATCGCACCGCCAGCCCCAACACCGAACACCGCCGACACCGCGCCAATGATACAAACGGCGACGATGATGTACTCGAACGACACCACGCCATCCTGGTCCGTTCTCAGACGCTTCAACGCTTCCTTGGTCTCGATGTAATACTTCAACATAGGAGAAACCTCTTCTTTCAAGATGGATTTGTAGACGCCTCGGCAGCTTTCAGCGGCTGCGGGTTTAATTCCGGCCGCCACCGATAAACTCTTCATTAAATATCCACCCCAGTCAATATTTAAAATAAGATTGTCCTTAAATTAACCAATTTGAATTTTATCGCCAAAGCGAGTCATCGTTGGATCGCGCCTAGGACGAACAGAAACTCTTGTAATACAAATACGATAGCTACCCCCTCCCTTCCGATCAGACTGTTGGCAGAGAGCCGGAAGCGTTCTCCGGAATAATACGGGGCACGCCCGAGAGATAATAATCGGAATATTGGAGAAAGACCGCCTGTTGTGCGGCGGCATTTAATTTGCGTGCCACGCCGATGTGTCAGGCTCCCACAATCGCGAGGACGCTGCGAGGAAGTACTCGGCCGGCACGCCTGGAGCAGTTTCGCAAGGACGATCGACGTGCAAGGGCGCGAAGCGGTACACCTACCCACGAGGCTCAGGCGCGATCCTTCTGAAGGCCCTGATCGCTGCGTTGCAGCCACATGATTTCGCCAGTTGTACTAGGGTGACGCAATCATCGATTCGAGCTCGCTCATCGATATCCGCACCGTGAGCCAGCAGGAGCTCGACTACCTCGTCATCATCCCGCGCTTGCGGCATAGTGCAGCGGTGTCCGGTCGTTCAATCCGCGTTGCTGCACGTCAGCACCGCCCGCGCCACATCAAACTTAGTCCGCTCTGCGCCCCAAGAGCGGCCCACTCGAACGGATGTAGCCGATGTTACGGCTACCACCCGAAGCGCTATATCCGAACTGACGACTGGGCTTTCGATCTTCCCAGGATGACATTCCGTCCGGAGTGCAGAGCCCCTCCGATTGCGCGGAGCGATTGTGATGAGGGAGGTTACAATGGATTTTTCACGAGTGTCGGATGGAATCCGGCTGCATCACGCCTCCCATCGCCACCATGGCTACGATGGTGACGACGACTCCGGTCCGGCACCGCGTGCCCCGCACCTGATCGACAGTGGCGTCAAAGTCCATGGTCCAAGCCCGTTTGCGAGCCATGGAGCGCATCCCGCGAGCGCTCATGCCCTGTCCCATGACTCTGGCCCAATTCAATTCGAACATCTCACCACATCGGTGGGTCACTTCGGCCACCACACTGCGGCGGGCCAGAATCCTTCGGCCACCGAGTCGGCTTGCTGCGCATACCATTTCGGGATGGGCGCCGCCACGGTCGAGAGCGGAACGAACCCGGCTGGGAACGGCGGAGACGGCTACTTCTACGGCGGCATCGTTCACGCGTCTTTGCTGATCTATGAGCCGATCAACATCTCGGTGAGTTCAGGATACGGCTCGGTCGCCCTGGCCAACCAGTCCAACAATTTGAACGTCGATCAATCCGCTTTTCAGATCGCCGGCGTCGGCGGACATGGCGGCAGTGAAAATATTGCATCGGGAGGGAGCGTCAGTACTTCCTCTTGGACGAATGTGATCGCCAGCGGCGACAACAGTGCCGGTAACGGCGGCAGCGGCTATTTCTCCGGTGCGTTGGTGGACGCTCCCGTGGTGATCTATCATCCGATCAACATTGCGTTGGCGAGCTCGGGCGGCTCAGCTCATGCGAGTCAATCGAACACGGTCGACATCGATCAATCGGTCACGCAGATCGCGGGCGTCGGCGGAAATGGCGGACATGGCAATGTGGCCGCCGGCGGTAGCATCCTCACGCTCGACCCTAGCTGGGGATCAAGCAACGAAGTGAGCGCCTGGGACGTTCAAACCGGCGGGAGCCAGGCCGGCAATGGCGGGGACGGCGCGTTTTACGGGGAGCTCGTCCATACCTCGTTCGTGCTGTACAATCCGATCAACATCGCGATCGCGGGCTATGGCTCCAGCGCTTACGCGGTCCAGACAAATGATGCTTCCGTGGATCAATCCGCGGTTCAGATCGCCGGCATTGGCGGACACGGCGGCAACGACAACGCCGCAGCGGGCGGCAACGCAAACCTTCTCTCCCATAATCTGTGGGGCGGCTCCGACACGATCGCGACCGGCTCGAACAGCGCAGGCAATGGCGGCAACGGCTATTTTGCCGGCAGTCTGGTCGATGTCAGCGTCGCGATCTATGCGCCCATTAACATTGCCATCGCAGGTCCACATTCGACGGCCGTGGCCGATCAGGTCAACAACGTGCACATCGACCAGAGTGCGGTTCAGATCGCCGGAGTTGGCGGGGACGGCGGCTACGGCAATCTTGCGCTAGCTGGCGATGCCGCGCATCTCTTGTCAGATCTTCACCTGGTGGCATAGCGACACTTCGTACCGCTTGCATGATCGATCGCATGGCGGCACGTGCAGTTGCTACTCCTCGCCTGCAAAGCCCCGGGTAGAGGCACCCTCGCCGACGAACGGCGTACTTTCGTACGTAGGCCGACAAAGCCGGATTGTATCCGATTTGACATCTATCGCACTCGCGCACGGGCGGATCAGACTTGCCGCGCGCGTCCGCCTGATCGGGATGGATGTTGCACGACAGCCAACAGAACGACGGAGGCCTCAAATGATGCCAAAGGCAATCAACATCACGGATACGATCGACTTCAAATCGATCAACACCGGTGGTCAAAGTGCCGGAAATGGCGGCGACGGTACTTTCAAGGGAGCCATCATCAGCAAGCCGACTCTCAACTTCGATCCAACCAACAAAGCCGACGGTGCCGATGTGCATGTGAACACCGGCGATCACGTCAAACAGACGGCGGATTGGGACGCCGGGGGCGCAAACACCAAGGCCTCATGGTTTTCCAAGGCCCATGGCGGAGACGCCGAGTCGAATGGAAGCCAGAAATCCTACAGCGGCCACGATACCTCCAAGGTATACGCCAATACGGATGCCACCCAGATCAACAAGCTCATTGTGGACCAGCACCAGGAAGTCGTGGCTGGCATCGGCGGCGATGGTGGAGACGGCAACTTCGCGTGGGGTGGAGGAGTGACCTTCCATCTCGATACGCTCTAACCAGCGGCTCGTCCGACTGGCGAGACCGGCGGTCACCGCCGCCGGTCCTGGATTTCACGTCAATGCCCCCGTGATGCTGTTGCCAGATTGCATTGGCCGTCGGGCAAGTGCGCCGGACCTCGATTTCAGGCGGTGACGATCATGCTGGTGCCGCCCATGCGATTGCCCATCCTGCCGCCAATCCGTACGCCGCTGCACGCGGCCCTCTGGTCCTGCGCGGGGCCGCTTGGTCTCGTATTCGCATATAGTTGCAGCTACAATTTGCTTCTGTTTGCGCCCTCCATCTACCTTCTTCAGATCTACGACAGGGTTTTGTCGAGCCGGAGCGGCGACACACTGCTTCTGCTCACGCTCATTGTCGCGATCACGGTCGTAGTCGGCGGCGTGTTCGATGCATTGCGGCGTGCCGTCCTGGGCCGGCTTGGCTCCTGGCTCGACGATCGGCTTCGTGCTTGCGTACTTTCGGCCAGCCTCGAATCCGCGCTTCGCAGCGATTGGACGCGGGCCTCGGACGCATATCGGGATCTCACGATCCTGCGCCAGTTCGTGGAGTCCGGCGCATGTCCGATGCTGTTCGACGCGCTCTGGGCGCCCCTATTCCTCCTGGTCCTCTTTCTGATCCATCCCCTGCTTGGCGTGGTGGGCGCCTGCTGCGTGGCCTTCCTGTTCGCTCTCACGGTTGTCGGAGATCTGGTGACCGAGAACGTTCTGCTCAAATCCAGCGCTGCGCTGTCCAGAAGCTACGGTCGCCTTCAGGCTGCCGCCGGCAACGTCCACATGATCCGCGCCATGGGAATGTTCGATAGTGCAGCGCGAGCGATCTACCACGACGCGCAGGACGCCCGCAAAGAGCACGATGAGGCACTCCGCCGAGGCGAGATCGTGATGCTTGCCACCAAACCGGTCCGCGCGCTCTCGCAAGTCCTGATCATGGGAGCAGCCGCGTGGCTCGTCCTTGATCACGGGAAAAGTCCGGCGATCATCTTTGCCTCTACGCTGATGTTCAGCCGGGCGCTCGCGCCAGTCGAGAGTGCAATCGCAGGCTGGAAATCGCTCGTTACGGCCGTGAGTGCCTGTCAGCGGCTCGGCGCTCTTCTCGCCGCATTCCCCGCCACCGAGCAGCAGGATACGGAGATCTCGCCGCAACAAGCGCGGAGCGGTCTCCTCGTCGATAACGTTGGTGTAAAGCTACCGGGGCCCGACCACTTTCTGCTGAGAGATGTCTCGTTCAGCCTCGCGCCCGGAGAGTGCCTTGGCATTATCGGTCCGTCCGGTTCTGGCAAGTCCCTGCTTGGCCAAGTGATCGCCGGGCTGTCGATGCCAACGCATGGCGGTGTCCGGCTCGACAATACCGACGTCTCGCTGCTTCGCGAGCAACGAAGCGGCCAACATCTGGGATATCTGCCCCAGGACATCAATCTGCTCGGCGACACCATAAACGACATCATCGCGCGGCTTGATGCTGTCGATCGGCGGAAGGTCGTCGATGCGGCCAAGCTCGTCGGAATCCATGAGGCGATCATGCGCCTACCGCTCGGGTACGACACGGTGGTTCACAGTGAAAAATCATTCTCGCGCGGATATCGGCAGCGCCTCGGTCTGGCCCGAGCCTTTTTCGGCAGTCCGCGCCTCGTTGTTCTAGACGAGCCGAACGCCAGCCTCGACTACGGGGGCGAGCGAATGCTGCTGGATGCCATCGAGCGCATGAAGCGCGAAAATGTCGTCCTGGTCGTCGTCACTCACAGGACGGGTCTCCTCGCAGCCACGGACAAGATCGCCATCATGGAAGACGGTGCGGTCGTCGCGTTCGGCGACAGCGAGGAAATCTTTGAACGGCACCTGGCTCGGCCCCAGGTTACGTCGCAAGTTGCGCCATGATCTGGCATTTTCCCACAAGCTGGAAGCTTCCCGCGGTCTCGCAACTTCCCATGATCTGGGACCAGATCACGCGAACACCCGTACGCCCCCCGCTCGCCGGGCGACTTGGAGACGTTGTCACCGCAATCGACGATTTCGAGCCTCTCGAATTTCCATGGTGCTCGACCCCCACACCGGTCTCTCCGCGCGCCAGGCTTCGCGGGATCACCCTCGCGGGCAATCTGCTGGTGCTCGGCTTCATGCTTGGGCTTGGCACATGGGCGAGCTTCGCGCCACTTGAGAGCGCCGCAATCGCGTCTGGCGTCGTGGAATCGGAATCAGACCGCAAGACGATCCAGCATCTGGAAGGCGGTATCGTCAGGAGGATCCTGGTTTCGGACGGCGATGTCGTGCGAAGCGGACAAGCGTTGGTCACGCTGGACGACACCCGCGCCGATTCGGAGGTGCAAAGTCTGCAAGGCCAGTTGTGGGATGCAATTGCTCGTGCCGCGCGGCTTCAGGCCGAGCAGCAGAGATTTGAGAGGATCGCAGTCCCGAGCACGCTGGACCAGGACAGCCAACAGAATGGGGCGGCGGCCGCTGCGCTGTCGGCGCAGCAGTTCATTTTCCAGGCACGCCGGCAGGTTCACGAGTCGCAGCTTGCGGTCATTCGCGAGCGGAGGCATCAGGTCGAGAAGGAGATCGAAGGTCTCAAGGCTCAGGAGAGCGCCACCGGGCAGCGAAGCGACATCGTCCGGGAAGAACTCGATATGGTCACGACCCTCGTCAACAAGGGACTCGAACGGCGGCCACGGCTTCTGAATCTGCAGCGTGAACTGGCCGACGTTGAGGGACGTCGTGGTGAGATCGCGGCGCAGATTTCCCGCGCCGAGCAGGTCATCAACGAGTCGCAAGCAAATTTGTTCAAGCTCGAGAGCGAAAGGCAGAACGAGATCGCACAATCGCTTCGCGAAGCACAGAACCAGATATTCCAACTCCGCGAACGGTTGCTTGCGGCCAGGGACCAACTAACCCGAACGGAGGTCAAGGCGCCCGAGGACGGCGTGATAACTGACCTGCGGATTCATACGACCGGCGGCGTCATCGGGGCTGGCGCTCCGCTCATGGACCTGGTGCCCCGGCAAGACCGCCTCATCGTGACCGCCCGCCTGCGGCCGGAGGACATCGACGTAGTGCATCCCGGCCTCAATGCCGAGGTGCATCTCGTACCGTATAATCAGCGTCGCGTGCCGCGCCTGAAGGGAACCGTCGTGCACGTATCCGCGGACCGGCTCCTCGACAAGCGTACCGACCAGCCATACTACGCGACCAGGATTCGGATCGACGACGCACAGATGGCTGCAAATGGCATCCAGATCGTTCCCGGTATGCCCGTTCAAGTGTTCATCACCACGGGGCGCGGCACCGTTGCACTTTACGCGCTGAGCCCCCTGCTCGACAGCTTCCGCGGTGCATTCAGGGAGGATTGATTCAGCTCCCCGTGACTAGGTCTCCGGCGTTGAGGCTGCGCCCGGATCGTGATCGCGACTCTGCGCGGGCAACCGGCCGCGCCAGCGGAGGACCGCTTCCGTGCGATTGTGAGCGGCACATTTCCTCATGATATGCTGAATGTGCATTTTAACGGTGCTCTCCGAGAGGTTCATTTTGGCGGCGATCAGCTTGTTGGGCAGGCCGAGCTCCAGTTCCGCCAGAACCTGCTGCTCTCGAGGCGTGAAATCGGTCAAGCTCCTGTCGATAGCCGCCCTGGCTGCTTCGTTCGTCAGATATGCGGACGCGAACCGACGCGCATCCGGTGGCTCGAAACCCGGTATCCTGTTTATTCCAGCGATGGGCAACGGCCTGTAGCAGCCTCCGACAAGAACAAGGCGCAGGCCGGCGATGACGACCTCTATTGGCAGCGAGGTGGGGAGAAAACCGCGCACACCCCGCTGCATCGCGGCCTGCGCGGTCGGCTCGTCGTCATGGTTTGACAGGATTGCAATGGCCGCGTTGGGACAGCACTCCGCGACGAAGGCGAGATCGTCCTCAACCGAGGGATCGCCGATAGGCTTGTCCGCGATACTCAGCAACACCAGACGAACATCGCGAGCTGACACGCTGTCCAGGCTTTGGACCGTTGCCATGTCAAGGATGTCGAATTCGGCCAATTCCCGCCTGAAGACGTTCAGAATGCATGTGCGAGGCAATAGAAGGGGCTCGATGATCACCAGAACCGGCAAGTGAAGCGATCCATTGAGCCGTTTTGAGAAGTTGGTTAGGTCATCCATGATTTCCTCGGAATGAAAAGAATCTCTGCCACAGTCCCACTATCCGTGCTGTGTATTCCCGTTGCGGCATTCATCCTGAATGCATCGTCACGCGCAGTGCCAACATTAGGATCGTATCCACTGCGGGATAGTCTGACGCCCGGGTGGAAATTCTTTCCGCTCAAATCACATGGACGCGTGCCGCACCGTGGCGCGGTCGACGCACCCCCTCAATTGCAGATATTTCGATACGCGGTTGACGCCGCCGACCCCGACTTGCCGTCGACGACGTATGCTTCATCCTCCTTCACGAGATACAGAAATGGTTTCTCTCCAGTCTCGTCGCCTGACGCGTTTCTTCCTTTCACACGACCGCAAATCGTATCCACAGCGCGCCCAAACATGTTCAATCGCATTGCGCGCTTCATATCGCTGAACTCGGCCGATCCTGGATCGTCCATCTTCGATGCGATCGTGACCTTTGCCCTGTCCAGGACAGTATCTGACCTTGCCGCCGGGCGTTCGGGCGCCGGGTCGCTGATCCTCGTGCGCGGGGCAGCCGCCTTGGCGAGATCGGCCGATCCGCGTCTCTTCGGGGATGGCCTCTTGCCGGACTTTGCCGAGGTTGCAGAATTCGATTTGACAATCGCAGGAGTTGGCGCCAATGCCGCCGGCGTTGGCTCTGCGGGTCGGGCGACTGCAACCCTGTCGAAACAGGGTCGCGCCGCACACCCAAGGAAATATCCTCGGGACGGCGCGAACCAGCCAAAGCCGACCAGAATTCCTGCCAGCACTCCAACAAAAAGCAGTCCCATCCGATTCCCCTCCCTCGGGAGCTCGGCTCGCAATCGTAACTAGGACTAATTCCGCGCTGGTGATCTATCTGTTGCGCAAAAGCGTTAAGCGCTCATTAAGCGCGGAAGGTTGCCCGGCATCTGCCTGGGCGGGCCGGTCCGGCTCCAGGCCATGCGGAAAGCCCGTTTTGTCATCTCGCCGAGCGACAGCCGGGGGATGAAATCTTCCCCGATTGCTGCTCAACCCAGGTCAGCGCACAACCCTTACCGAACTGATCGCCGCATCGCAGAACGATGGCGCGGCGCGCTAGCGGATGGGAACATGGGGCGCTATTGCGGCAACTTCGTCACAGGTCTGCCAGCAACTTGCGCGCTTCCACGAGATCGCGTGTTTCCAAGCCCTCGCTGAACCAGCTGTAGATCGGCACAAGAGTGTCGCGCGCCTCTCGCCGCATGCCGCGTGCCGCCTGGAGTCTGGCGCGCGCAACGCTTGCGCGAAGCTCGGGCAGCCTTGCACCCTGGGCAAGGGCAATTTCACTTGCGGCCTCGAACTCCGCATCCGCTTGATTTTCGGCCTCCTCCCCGGCTGCCAGCAACAGCAGTTCACCGCGCTCCCGGTGAAGTTCGACGGCGCACCAGCTCTCGAGACTGGCGCCCGCAATTGCCACCGCTTCGTCGATGACCCGAAGCCCGGCCATGGCGTTTCCAGCCTTGCGATGAAGCGCCGCGAGCAAGCCAAGATGGTGCGGAATACGTAGCCCCGCACTTGTACGTCGGAAATCCTCAAGCCCCGCATCAAAGTCCGCAAGACCTTCCTCAAGCCTGCCGGATTCAGCGATCGCCCAGGCGCGAACGAGGCTGGCCCATGCGCCATAGTAGTCGAAGCGGTACTCGGTGCAGATGTCGCGTGACTCTGCAGCTGCTTTCAGTGCGGCATCGGGCTCTTGCCGGAATTGATATAGCATCGCCAGATAGTTGAGCGCGAGCGCGATGCTGAATGGATGTGAAATCTCACGCGCGACGGCGAGCCCTTTCTCAGCAATCCCAAGGCTACGAACGGGATAGCCGAGATGCCAATCGCAATGGCTCATGTAGGCGCGGCAGAATACGCTCATATCAATTCCGTAGACCTCGGAATAATAGCGGCCGCGGTATTCGCCGGCTTGCGCGCTTCTCTCGAATCGGTCGCGCGAGAATTGAAACTGGCCGAGGTGGAATGAGAGCACTCCCGCAAGATGATCGGCTTCGGCTTGACGCACGGGATCACCGCTTCGTTTCGCTAGCGCCTCCGTCTCCTCGACGAGGCTTGTGACCTCGCGCAGGTTGGCGCGCACGTGGTAGACGTGGCCGAGCCCCTTCAACGCGGCGGAGAGATCAGCCTCGCTCTGCAGCTCGCGGCTGAGCTCCTGTGCGCGCTGGAACGCCGCTTCTGCCTCGCGCGAAGCAAATCCTTTTGTTGCAATCAGCGGGCCGCCGAGCCCAAGCTGCAGGGCAAGCTCGAAGCGCGAGCGTGATGCTCCAGGAGGAAGTGCTTGGGCGCACTCGAGCCCCGATCTCAGATGGGCAATTGCCTCCATATTCGCCGATCGGGCGGCTGCGAGGCGGCCGGCCCTCAGCCAGTATGGAATGGCCTTCTCGGCCAATCCCGCCTCGCCAAAGTGACGAGCGACCAGCTCGGGCTGTGCTTCGACAAGTTGCGGAAAGAGCGCTTCGATCGATGTGGCAATCCGCGCGTGCAGCTCCTGGCGGCGCCGCTTGAGCAGGCTTTCGTAGGCGGCATCGCGCACGAGGGCGTGCTTGAAGACATAGGTCGCGGCAGGCGCGAGGCCACGCCGGAAAACGAGCTCTGCCGCTACCAGGCGGTCAAGCGCCGCGGCAAGCTCCCCGCCTGGCATCGACACGACCGCAGCAAGCAATTCGTGATCGAACTCACGGCCGATACAGGCTCCGATCTGGGCGACCTCCTTGACCGGAGCAAGACGGTCAAGCCGCGCCATCAACGAATCGTGCAGCGTCGCCGGGATCGCCAAGGACGGGAATGCGCCGGCGAGCACGTAGCGAGCGCCGGTGTAGCGGAGGATCCCGGCTTCAAGAACGGCCTTCGTGAGCTCCTCGGTAAAGAGCGGCACACCCTCGGTTCGCGCCAGAATCTGGTCGAGGACCTCGGCGGGAAGCGCTTTGCCTTCGGTGATCCGGTCGACAAGTGCAACCACCTGCGCCTGTGGCAGGCGGTTTAGCATGAGCAACGTGACGTGCGGAAACCCGATCCATGGTGGCGGGAGTTCCGGGCGGAACGTGGCCACGACCAGCACTGGCAGGTCCTGAAGACGATCCACGATCTGGTCGAACAGCTCGCGCGAGGTGGGATCGAGCCAGTGCGCATCTTCAAGCACCATCAGCACCGGGCCGCGAGCGGCAAGTCGATCGAGTCGGGCCAGGAAGGTGCGGAACAGGAGCGCCTTCCTTTGCTGCGGCGACATCTCCGGCTGGGTGCTCGGCCTCTCAGTTGGAATGCCGAGCAGATCGGCAACAAGCTGGATTGCATCGCTAGACAGCCCTTCGCCGTTTTCGCCAAGGAGCAATTCGAGGCGCTTGAGCCGTGTTTGCGCGGCATCCTCAGGTGCGAACCGCGCCTCCCTCTCAAGCTGCGAGATGAAGGGAAAGAGCGGGCTGTTTAGGTGATGCGGCGAACAGGCGTAGCTAACGAGCGCGATTTGTTCGGCCTGCAGCCGTTCTCGCAGCGCGAGCACCAATCGTGATTTTCCGATTCCTGGCTCGCCAAAAATCAAGACGACCTGTCCAGCCCCTCCTTTGGCAAGCTGCCACCGCGACAGCGTCAAATCGAGCTCCTCGCTGCGCCCGACGAGTGGCGTGACGTGGGCTCCATGCAAAGCCTCGAACCTACTCTCTGCCCGGCCTTCGCCGATGACCCGCCAAGCTTGCACCGGATCGGGAAAGCCCTTGAGCCGAAGGGAACCGAGCTCAATAAAGTCGAAGAGATCGCCGACCAGGCGGCGCGTGCTGTCGGCGATAACGACCGTACCGGGCTCCGCAACCTGTTGCAGACGGGCCGCGAGATTAGGCGTTTCCCCAGTGATTGCTTCCTCCTTCGCAGCACCTTCCCCGAGCAGATCACCCACCACGACAAGCCCGGTGGCGATGCCGACGCGTGCTGCCAGCAGGCCTCCTGCACCTGACGACATGCCGCTGACCGCTGTTGCGACCGCAAGTCCCGCCCGGACAGCTTGTTCTGCCGCATCTTCGCTTGCGCGCGGCCAGCCGAAATAGGCCTGCACGCCGTCTCCCAGAAACTTCGCGACGTGGCCCTCCAGTCGCGCAATCTCTCCCGCCACCGTGTTCGAGTAGGCCCGCATGACCTCGCGCAACTCCTCGGGATCGAGACGGTGGCTGAGGTCGGTCGAGCCGACGAGGTCGACGAACATGAGCGTGAGCTGACGGCGCTCCACCGACGCGGAGGGCCGCGCCGCCGCCAGGTCCGCTGGTAGCAGGTCGATTGCATCGAGGAGCTTCCGCCGGTGGCCGACAGCCAGGACTCCAATCTCCTTGAGATCTTCAACCGTCAGGTGGGGCAGGATCTCAAGGTCAATTCCGTTGTCGCGGAACGTCTGCTCATAGGATTGCAGGCCCAGGCTGCGCAGCCATTCTCCGATGTCCAACTTCGTCTCCGTAGCCCCCTCGATTACGGATCCCCTCCTCCTCTTGTCAGGCGGCCGGTCGCTGTGCAGCGGCCGGCCTGACGTTCTGGTTTAGCCGGAACAGGTTGCTGGGATCGTACTTGGCCTTCAGCGCGGCAAGACGAGCGTAGTTCGGGCCGTAGGCGCCGGCTACGCGATCGGTCTCGTCCTCCGGCATGAAGTTGACGTAGACGCCGCCGGTTGCGTGAGGCGCAGTCTCAGCAAAGAGCCTGCGCGCCCAGGCGACCGAACGTTGCTCATCCGCCGGATCGCGCCATCGCGTGTGAACGTTCATGACAAACTTCGCATCGCGGTGAGGGAACGCCGTGGCGTCGACGGCCACGCGACTGGTGGCGCCACCAAGCTGACCGATGAAAATCTCGCACTCCCCGGTCGGCAGGCTTGTCGTATGGCTCACCAGCGTATCGAGAAGACCGTCGTTGAGTTCAACGAAATTGTGCGACTTCCAGTAATTATAGGCGCCGGGCGCGAGAAGTGGGTCAAACGCGGTCTGCCAAGCCGCGAAGGGCTGCATGCCGATCACGTCTGCGATCGGCTCTCCGAGCGCGCGCAACGGCTCCAATGCACGCTTGCCCTCGTTCTCATCTCCCGCACAGCAGACGGCGAACGCGACGATCTCCTTGCCGTGAACCTCAGCGGGCAAGAACGGCAGCGGCGGTGCCTGCCTGAGCACCACCCACACCGTCAGTTCGTCGGGCGCCTTGGCGACGACGTCGCGATAGCCCGCGAGCAGCTCCTTCGCCCGCGCAAAAGGATGGACGATGAGTCCGGCCAGAACCATCGGACCAACAGGATGCAGGCGGAACTCGAACGAACTCACCACCCCGAAATTGGCTCCGCCTCCGCGCAGCGCCCAGAACAGGTCGGTCTTCTCGGCGATGTTTGCCCGGACGAGCTCGCCTTCGGCCGTCACCACGTCGGCCGAGATCAGGTTGTCGACGGCAAGCCCGAACTTGCGGCTAAGCCACCCGAAGCCGCCGCCCAGCGTCAATCCTGCAACGCCGGTCGTCGAGTTGATCCCGAGCGGGGTAGCAAGGCCGAAAGCTTGCGCCTCCCTGTCGAAGTCGCCAAGCGTTGCCCCCGGGTCCACGCGCGCGGTGCGGTGAAATGGATCAACCCGGACGGAGCGCATCAGCGAAAGATCGATCAGGAGCCCGCCGTCACAAACAGCATTGCCCGCGATGTTATGGCCGCCGCCGCGCACAGCGACCAAGAGGCCGTGCTCACGCGCAAGCCGTACGGCACGAATGATGTCTGCGGTCCCTCTGCAGCGCACGACCGCGCCTGGGTGGCGGTCGATCATCGCATTCCAGATCGTGCGCGCTTCGTCATAGCCCGGCTCCTCGGGCAGACAGACGTTGCCTCGCAAGGTTTGGCGAAGGGCAGCAATTGCATCGCTTTCAAGCGTAATCGCCCCGCCCTGCAGCGAGGCCAGCCGGATCTCCGTCATGGCATCCTCCGTGACTAGCGGTCAGAATTTCGGCAGTCAGCTCTCATGCTCTTGGACGGATCAGCAGAAGGGGCGCCCACGCCCACGGCTCTTGCAACCGACGCGGCGCAGAATCACCCCGCTGCACGCCGTTCGACATTGCGAACGGTAGATTTCCGCCTAGAGGTTAGTCCTCCGGCAAAACGAATGGTTCTGCGACAGAGTGTCTCGCGGATGAGGAGCGCGGACAAGCCCGCGCGGGTCGCGCTTTCCGTCACCTGCAAACCAAACCAAGAAAATCCGGTCCGCACGGGGAGCTCGGAGGTCCGCTCTTGATGCTGTGGACGGCTCCTCCACGGGCACGAGCCGCTTTCCAGTCGGAGTGCAGCGAAAGCTGTACGGTCCCCGGCATCTCTGTTAGGCGCGGTACAGAGCAACGATAATCAAGCTGGAGGCGAGATCCTGGAACTCCTTGAGCTCGAGCTGGGGGACCATTTGCCGTTTGGAGCCGGGGTCCAGCGACTCCCCCCGAGATCACATTCTTTTCCGTTACGCTGAACGACACCAACGCGGGTCCGCTCACCATGCCGACAAACGAGATCAGCTTCTCGGTCGCTGACGGCTGCACTGCTCGTCAATTCGATCGCGTCGAGCCTCGACTGCTCAAGCTCGCTATCACTAGATTTTTCTTGGTCTCCCGGTGCACACGTTGTGGTCGGGCAAGTCCGGCAACCCGAGGCAGGGACAAACAGCGATGAGGCGATGGCCATCATACTGCGCGTCAGCTCCTTGCTCGTCATCATGGCTCGGAACAGCGCGATCTGGTCGGCATTGAAGGCCATGCCGAGCGGTCGATATGGACGACAGCGCGGAGACGTCGGATATTGGGCCGATCAGAGAGGCCTGAACATTTCAAGGGAGGCGCGCCATGCTGAAGTCGATCGATCCTGTTCTGAATGCTGATGTGCTTTATGCGCTGCGGTCCATGGGGCATGGCGACGACCTCGTGCTCTGCGATACGAATTTCCCGGCCGACTCCGTCGCCCGCCAGACCGCCCTCGGAAAGCTACTCCGCATTGACAACGTCAGCGCGGGCCGCGCCGCGCGCGCGATCCTGTCGGTGCTACCGCTCGATTCTTTTGTCGACAAGCCGGCGTTGCGCATGGAGATCGTTGGGCAGCCGAACGAAATCCCGGCCGTGCAAGCCGAGGTGCAGAAGGAGATCGACGTCGCCGAAGGCCGCTCGCTTCCGCTGGCGTCGATCGAGCGGTTTGCCTTCTACGAGCTTGCGAAAAAGTCCTACTGCGTGGTCCAGACCGGCGAACGGCGCTTCTATGGCTGCTTCATCTTCAAGAAGGGCGTGATCCCGCCTGATGCGACTTAAGTCGCGCCAAGGCATTGGCGGCGGCACGGGCTGCGCGACGCATTCGGCGCAAATGTGACGGCGACGCGACATCCTTCGCCGGAGCCAGCTCACACATGATGGGCTACTGCAGCGCAAGATCGACAGCATCGTTTGCATCGCATGCGGTCGACCGCGTCCGCTTTGCGCGGATTCGTTGACATTGATCGGTGCCGTTGCATACTCGACGCGGCTTCCCGCACCGCCGCTGCGACATGAACTTCCGCGAGCGTCACTTCTCCACGGTGCTTCGGCAGCCCAATCTGACCTGACCAAGACTTTGACATAAGCAACGTCAAAAAACGGGAGGATTTCGTGGTGAAGCAGCAAGAGCATGATCAGCATCCCGCAATGCACCCCAGCAGGCGCACGGTGCTCAAGAGCGCGGCCGGAGCCGCCGCACTTGGCACGAGCGGCGCGCTTGGCGCCTTCTCCGAGCTTGCATTCGCGCAAGCCAATCTGCGCGCCGAGATCACGAAAATTCCAGGCGTCGGCAAGGGTGCTCCGACCGACGCCGACTGGCAAAAGGTCGGTGAGCTCTGCCTTGGCCCGACCAAGGCCAGCATCAAGGAGGGCGAGTTCAAAGGTGTCGAGCTCTCCTTCATGGGACTGAACAATCAGAATCTGCATAATCTGTTGTTCCGCGGCTTCCTGAAGCCGTGGGAGGCCTATACGGGCGCAAGGATATCCTGGATTGATCTGGCGCAGGCCGACTACAACCCACGCCTGCAACAGGCGATCGCGACCGGCACGGTCGACTTCGACATCCTCGAGATGGGAGCGCCGTTCGAGGGCGACGTCTGTGGCAAGGGACTGGCGTCGGAGATGCCGGACTGGGTCAAGAAGCAGATAGATGTTGACGATTATGTCGATTACCTGAAGCCGCCGGTTGGAACTTGGAACGGCAAGACTTATCGGGTCACCATCGACGGCGACTGCCACAACTTCAACTACCGCACCGACATCTTCTCCGACCCAACCCTTGCCAAGGCCTGGAAGGACGCTGGAAATTCGACCGACTGGGGCGTGCCAAAAACCTGGCAGCAGGTGCAGGCAGTGACGAAATTCCTCAAGGGCAAGAAGATCAAGAACCAGAACGCGTTCGGCTATCTCGACGCGCCAAAGCCCTGGGGCGGGTTCGGCTTCTATTTCCTCGGCAGCCGCGCCTCGGCCTATGCCAAGCATCCCGACGACAAGGCCTGGCTGTTCGACATCGACACGATGAAGCCGCGCATCAACAATCCGGCCTGGGTCCGCGCCATCCAAGACGTGATTGACGCGCTGCCGTTCGAACCTGCCGATCAGCTCAATGCCGATCCGAACACGACCGGCTTCCAGCAGTTCCTCGCCGGCATCGGCTCGATGATCCCCTGGTGGGGCGACATCGGCCAAGTCGCGAAGGCGAGCGACACCTCCGTCATCGGCGACGTCGTCGCCTTCGACATCCTGCCGGGCTCGGACGATGTCTACAACTCCAAGACCGGAAAGTGGGACAAGCTCTCGAGCGGCCCGAACCATGCGCCGAACTGCGCCTATCTCGGCTGGGGCGTTTACGTCATGGCGCGGGTCAATGGCGACGAGAAGAAGCATAAGGCGGCGTGGAGCGCGGCCGCGCATCTCGGCGGCAAGGATCTGTCGCTTTGGATGGTGATGTATCCTTCGGGCTTCCAGGCACACCGCACCAGCCACTTCCTGTACGACGAATGGGTGGCGGCGGGCTATGACCGCAAATACATCACCTCCTACCTGAACTCGCAGCTCGCCTCCTACAATCATCCAAACCGCGCCGTGGAGCCGCGCATCCCCGGCATTTTCCAGTACTACAGTATCGCGGAAGACGAGCTCACCAAGATCTTCGCCGGCAAGGTTGACGCGCAAACCGGCGCGAACAATATCGCCGCCGCCTGGGAGAAGCTGACCGACCAGATCGGCCGCGAGCGGCAGATCGGGCTCTACAAGGCCTCGCTCGGCGTATAGTGGCGCTTGCGCGAAGCCATCCCCTTCGGCTGGCGCATCCGGCGCCAGCCGAAGACTTGCCCGGCGACAGAGCCGGCACAGAATGCGGCTCATCTCGATGCAGAATTCCGTACCCGTGAGCGACGACCTGCACCACCAGCCCGCGGCGAAGCGCGCACGCGGCAGCAGGAAGATCGCCGGCCGCGCGCTCGTCCTGCTGGCGTCTCTCGGCTTCCTGCTTGTCCTCTTCATTCAGATCTTGCATACGACCGGCACGCCGACTGCCGGATTTTCCGATTGGCGGCCGATCCTCATCGCCTATCTCGTCTGGGCCGTTGCGTTTGGCATCGGACAAGTTCTGACCCGCGGCGAACGTGGCCAGCGCGCGCTGTTCCTGCTGCCGGCGGTGTTCTTCACCGTCGCCGTCGTGATCTTCCCGACGATCTTCGGGATCTATATCGCCTCTCTCGACTGGAATCTGAGCTCGATCGAAGGGCCGCGCTTCAGCGGCTTCGACAATGTCAGGGGCATGCTGAACGACACCTATTACTGGAATGCGCTCGGCAACATGGTCTTTTACACCGCCGCAGTGCTTGGCGAATACGCGATCGCGTTCGGACTGGCGCTCTTGCTCAGCGCCGAGATCCGTGCGCGAAAATTCTTCCGCGTGGTCTTCCTGCTGCCGATGATGCTCAGCCCCGTCGCCGTGAGCTGGATGATCGGCAAGTCGCTGATGGAATATCGCTTCGGACCGGCGGCGACGCTGGCGCGCTATCTCGGCTGGGACAACCCGGCCTTCTTCGCCTCGCCGTGGATGGCGCGCTTCAGCATCCAGGCGATGGACGCGTGGGTGTCGATCCCTTTCATCATGATCATTCTTCTCGCAGGCCTGCAGGCGATGCCGAAGGAGGTGCAGGAGGCGGCCAAGGTCGACGGCGCGAATGGCTGGCAGTCGTTCTGGCACGTCACGTTTCCGATCATGCTGCCGGTGAGCATCACCGTCCTCATTATCCGCATCATCTTCAAGCTGAAGCTCGCCGACCTCGTGATCAACGTCACCGCTGGCGGGCCGGGAGGCGCAACCGACACGGTGTCGAGCTTCATCTACCGCGTCTACCGCGACCGCTCGAACGTCGGATACGGCACAGCGCTCGCTATGGTTTACCTGCTTATGATCATCGTGCTCCTGACCGTCCTGTTGCGCCTGTCCAAGCGCTGGACGCAGAAGGTCGTCTAGCGCTTCAAACGGAGTTTCTCGATTGACTAGATCGACCTTGGCATTGAAGCCCGTTCAGAGGCGTCCGGCGGGCCCCCGCGCAAAGCGGACGCTAAGCCGCGTACTGATCTACGCAGCACTCCTGTTCTGGACGATTATCTGCCTGTTCCCGATCTACTGGACCGTCACGACGTCGTTCAAATCGGCGGTCGATGTGACACAAGCCCACTTGGTTCCCTGGGTCGATTTTCAGCCGGACTGGAAGGGATGGCGCTCGCTCGGCCTGTCGCCAGATACACTGTTCGGAACCTCGACGGCACGCTCCGAATTCGCGAATCGCTTTGTCAACAGCATCATCACCTCGGTCGGCGCATCCTTGCTGGCACTGATCCTTGGATCTCTGGCGGCCTACGGCCTGAGCCGCTTCCGCTACAAGTTCGCCTGGATGCGCAACGATGACATCCTGTTCTTCTTCATGTCCCAGCTGATCCTGCCGCCGGTCGTGCTCGCGCTGCCGTTCCTCGTCCTCTACAAGGCATTGGCCCTGCTCGACACGCGACTTGGCCTTGTCTTGCTCTACACGCTGACCGTGCTTCCGATCGTCATCTGGATCATGCGCGATCAGTTCAATGCGATTCCGATCGAGCTCGACGAAGCCGCCTTCGTGGACGGCCTGTCGACCTGGGGTGCCTTTCTGCGGATCATTCTGCCGCTCGCTGTCCCCGGAATGATGGCCGCATTCATTCTCTCGCTGGTGCTGTGCTGGAACGAATATTTCTTCGCGGCGCTGCTCACGAGCACCGATGCAAAGACGCTCCCCGTTATGGTGGCGAGCCAGACCGGCTCGCAAGGCATCAATTGGTGGTCGATGGCGGCGCTGTCGACGGCGGCGATCGCACCGCTCGTCCTGGTCGGCATTTTCCTTGAGCGCTACATCGTCAGCGGCTTGACTACAGGAGCCGGAAAGTAGCCGGAGGCCGAGCCGGGGACTAATCGCGTTGCGAACTCGGTCGGAGAGGCTGATCGAAGCGGGCGACCTCAGGGAACCGCGTACCATCGATGCGTGTCCCGGTTGCGTGAGCGCCGGCCCCATCAACGAAACACGAGATCACGAAATCAGGCGGGCAGAAGCGAAGCAGGCGAATCAATGTGTGGAATAGCTTCGATCAGTTCGCGCGTGTAATCAGTCTGCGGATTGGTAAACAGAGCGAGGCTCTCGCCCTGCTCGACGATGCCGCCGGCGCGCAGCACGATGGTACGGCTGCACATCATGCGCACCACGTTGAGGTCGTGACTAACGAACAGGAAGGCGAGATTGTCCTCGCGCCGAAGCCGGTCGAGCAGCTGCAGCACCACGGCCTGCACCGAGACGTCGAGCGCCGCAGTAGGCTCATCGAGCACCAGCAAACGCGGCCGGCACGCAATGGCGCGGGCAATGCCGATACGTGCCTTCTGGCCACCCGACAATTGATGCGGGAAGCGTGACAACAATTCTCGCGGCAGACCGACGCGGTCGGCGCACTCCTCGACCCGGGAACGCAGCGCGTCGCCTGGGCGCAGGCCCGCGAGCCGCAGCAGCGGATGGGCAATGCAGTCGAACGCGGTAAAGCGCGGATTGAGGCTCTCATGCGGATCCTGAAAGACGATCTGGATCTCCTTGCGCAGCGACGAGCGATGAAAATCGCGCGCCGGCAACTTTGCTATCGAATAGCCGTCGAACAGGATATCGCCCTCGCTCGGATCGATCAGCCGGCAGATCATGCGCGCGGTGGTGCTCTTGCCGGAGCCGGACTCACCGACCAGGCCGACGCTCTCGCCCGCCGCCATGGTCATCGAGAAATCCGCCACTGCGGCGGCGCCGTCGTCAAAACGCTTGACGATGTGCTGGACGTCGAGCAGCGGCGGTGTGCCCGGCGCGGGCGTCGGCCGCTCCTTCACCTCGAGAACCGACAGAGCTTCGTCAGCCGGCACGAGGTCGCCGACACGCGATGTCGCGGTCGGCGATGACGCAACCAGTCGCTTGGTATAGGCGTGCTGCGGCGCCCGAAACAATGTCTGTGGCGCGCCCTCTTCCACGAGCCGCCCCTGCTCCATCACCACTACGCGTCGGCAATAGTGTGCCGCGAGACCAAGGTCGTGGGTAATGAGGATTGTCGTCATGCCGCGTTCGGCGACGACGCGCGCCAAAAGGTCCATTACCACCTTCTGTGTCGTAACATCGAGGCCGGTGGTCGGCTCGTCGGCAATCAGAAGCGATGGATTGCAGGAAATCGCGATCGCGATCATCACGCGCTGGCACATGCCGCCGGAGAGCTCGTGCGGATAGGCGTCCAGCCGTCGCTCCGGATCGCGGATCTGCACCGCGTGCAACAGCTTCAGCGCCTCGGCCCGCGCCTCCTGTTTCGAGAGCCGCCGATGCGAAAGGATGGCATCGGAGATCTGGGCACCGACGGGACGGATCGGATTGAGCGCGGCGCGCGGATTCTGGAAGATCATCGCCATGTTGGCGCCGTGCAAGTTGCGGAGCTCCGCCCCCGACGCGCGCGTGATGTCCTGGCCCTTGAACTTGACACGACCGGCCGTGATGCGGCCCGCCTTGTCGAGCAGGCCCGTCACCGCGAATCCGGTCACGGATTTACCGGACCCGCTCTCGCCGACGAGGCCGAGCATTTCACCCGACTGCAGCGACAGCGAGACGCCCCGCAGCGCCTCGACGAGCCCGCGTCGGGTCGAGAACGTCACGCCGAGATTATCGATTTCGAGCAGTGGCGACATCATGTGCGCATGCGCGGATCGAGGATATCGCGCAACCCGTCGCCGAGAAGATTGAAGCAGAGCACGGCCAGCATCAGGGCCAGACCCGGAAACGACACCAGCCACCAGCGGCCCGTCGAGATGAAGCGCGCGCCCTCGGCGACCATGATGCCCCACTCCGGCGTCGGCGGCTTGACGCCCAGGCCGATGAAGGAGAGGCCCGCGGCATTGAGGATCGCCCAGCCGAGATTGAGCGACATCTGCACTGCCATCGCCGGCAGCACGTTGGGTAGCAAGAAGCGCAGCACGACGGAGACATGCCCGTCGCCGCAGGCACGCGCCGCCTCGACCCAACCGAGATTGCGGCGGACGTTTACCTCCGCGCGAGCGAAGCGGATGTAGAACGGCAGATTGATGATCGCGGTCGCGATGACGATATTTTCGACCCGATTGCCGAGCGCGGCGACCATGGCCATGGCGAGCACGAACAGCGGAAAGGCCATCAGCACGTCGACGAACCGGCCGATCGCACGATCGAGCTTGCCGCCGACATAGCCGCAGAGCGAGCCGATCACCGCGCCGATCACGAAGGACACACTGACGGCCGTCACGGCAATGGCGAGATCGAGCCGCGTGGCGACGATCAATCGGCTGAAGACATCGCGGCCGAGTTGGTCGGTGCCGGCCCAGTGTAGTGCGCTCGGCGGCTGCAGCGCGCGCGGCACGTCCGAAGCGACGGGATCATAGGGCACCAGCATGGGGCCGAAGATCGCGATCAGCGCCAGCAATATCGCCCCGGCGGCGGCGGTCGCGGTGACGAGATTGCCGCGCAGCACCCACACGGCGTGACGGAGCCCCGACGATGTTTCTGTCAGGCTCATGCGACCGTCGCCCTGGGATCGGCGATGCCGTAGAGCACATCGACCAGGAGATTGACCACGACGAAGATGCTGGCCATCAATAGCACAAAGCCCTGCACCGGCGCATAGTCGGAGACCAACAGCGCATCGAGCGCGTAGGACGCAACGCCCGGCCAGGAGAACACTTTCTCGACCAGCACGTTGGCACCGAGCATGGTCGAGAACACGATGCCGGCGATGGTGATCACGGGCAGGATTGCATTCCGCAGCGCATAGGTCACCACGATCTGCCAGCGCGACAGGCCGATCGAGCGCGCGGTACGCACGAAATCGCTGCCGAGCGACACCAGCATCGAGGCGCGGGTGATGCGGGCGAGCGGCGCGATCACGAACAGTGCCATCGTGAAGGCCGGCAGCATCAACTGACGTGCCGCGGCCCACCAGCCCTCGAAGTCACCCGCGAGCAGGAAATCCACCATCAGAAAGCCGGTGCGCGCCGGCGGCACCGGGGCGAAGACGTCGAGCCGTCCCGTCGGATCGGGGGCAAGGCCCAGCAGATAGTAGAACACATAGATCAGCAGCAGTCCGGAGACGAAGGTCGGCACGCAGACACCGAGCGAGCAGAACAGCCGTACGCCGTGATCGAGCAGCGAGTTCGGCCGCAGCGCGGCCAGCACGCCGAGCGGCACCGCCGCGATCAGCGCGATCACGAGCGCGGTCAGCGTGAGCTCGAGCGAGGCCGGCAGCCGCTGCCGCAGGTCCTTGGCGACCGGCTGCCCCGTCATCATGGACCGACCGAGATTGCCGCGGCCGACATCGTAGAGATAGATGCCGAGCTGCTCCGGCAACGACCGGTCCAGCCCGAGCTGCTTGCGGACGATCTCGATCTCCTCCTTGCCGGCACTGGGACCGGAGGCAAAGAACACGGCGGGATCGCCTGGCAACACCCGCATCAGGAGGAAGGTGAAGACCAGCACGCCGAACAGCGCCGGCAGCGACGAGAGAAACCGCCTCCCGGCCCGGATCAAAGTTGCACCGATCGTGCCCATGGTCTCCGCCGCGCTCCCAGCTCCGCTGCTATTTGCGGCTCAGATTACGATAATCCACCTGGCGGGTGAATTGGTAGACGTAGCCGTCGAGATTGGCGGCCATCACCGCGTCCTGCGCCGGCTGCCAGAGCGGGACCTGGAACATTTGCTCGAAATGGATGGCGTTGAGCTCCTTGCCTTCCGCCTCGTACTTCGCCTTGTCCGGCTCGAAGCGCGCCGCCTGCGCGATCTTCTCCAACTCGGCATTGTCCGTGGAGGAATAGTTCCAGCGCTGATTGCCGGTGTAGAAGTTGCGGTAGAAATAATCGGTCGACGGCAGCCAGGCGACGATGCCTTCGGTGAAGAAGGGCAGCTTCTTCTCATTGATCGCAGTGGACATCTGCGCATCTGGCAGCTTCTGGATATCGACCTTGATACCGATCTTCTCCAGCGATTCCTTAACCAGGGCGGCCATCGGCTCGGCAGTCGAGGCCTGGCCGACGTTGAAGCTGAAGGTCGTGGCAAAACCTTCGGGCACGCCAGCCTCCTTCAGATAAGCCCGCGCCTTCTCCAGATCGAGCTTGACCGGTTGCGGAATCGGATAGCCGCCGCTCGGTGGCTTGCCGTCGGTCCAGCTGGCACCGAACAGCGGCGCACCACGGCCGAACAGCGCCGCCTTGAACATGTCATCATAGGGTAGCGCCGCGGCGACTGCCCGGCGGACGTTGACGTTGTCGAACGGTGGGATCTTGTTGTTCATCGAGATGAAGGTCACCGCATTGTATTGCGGCGTCGAAATCACCTTCAGCTTGCCTTTGGCTTCCAGCGCCTGCACGTCGCTGGCCTGCAGGTCGATCACGAGGTCGGCGTCGCCGCGCTCGACCAGATTGGCGCGCGTCGCCGCCTCCGGTACCGACTGGATGATCAGCCGCTTGAAGGACGCCGGTTTGTCCGACGAGCCGCGATTCCAGGCCTCGTTGCGCTTTGCGATCGCCTGCTCGCCCGGCTTGAACGTTTCGACGATATAGGCGCCGCTGCCCGCCTCGTTCTCCTTCAGCCAGCTCAGCGCCCAGGGATCCTCAGGCGTCGCGTGCGACTTGGCGAGCTTGGAATTGAGGATGATGGGATAGACGGTCGCAAGGTTCGGCAGCGCCAGCTTGTCGGGCCGCGGCAATGTCACTTCAAAGGTCAGGGGATCGATCACCTTGAACTGGTCGGCGCTGGTCATCGAGCCCGTCAGCAATTGCGCCTTGCCGAGCACCGGCGCGGTGACGCAACGGTCGAGCGACCATTTCACGTCTTCTGCGGTGACCGGCGAGCCGTCATGGAACTTGGCGTCGGGACGGAGTTTGAAGGTGAGCTTCAAGCCATCGGGGCTGACGCTGAAGGACTCCGCGAGCTCGCCATTGATGGTATCGAGATCGAACACCCATTTGCCGTTGAGCTGCTTGCGGCCGAACGACACCAGCCGGTCATAGCTGCTCATGCTGAGCGCGAAGGCTTCGCGGGTCGAGCCGGGAATGTTGGGATCGAGCGTGTTGACCGTTGCCGCTGTCACGTAGCGCAAGGTCTCAGCGCGGCTCTGCGCGTAGGCCGCGGGCGCAATCAATGTCACCGAAAGAAGAACGGCGGACGCCGAAATCAGATGCCTGGAAATCACGGGGTACATCGCTTCTGTCCTTTGTTAGGCCGCGCACGCCCGAAATGGCAGCAAATCATGTGCCAGAAGCGGGCAGTTTGGCATGCTTCTTCGTCGCAGTGGAATGCATCGGCAGGATGCTCGTTTGCGTGCCGTCGTCACGCGTCCCCCGCCGCAGTCGCCGGCGTGCGCCGGATCACAGCCTGAGGTACATCATAGGCTTGGAATGCCGCCCAGTGCTTGTCGATATCGGCGCGGAACAGGCCGCGCGTGAGGCCGTGGACCAGCTTCGGCACCGCCGTCGTCATCGCATTGATCGAGGAGCCGGACGGACCAAAGCTCATGGTCGAGGCGATGGCGAACAGGTGAATGTCGGAGATCCACGGCGTTCGCCCAGCCGCTCGCTCGCGGAAGGCATAATCGTCCGTTAGATAAGGAAAGGCGCCAAGGCGCGGGCTCTGTTCCTGCGGCGGCGGCGTGTAGCAGTCGGCCCAGCGCGCGATGTTATCGGCGCACCGCTTCAGTTCGGGGCGACCGGCGAAATCCATCATGACGCCGGTGGCGCAGATAACGAAATCGACCGCGATCTCGCCACGTGGCGTGCGCAGCAGCAGGCCGTCAACGGTCTCCCGCGCTCCCTCGACAGCTGCGCCCTCGTGCAGATGGAATGTCGCATGTTGGGCGCAGCGATCATAGGTGGCTTGCGGAAATCCCTCGCGCAGCTCGAGGATCGCACGCATGAAGCGCCAGCGCCAGGAATCGTCGAGCTCGGAGAAATGCCTGAGGAAGCCGCGGAAGGTCAGCCATCGATAGGGCTGCACCAGCTGGATCGCAGCGCGCCGGCATAGCAAATGCACGGCGCCCGCACCTGCCTCGAGTGCCATTGCCGCGTTATCGAAGGCCGAGGCGCCTGCGCCAATCACCGCGACTCGCTTGCCGCGTAGCGCGGTGAAATCTGTCGGCGCCGCGCAGGTGACGCATCGCGACGCCGACAGATGCTGCAACGGTTCGGGAATGCCCCAATCGCCCATGCCTTCCTGTCCCGTCGCGAGCACGATCTTGCGGGCGTAAAGCATCTCCACGCCACGGGCAGTCCTCACTGTTGCCTGCAGCAGGCCGTTTACCCCGGGTGCGATATCGGTCACCTCGCAGCCATTGCGCACCGGCAAATCAAGCACCTTGCGATACCACAACAAATAGGCCGCCCAATATTCGCGCGGGATCAGACCAAGATCGCGCCAGCTCTCCGTTCCGAACTTGGCCTCATGCCAGGCCTGATAGGTCAGGCTCGGCAGGTCGAGATCCGGTCCGGTGTAATCCTTCGGACTGCGCAGGGTCGGCATCCGCGCATAGGTCAGCCAGGGGCCTTCGAAGTCCTCATCCGCCTTGTCGAGCACGAGGATGTTGGTGACCTGTGAGCGCTGCAGGCCGAAAGCCGTCGCAAGACCCGATTGACCGGCCCCAACAATGAGCACATCCAGAGCGCGGCCGCCATCGGGAGCAGTCATCGGCGTCAGCCAGGGCATGCACGGATGCGCCGTCTTGGCAAGATCGGCGCGGACCTGAACCGCGAGTGCTGCAAGACCATCACTCATGCCGCGAGCCACCCGCCATCGACTGCAAGCACCGTACCGGTGACGAAGGAGGAATCGTCACCGGCGAGAAAGAGCGCGGCGGCGGCCACTTCGTCGGCGCTGCCGAATCGCTTCATGGCGTGACGCTGCCGCGAGGCTTCGCGCACCGGCTCGGGATCGGCATGGCGTGCAAAACTGCGGCGTAGCAGCGGCGTGTCGATCGCGCCGGGCGCCAACGCGTTGACGCGGATGCCATCGGTGGCAAAATCGACCGCCATGGTGCGGGTCAGGCTGACGATGGCCCCCTTGGCAGCAATATAGGCGCTGTTGTCCTTGCCGCCGGCGATCGCCAGCTGCGACGCCAGCGTGACGATGGCGCCCTTGCCTTGCCGCTGCATGACCGGCACGGCCGCTCGCGCCCACAACCAGGTGCCGCCGACATTGGCGCGGAATACCGCGTCCCAATCCGTTGGTGAGGTCGTGATCACGGTGCCGCCGCAGGAGAAGCCGGCAGAGGTCATCAGCACGTCGAGCCTGCCGCGGCTTGTTGCGACACTTTCGACGGTGGGGCTTGCAAAATCGGCGTCACCGACATCACCGACATGGACGCTGCCGCTGCCACCCTGTTGGCGAATCATGGCCAGCGTTTCGGCCGCACCGTCGGCATCGCGATCGACCAGCGCAACGAAGGCGCCTTCGCGGGCGAACAGAACGGCGCTGGCCCGGCCGATCCCGGAGCCGCCGCCTGTAATGATGGCCACCCTGCCCGCCAGCTTCATCTCAGGCGCCTCCCCGATCATGATCATGCAACCAGCGCCGCATATGCTCCGCGGACTCCTCGCAGCCATATTTGGCGCGCCATCCGAATTCGTCGGCCATGCGCTGTACCGATAGCGGCGCCCGGGTCAGGCCGTGCACCGTCACGGTTGGTGTCTCACCGGAGACAGCCACGCGGCAAACGAAACCGCCGTCCGGGTCAGCAAAAGCCTTGCCCCAGGCTTCGGCGGTGAAGGTTACGCCGCTCGAGATATTGTAAAGCTTGTGGCGAGGCTGGACGGCATCGAGCAGCACGCCGACGGCATCGGCGACGTCGGCTGCATAGACCCAGTCCCGCGCGCCGGGCTCGCTGAGCAACGCCGGCGCGCCCCGCCGCGCGCAATCGACGATCAGCGCCTGCGGCGACGGCGTGTCGCGGACACCGCCGGCACGCTCGTGCGGGCCGAACACGCCCGAGAGCCGGACGCTGATCACATCGGCCTGCCAGAGGTCGGAGAGCCGCGCCACCACACGCTCGGAGGCGAATTTCGTGATCGCATACAGCGATTGCGGATCGCAGGGCGTCGTCTCTTCGAGCAGCGGATAATGCCGGCCGCTCGCGCCATAGCTTGCAGCGGACGACAGGTTGATCACCCGCCGCACGTTTGCTTTGCTCGCAGCGATCAGTATCGGCACCTGCGCCAGCAGATTGACGGCCAGGATACGCTCCGGCTCGGCGGCATCGCGCGCTGCGCCTGCCGTGATCGCGGCGCCCAGCACCACGGCATCGCATGCCGCCCCGACTGCGGCATCAACCGCGCTGCGGTCGGTCACGTCCCTTCGCAGCACACGCAAGCGTTCACCGTAAGGTGCAAAGACGCAGCGCGCCTCCGCCGGCAATTCGGCCTGATCGAACAGCGTGACCTCATTGCCGCGGGCAAGCAGCTGCTCCGCGATATTGAGCCCGACAAAACCTGCGCCGCCGAAGATCACGACGTTCATCGCGCTGACCGCTCACAATAGCTTGGCGCCAAAATTCTGCTCCGGGCTCATGTCCGCGACCAATCGACCGGTCGGCTTCGCCGCCTCGCCGCCGCTGCGGGCAAGGAAGCGGCCGGAGCCCGGCGACGCGTTCAGTTTGCCGCTCTCGACGATGACGCGGCCGCGGGAGAGCACCGTCACCGGCCAGCCCTGCAGCGAACGGCCGGCGAACGGCGTGTAGCCGGCCAGGTCATGCATCATCGCGTCGGTGACGGTAATACGGCGATCGGGATCCCAGATCGCGATATCGGCGTCAGCGCCAACGGCGATCGAGCCCTTGCGCGGATGCAGATTGTAGATCTTGGCCGGCGCGGTCGCGGTCAGCTCGACGAATTTCTCCAGGCCGAGCCGCCCCTTGGAAACCATCGCGTCGAACAGCAGCGGCAGCCGCATCTCGAGGCCCGGCAGGCCGTTGGCCACCTGCTTGAAGTTAGGGTTCGGCCCGGCGCGCAGCTTGCCGGTCTCGTCGAAGCGATACGGCGCATGGTCGGAGGAGATGGTTTGCAAGTCGCCGAGCGCCAACGCCTTCCACAGCGCCTCCTGGTCGTCCTTGCGGCGCGGTGGCGGGCTGCACATCCATTTGGCCCCCTCCGCGCCCGGCTTGTCGAGATCGTCGGCGGTGAGGAACAGATATTGCGGGCAGGTCTCGGCAAATACTTTCAACCCCTGCCCGCGGGCATCGCGGATCGTCTGCGCGCCCTCGGCGGTCGAGACATGGAAGATCATGATCGGCTGGTCGACCAGCGCCGCCATGCCGATCAGGCGGTTGAACGCCTCGGCCTCCGAAAAGCGCGCATGG
The DNA here is from genome assembly GCF_004114935.1 of Bradyrhizobium zhanjiangense. Classification (NCBI taxonomy): domain Bacteria; kingdom Pseudomonadati; phylum Pseudomonadota; class Alphaproteobacteria; order Hyphomicrobiales; family Nitrobacteraceae; genus Bradyrhizobium; species Bradyrhizobium zhanjiangense. The sequence goes on from NZ_CP022221.1 coordinate 6,136,909, forward strand.
CTGATAGCGTGATATTTCGGGTGAGAGTAGCCGCGCGCCAACAGCCGTTTCACCATCCAGGAGATGATGCCGTGGTTCTCGGCGTGGGCGCAGAGCATCGCGCCGCCCTCGCGCGCGGCAACGAGAATGTCGAGCAGCGGCTCGTCGTCGATCTTCAGTCGGTCATAGGTCATGAAGATTTTGATCGAGCCATGGCCCTGACGGATCAGCAGCGGAAGGTCGCGCTCCAGCGTTTCCTTGGTCGGATCGGCGATGATCATGTGAAACGCGTAGTCGATCACCGCGCCTCTGCGCGCCAGCGCGTGATAGTCCTCCAGCACCTGCCCCAATTGCATCCCGACATGCTGAGCGGCAAAGGAGATGACCGAGGTCGTGCCGCCGAAGGCCGCCGACGTCGTGGCACTCTCGAAGGTGTCGGCATTCATGATGCCGGCAGCAGACAACTGCTCGATATGACAATGACTGTCGACGCCGCCGGGCAGCACGAGCTTGCCGCGCGCGTCGATCTCGCGTTTGGCCGGACCGAGCCCGCGCCCGACCGCAACGATGGCCTCGCCTGCGATCGCCACGTCTGCCTCGAACACGTCGGTGGTCGTGGCGACGCGCCCACCGCGGATGATCAGGTCATAGGCGGGTTCGGTCATGACGGTGTCTCCTTGCGTAACCTTCGAAATTCATCGGTGCCTGTTTTCGTCGCGGCGCGCCCTTGCGCCCTGCGCATGACCGCTTCATGCTGTCCATGGCATAGTGATTGCCTCTGTTTCGCACCGTCAACACTGCCCAAACAGGAACCTCCCATGCCCCGACCGCGCATCATGGTCATCAATCCGAACTCCAACCGCGTGGTCACCGCCGGCCTTGCCGATGCGTTGAAGCCGCTGTCCTTTGCCGACGGTCCAGAGATCGTGTGCGAGACCTTGGCCGAAGGACCCTACGGCATCGAAAGCCAGGCCGATGCCGAAAGCGTGGTGATGCCGCTGCGGCGCGCCGTCGCCGGCGACAACGAGTCGGCAGCCTTCGTGATCGCCTGCTACAGCGATCCCGGCCTGCATGTTTGCCGCGAGGCGACCACGCGGCCGGTGCTGGGCATTGCCGAATGCGGCGTGCTGACCGCACTGGCCCGCGCCGAGACTTTTGGCGTGATTGCGATCGCGCAGCGCTCGATCCGCCGGCACATGCGCTATCTGCGCCAGATGGGCCTGATGGATCGGCTGGCCGGCGAGCGTCCGCTCGACATGAGCGTTGCGGAAACCGCATCGGGCGAAGGCACGCTCGCGAAGATGATCACGGTCGGCCGCGCCCTGAGAGAAGAAGATGGTGCTGGCGCCATCGTGATGGGCTGCGCGGGCATGGCGCGCCATCGCAAGCCGCTCGAGGACGCACTCGGCATTCCGGTGATCGATCCGACCCAGGCCGCCGTCACCATGGCGCTCGGCGCCGTGCAATTCGGCGCGTCGTGACGCAGTGATTGGCGGGCTAGCGTGCTTCACGCGCCCGCCTCGCCTGCCAATCGTCGTAGCTCTCGCGGTCCATCGCAAACACGTCGCGCTGGGTCGAATAGAGATTGCCGAACAGCCGTCCGATGGGCTGATAGGTCGCCATGTCGACATATATCCGCGCCGGATCGACCAGACCTTCGCGGGCATGCAGATGCAAGACCTCGCCGACCAGCAACTCGCGGCCTGGACCAAATGCGAGCGAGACCTGCCGCCGGCACTCCAGCGCAAAGGGTGCCGCAGCCAGCCGCGGCACCTTGACCTCGGTACTGGCCTCCGTCATCAGACCCACGGCCGCCACCTCGCTCTCGCCGGAGGGGAAATCCACCGCACAGTCGTTCATCGCTTTCGCCAGCGCCTCGTCCACCATATGCACGACGAATTCGCCGGTGCGGTGAATGTTGCGCGTGGTGTCCTTGAACCGGCCGTCAGGATGATGCTGCAGGCCGAGCACGATCAACGGCGGGTCCTCGGAGAACACGTTGAAGAAGCTGAACGGCGCCGCATTCAGCGCGCTGTTCTCGTCCATCGTGGTGACGAAGGCGATCGGTCGCGGTACCACCACGCCGCACAGCAGCTTGTAGCGGTCCCGAGGCGCAAGGTCGCGAAAGGAAAGGCTCGTCATCGCTAGACGTCCTTGCTCACGTCGGCGGGATCGCGCCGGTACGGCTGGCGATCAGGCCATAATGCTCGGTGCGACGATGGGCGGCGAAATTGAAGATCGTCTCTTTGCCGAACGCGGTGGCGTCGAGATCGCAGGGATGCACCAGCAGCTCGTCATCCTCCGTCTTGGCCTCGGTGACAATCTCGCCGTCCGGATTGACGATGATGCTGCCGCCGATCAAGCGATGGCCGTCCTCGTCACCGGCCTTGGCGACCGCAATCACCCAGCAGGAATTCTGGTAGGCACCGGCCTGCGCCGAGAGGCGGTTGTGGAACAGCCGCTTCTCCGGCCCTTCGTCACCCTTCTGCGCGTTGACCGACGGCGTGTTGTAGCCGATCAGCACCATCTCGACGCCCTGCAGGCCCATCACGCGATAGGTTTCCGGCCAACGGCGGTCGTTGCAGACGGCCATGCCCATGATGCCGCCGAGATTGCGCCAGACCGGAAAGCCGAGATCGCCCGGCTCGAAATAGCGTTTCTCCAAATGTTGGTGCGTACGTTCCGGATCAAACTCGGCATGGCCGGGCAAATGGATCTTGCGGTATTTGCCAACGATATTGCCGGTGCGGTCGGTGAGGATCGCGGTGTTGAAATGATGGCCGTCCGGCGTCAGTTCGGCATAGCCAAAGCTCATCGCTATCTCGTGGCGGGCCGCGCGATCGAACAGCGGCCGCACGGCGTCATTGGGCATCTCGCGCTCGAACCAGCCATCGGCGTCGGCGCGATTCTCCATGTACCAGCGCGGGAAGAAAGTGGTCAGCGCGAGCTCGGGATAGACGATCAGGTCCGCGCCTTTCGCCTTGGCCTCATCCATCAGCGCGAGCATGCGCCTGACCACGACATCGCGCCCCTCCGCGCGCTGGATCGGGCCCATCTGGGCCGCGGCAACGTTGATCATGCGCATGGTTGTTGTTCTCCTTGCAAATCGTGCAGCGGGACCTCAGCCATTGAACGCGGCCTGCGCTTCCGGCAGATCCCAGATCTTGCCGATCGCTGCAGCCCCCGCGGTGGTGATCGCAGCCTCGTCGCCGTGAACATAGCGTCCCGCATCGATCAGCAAGCGGCCGTCGACGATGACCTGATCGACATTGGCGCGGTTGCCGAGCGCGATCAGCGCGCGGCGCGGATCGAACAGCGGCTGCAGGTGCGGATGGGTCATGTCAATGACGGTCAGATCCGCCGTTGCGCCGGGCGCAATTGTCCCGAGATCCGGACGCTTCACCAGCGCAGCCGCGGTCGCAGTCACCGCTTCGATCAGGTCGGGCGCGCTCGCGACCTCGGCCCGCTGCAGCGCAAGCTTGGAGATCATCGAGGCCGCATTGAGCTCGCCAAGCAGGTCCATGTTGTAGCCGTCGGTGCCGACCACGGTGCGCACGCCATATTCGGCAAACCGGCCGAACGCCGCCGTGACGCCGGATCGGGCAAACACCCGCGGGCAATTCAACACCGCAGCGCCCCGCACCGCCATCAGCTTCAGATCGCTGTCGGAGCTTGCGATGCAATGCGCTGCGAGAAGATCAGGAGCCAGCAGGCCCAGCCAATCGAGATATTCGGCCGGCGTGCGGCCGTCATAACGCTTGCCAATCGTTTCCACCTCGGCACGGCTCTGCGCCAGATGGGTGGTGATGGGAACGCCGAGCTCGCGGGCCCGTGCCGCGCAAGCACGAAGCAGATCAGGTCCGCAGGTGTCGGTCGCATGCGGGCTCATCGCGAGACCAATCCGTCCGTCACCACACCCGTTCCAGCGCTGATAGAGCACGTTCCAGGTGGCGAGGTCGACCGCGCCGTCGTCACCGGCGTATCTGACCACACCGTCCGAGCCGGCCTTGGCGTCCGAGGTCGAGAACAGATATGGCGCGCCATAGAATCGGATTCCCATCTCCTCGGCGGCGTCGAACATCTCGGGAATTGTGTTGCGGAACGGCTCCATCACCGTGGTCGCCCCGCCCTTGAGTAACTGCAAGATGCCGAGCCGCGCGACCGCAAGGCGTTCCTCGGCCGAGAGCAGATCGGCGCCGCGTTTGGTCAGCGGCAACAGCACCGTGTAGACGATGCTCTGATTGTTGCGCCGGCCGTTGCCATCCTCGGTGTTGCTGCGCGCCACCGCCTCGCTGAAACAATGATTGTGCAAGTTCATCAGGCCGGGCAGGATGAAGCGGCCGGGACGATCATGTACCTCGGCGGCGGACGGCCTGTCCTTGGTGATAGCCGCGACCTTCTTGCCTTCGATCAGCACCCAATGATCGCGAAGCACATCCTGCGTATCGTCGCGGCGGGATAACACGTAGCTGCCGAAGATCGCGATGCTGCTCATGATGGACGCACATTCCAGAAGACCGCGGTGCCGTCGAGAATGCCGGTGATACTCTTGCGGTAGGTAGTCGGTTGCTTGTACAGGCCGATCGGAAAATACGGGATCTCTTCAAACGCCAGCGCCTGGATCTCGCGGCATATCCGCTGTTGCTCTTCGAGCGAGGAAGCCGCGAGCCACTGGCCGCGCAGGCCGCTCATCCTCTCGCTGCTGTACCATCCGGCGACTTTGCCTTCGCCGCGCAGATTGGTGTTACCGGCCGGGTTGAGCCAGTCGATGCCTTGCCAATTGCCGACGGCAGCGCTCCAACCGCCCTTGTCGATTGGATCCTTCTTGAGCTGGCGCTGCAGCACGACCGCGAAGTCGAGCGCCTGATGGTCGACGTTCATCCCGGCCCTCCGCAGCATGTCGGCGGCGATCTGGCCAAGCGGCTTTTGCGCGGCCGAATTGCTCGGCGACAGCAGCACGACCTTCCCGCCTTCGTAGCCGGCCGCCGCCAGATCGGCCTTCACCTTAGCCATATCGCGCGGGCCGCGGAAGACGCTGAGCCCGACGTCATTGGCCATCGGCGTTCCCGGTGCGAAATAGCCGATCGGCGAGAGCTGATACGCCGGATCTCCGCCCGCGACCGCGGTCATGAAGTCGGCCTGATCGATCGCGCCGAGCAGCGCACGGCGGATCGCCGGATCGTCGAACGGCGGCTGCAGGTGATTGACGCGGAGCATGCACGCATAGCCGCGGGGATCGAGCACACGCGTTTCGACCTCATCGGACTGCTTCAGCACGGGTAGCAAATCGTGTGGTGTGGTTTCCTGCCAATCCTGCTCGCCAGTCTGGAGGGCCGCCACGGCGGTCCCCGGGTCCGGCGTCGTGGTCCACACAACGCGGTCATAGTGCACGACCTTGGGACCGGCGGTCCAATCCGGCTTGCCGTCCTGGCGAGGTTGATAGCGCTCGAACCGGGCATAGGCGTTGCGTACGCCCGGCACGCGCTCATCCGCGATGAAGCGGAACGGCCCGCTGCCGATCACTTCGGTGATCGGCTTGAGTGGATCCTGGCTCGCAAACCGCTCGGGCATCATGAATGCGGCATGCACCGCGGCCTTGCCGAGCGCCTGCGGCAGCAGCGGGAACGGCCGCCGCAAGCGAAAGCGGATGGTACGGTCATCCGGCGCGGACAGCTCTTCGGTTGCCGCCATCAATTCGCCGCCGAACCCGTCGCGCGAGGCCCAGCGGCGGATACTGGCAACGCAGTCCCGCGCCAGCACCCGCTCGCCGTCATGCCAGAACAGCCCGTCGCGCAGCGTCAGGTCCCATTGCTTGCCGTCATTGGAGACGACGTGGCCCGAGACCATCTGCGGCGAGACTTCCAGCGCCGAGTTGATGCCATAGAGCGTGTCGTAGACCATGAAGCCATGGTTGCGCGACACCTGTGCGGTGGAATAAATCGGGTCCACGAACGCCAGATCGATCACGGGGATGAAGCGCAGCGTGGTCTGCGATTGCGCGCGCACGATACCCGGAAACGACAGCGCGGGCGCCACCGCCGCAGCGCGTAACAGGGACCGGCGAGAGAACTGCATCGACGACTTGCCCCTGCTCATCAGCGCGATTGACCCGCCGTTTCGTGGTGCTGGAAGTTTGTTGCGATCGCCTCCCCGGTCGTGATCCACACGTCCGGGCAGGATCTGGCGTAGGTCAGGAACTCGCGGAGCAAACGGAGTCGCATCGGACGGCCGCTGCATTGCGGATGCAGCACGGTGGTCACCATCGCGCCCCAGTCGCGGACCTCGTCAAGCTCGTCCTTCCAGATCGAGAGCACATGCTCCTTGGGAAAGATCGAGCGCGGGCTGAACCGCGCCGAGAGGCCGTGCATCCAGTCGTCATAGCTCGCGGTGACCGGCAGCTCGATCGTGCCGGGCTTGCCGTCCGCGAGGCGATGGCGATAGGGGCGGACGTCGTCGCGGAACGAAGAGGTGTAGACGATGCCGTGCCGGACCAGCGCCCGGCGCAGCTCCTCAGTGAACTCGCCATAGGGTGCGCGATAGCCGATCGGCTTCACGCCGAGCCGGCGCTTCAGCGCCTCAAACCCCCGCTCCAGCTCCTCCTCGATCCAGGGATCGCCGGGGTCGGGCAGCAGATGGTGGTAGCCATGATGGCCGATCTCATGGCCCGCCTTGAGGATGGATTCCGCCATTGCGGGATGCGCGTCAACCGACCATCCCGTAACGAAGAACGTCGCCTTCAGATCGAGCTGGTCGAGCAGCTCCAAAAGCTTCGGCGTGCCGACCCGCGCCTCATAGCCGCCATAGCTCATGGTGATCAGACGCTGCGCGTGGACGGCGTCCTTACTGGTCCAGGCGCTTTCCGCGTCGACGTCGAACGACAGGAACATGGCCGACGTCCACGGCTTCGGCCAGGGATAGTTCGGTGCCGGGTCCGCGGTGTTCGCCGGGACGAGCGGGATGCTCTGGAGTGCCTTACTGTCCAGCATTGATGGTCGCCTTCTCCACGCCGTTGTCGGTCAATTTCCACTTTGCAAGCAGGCTGCGGTAGGTGCCGTCGGCGATCAACGCATCGAGTGCCTCTACAAAGGCCTGCTGCAGTGCCTTCTCCTTGACCGGCAACGCGATCCCGGTGAACTGCGCCGCGATCGCCTGGCCAACCGGCGCATAGGCGCCGGGTTCCTGGTCCATGATGTAGGGCAGCGTCTCATTGCCCTGGACCGCCGCGTCGATCCGCCCCTGCTTCAGTTGCGTGCGCGCGTCGGCGGAGCCCTCCGTGCCGACGAATACGATCGCGTTGCTGCCGCAATGCGCCGTGCTCCACGCCGTGATCTGATCCGGAAACATGGTGCGGCGGCTGGCGCCGACCTTCTTGCCGCACAGCGCCGCCATGTCCTTGAACTCGGCCGCACGAGATTTCTGCACAAAGAACTGCGGGCCGCTGCGCAGATAATCGACGAAGGTTGCCGCCTCATGCCGCGTCGCATAGTCGGTAAAGCCGGACAGGATCGCATCCACCCGCCCGGACGAGATCGACGGCATGAACTGCGCGAAGCTGGTCTCTTCCCACTCCAGCTTGACGCCGAGCTTGCGGCCGAGCGCCTCACCGAGATCAATGTCGAATCCGGCCAGCGCATTGGTGGCGGGATCACGGAACTCCATCGGCGGATAGTTCGGCACGATTGCGACCTTGATGCTGCCGCGCTTCGCAATCTCCGCTGGCAGCTCGATCGCAAAGGCCGGCCCGGCCAGGACCAATCCAAGCACGCCTGCGACAATCAGTCTGATCATGAAATTTCCCCCCATCAAATCACTGCCGCCAGAAATGCCTGCGTGCGCGCCTCGCGCGGTGCCCCGAGAACATCAGCGGCGCGCCCGGACTCCAGGATGGCGCCATGGTCCATGTAGACGACGCGATCAGCGACCTCGCGGGCAAAACCAAGCTCATGTGTCACCACCATCATGGTCATGCCGCTCCGCGCGAGCTCCTTCATGACCGACAGCACCTCGCCCACGAGCTCGGGATCCAGCGCGCTGGTCGGCTCGTCGAACAGCATCAGCATCGGCTTCATCGCCAGTGCGCGCGCGATCGCCACGCGCTGCTGCTGACCGCCTGAGAGCTGCGACGGATAGGAGTCTGCTTTCGTCACAAGCTCGACCCGGCGCAGCAGCTCGATCGCCTCGGCGCGGACCTCATCCAGCGAGCGGCCCTGCACCTGCACCGGTCCTTCCGTGATGTTCTCCAGCGCCGTCTTGTGCGGAAATAGGTTGAATCGCTGGAACACCATCCCGGTTTTCAGCCGCTGGCGCGCGATCTGCCGTTCGGTCAGGCGGCGCAGCTTGCCACCCTCTTCGCGTACGCCGAGCAGTTCACCATCTAGCCAGATGCCGCCGCTGTCGATCATGGTGAGCTGGTTGATACAACGAAGCAGCGTCGTCTTGCCCGAGCCCGACGCACCGATCAGGCAAAGCACCTCGCCGGGCCACACGTCGAGCGAGACATCCTTGAGAGCCTGGAACTCTCCAAAGGCCTTGCTGACGGAGCGGATCGCAACGAGGGGTTTCGTCATCGGTTGATCCGTGCCGTTCCACGCGCAAAACGGCGCTCGAGCAGCATCTGCAGCGGGGTCAGGATCGATACCACCAGCAGATACCAGCAGCCGGCGACGATCAGGAGTTCGATGACGCGCGAATTGGCGTAGTAGATATTCTCGGCGTTATGCAGCACCTCGGGATACTGGATCACGCTGGCGAGCGAGGTCGCCTTCACCATGCCGATGAATTCATTGCCGAGCGGCGGTATCACCACGCGCATCGCCTGCGGCAGGATGATCCGCCGCAGCGCGCGGAGCCGCCCCATCCCGATCGCCTGCGCCGCCTCATACTGCCCGGCATCGACAGACAGCATGCCGGCGCGCATCACCTCCGACGTATAGGCGCCCTGGTTGATGCCGAGTCCGAGCAGCGCTGCGAGGAAGGGCGTCATGACGTCGACGGCGCGTGCCGTCCACAGGCCGGGAATGCCGATGGTCGGAAACACCAGTGCGAGATTGAACCAGAGCAGCAGTTGCAGGATCAGCGGTGTGCCACGGAACAGCCAGGTGTAGCCTGCAGCGACCGACTTCAGCACCGGATTGGGTGACAGCCGCATGATCGCCACGACCACGCCGAGGATGATGCCGAGCGCCATGGCGAGCACCGCCATCACCATGGTGTTGACGATACCCTCAAGGATCACCTTCGCGGTCAGGAAGCGGCTGACATAGGACCATTCGATCTGGCCGGCGGCAAAGGCACGGGCGATGGCCGCCAGCACCACGACGATCGCGGCCGCAGCCAGCCACCGCCGCCAGTGGATCTCCCGCGCGATCTGGATCTGCGAGAGATCGGGAAAGCCTTCCGCAAGCGTCGGGGCCGCCCTCATTGCGGCGCCGCATTCATCATCGGCTTGGCGACGGCATTCGCCCCCAAACCAAATTTGGCGAGGATCTTCTTGTAGGAGCCGTCAACGATCATCGCCGCGAGATGCTCCGTCACCACCTCGCGGAGCGCAGCATCGTCCTTGCGGAACATGATGCCCTGATAGCCGATTGCGAAGGGCTCGCCGACAACACGGTACTTGCCTGCTTCCTGCTGCTGGGCATAGGGCAGCGTCTCGCTGCCCTGCACGGCGGCGTCGATGCGGCCCTGCTTGAGCTGGTTGCGGACGTCGATCGAGTTCTCGCCCGGAACATACTGAATGGCCGCCTTGCCTGCAGCTTCGCAGTTCTGCTTGCTCCACTTCTCGATCTCGACCGGGAAGCTCGTGCTGCGCGTGGTGCCGACCTTCTTGCCGCAGAGATCGGCGGCGACCTTTGCCTCATGCCCGTCCAGAACGAAGAACTGCGGTCCGGTGGTCAGGTAGTCGATGAAGTCGGCGGTCTCGCGCCGTGAGCTACGGTCGGAAATGCCGCTGATGATGAAATCGGCGCGCTTGGTCTGCAGCGACGGGATGAGTTCGGCGAACGGCGTTTCGCTCCAGACGATTTTGACGCCGAGCCGCTTGGCAAGCTCATTGGCCAGATCGATGTCGAGGCCGACGAGTTCGTTCGTCGTGGGATCACGGTACTCCATCGGAGCATAGGTCGAATTGACCGTCAGCTTCAATGTCCCAGTCTGCTTGATCTCCGCCGGTAGTTCACCCGCCCGCACGGAGGCGGCAGCGAATGCGGCAAGGCCGAGGAAAAGCGAGAGGCGTGTCATGTCAGCTCCTTTGCCAACGCGCGACTGGCCGCATGTCAGTCCATGTCGAGAACGGCCGGCTCGACCACGCCGGCGCGTTCAGTGATCATCCTGTATTGCTCGGGCCGCCGGTGGGCGGCAAAATTGAACATCTTGTCCTTGCCCTGGCGGCAGAGATCGAGATCGATGTCGGCAACAACGACCTCGTCCGCCAGTGTCTTCGCTTGTGCGACGATCCTGCCGTTCGGATCGACAATGCATGAGCCTCCGATCAGGCCAGAGCCATCTTCCTCGCCGGCCTTCGCTACTGCAATCGCCCAGGTCGCGTTCATGTAGGCATTGGCCTGCGCGACCAGCGTCGAATGGAAGGTGCGCAGTGACGCGTCCTCGGTGACGCCGCCGTTCGGATCGTAGGCCGCCGAATTGTAGCCGATGCAGACCAGTTCGACTCCCTGCAGGCCCAGCACGCGCCAGGCTTCCGGCCAGCGGCGATCGTTGCAAATCATCATGCCCATGATGGCGTGGCTCCACGCCGATCCTGCGCGGAAGGCGGGAAAGCCGAGATCGCCATATTCGAAGTAGCGTTTTTCCAACTGCTGGTAGCGCGCGCCTGGCCGGGGTTCGACCGACCCGGGCAGATGCACCTTGCGATATCGGCCCATGATCTGGCCGCTGTCGCCAACCAGGATCGCACAATTGTAACGACGGCCATCGGGGGTAAGCTCGGCATAGCCGACATAGAAGCCGACGCGCAGTTCGCAGGCTCGATCGAATAGCGCCTGGACAGCCGGATTCGGCATGCCGCGCTCGAAATACTGATCGAGCCCATCGCCCTCGAGCAGCCAGCGCGGAAAGAATGTCGTGAAGGCGAGTTCGGGAAACACGACCAGCCGCGCCCCCTGCCCGGCCGCCTCTTCGAGTAACCGGAGCATGCGATCAAGTGTGTGCGCGCGGGCATCAGCTCTTTGCGTCGGCCCCATTTGGGCAGCGGCAGCACGAAGAACGCGAGTCAACATTGCCTCCAAATGATGCGGACTGCTGCCTCGATAGGCGGACCGATATTCCCTCGGCAGCGCTCATTCCGCACCGCATTACAAGAAATGAGAGCGGCGTTGGCAATCACTCGTGCTATGATATTTTCGGCCAGACTATAACAGGCACGAATAGATGAACCTGCGCCAACTTGAAATTTTGCGTGCGGTCGTTCGACACCGGACGACAGTCGCAGCAGCCGAGGAGCTGTCGCTGTCACAGCCGGCGATCAGCAACGCGTTGAAGGCGATGGAGACGCAGGCGGGCTTCGCCTTGTTCGAGCGCGTCAACAACCGCCTGTTTCCGACCGCCGAGGCGATGGCGCTCTACAAGGAAAGCGAGACGATTTTTGCGCTGCATGCCAAGCTGGAAAACCGCGTCCGTGATCTCAGGGAATGTCGCACGGGACATCTGTCGATCGTCGCAACGCCGCCGCTGGCCTACAGCATCATCCCGCCCGCATTGTCGGACTTCCTGCGCCGGCGGCCGCAGACGCGGATGTTCTTCGACGTCCGCCGCTATGAGGGCATCATCGACGGACTCCTGAGCCGGGTCGCCGAGCTCGGCTTCGCGCTCGGCTTCTCGCATCATCCGGGCATCGCGCATGAAGTGGTACACACCGGCGAGATGGTCTGCGTCATGCCGCCGCGGCATCCGCTGGCGGATCGCGCGGTGATCACCGCGTCCGATCTCGCCGATCGCCCCTTCATCGGGCTCGAGCGCGGAACGCAGTTGGGTGAAGCCGTGCGTGCGAGTTTTGCTTCGGCCGGCGCTCCATTCCAGCCAACCGTCGAGGTGCGATACTGCAACACCGCCTGCGTGCTCGCCGCAGCAGGCGTCGGCGCGGCGGTGGTGGATCCGTTCTCGCCGCACCAGGCTGGCAGTCAGGAGCTGGTCATACGCCCCTTCCTTCCCGTAACCCCTGCGCTAGCATACATGCTGTGGTCCGAAGCGGAGCCGCTCTCGCGTCTTGCTAGAGCGTTCCTCGACGAAGTCCGCCGAGCAAGCCGACAACTGGAATGATCAGGGCACCGTACTGCCGACTGCAGAAGCCGACGTCGTAGCTGGTCCGGCTACCACCCGGAAATATTTATCGCGAGTTGCAGCTCTACAAGTCGAGCGGCGCGACCTCGAAGGCCGCAAGCGCGCTGCACGACTATCTCGCGCACTATCTTCGTCTCGACAAAGAGCTCAGCGGCCGCGCCGCGCCGATCGAGCTTGGCTGGGCCAACTGAACATCGAAAACAACCCCATGCACAGTAGACATGGCATTGTCAGCAAAGGGGTTTTCCCGCGCCATTCTTCGGAGAACTGCTACGCACTCTTCCGGATCGTGGTCTGGAGATTTGACATGTCGGGCAAAACACCGGCATTATTCCATCATGCCCGCTTCACCCCTTGGCACGCCCCCCGGCCAGCCCACGTAACGCCAGCGACGGCCAGAACTCCGCCCAGGATTGCGCCGCCTCAAAGGCAGCAGCGATATGGAAGATCGTGGGTTCGTCGAGCCAGGCCGCGATGATCTGGTTTGATCAAGACTGCCGCCTTCTTGGCCAGATATACATGTCCATCCGCGTTGGGGTCATTCCGCATGGAGCGCATGAGCGCTGAACGAGGTATTCGGACTTGCCGAACATCAACCTGAAGCTTCTCCATACTTTCCTGCTCGCGGCCGAGCACGAAAGCTTCCGAAAGGCTGCGGAGGAATCGAACCGGTCGCCGTCTGCCATCAGCATGCAGGTTCGCGACCTGGAGGAGCAGATCGGCGTCCTGCTCTTTCGCAGGACACCGCAGAAGGTGTTGCTTACGCCTGAGGGTCGGATCCTGTTCGAACAGGCAAAGCGCGCCCTCCAGGAAGTTCAGTCCGGGTTGGATCTGCTGACCGAATCAGCGCAATCCCGCAGCCGTCACATTCGAATGGCTTGCGTTCCGACACTTGCGTCCGGATGGCTGCCCAACATCCTGGCGACATTCAAGGTCCGCTATCCGCGGAGCCAGGTCCAGCTCATGGAGCTCTCCACGACGCCGATGCTTGAACTGCTGAAGCGGCAAGATGTCGAGTTCGGCATTGGTCCGGAAGTCCCCGACATGGGGGATTATGAGTTCGAGCCTATCCTTGAAGATCCCCTTTTTGCCTGTGTACCGCCGGTATTCGACGAGGGACAATCAAGCATCGGATTCGCTGATCTCGTCGAAAAGCCGGTTATCCTGCTGTCGAAGACGACGGCGGTCCGAGGGCTGATCGACGAGACGCTGGAGACGCTCGCCGTCCGCCTCGATGTGCAATTCGAGGTCCAGGCCGCCACGACGGCGCTGGCCCTGGCAGCGTCCGGCCTCGGCATCGCAATCGTACCGCGGGTCGCTCTGGTGCAGGCCGGCGTGCAGCAGTTTCGTGTCGTCCCGATCTCCGACCACGTCAAGCTCCGCCAGATCGGCTTGATCACCCCGCGCGGCCCTGTCAGGCGCCCGAACACCGAGCAATTGATTTCATTGATCCGCTCGAGCCTGGCCCAGCTGCGCTGACGCCGCGCTTAGAGTAACTTCAGAAGCGCATCGACGACCTGACCTGTCGTCGCACTGCCGCCGATGTCACGGGTCCTCAGCGCTGCATCCTCCAGCCCAGCGCGGACCGCGGCCTCGATCCTGTCGGCACCAAGCCGCAGCCGATTGTCCCGATAGCGCTGATCCAGCCACCGCAGCATCAGGATCGCCGCCAAGATCGTCCCATAGGGATTGGCGAGCCCCTTACCTGCGATGTCAGGCGCCGAGCCATGCGAGGCCTGGAAGAAACCGATCCCGTCCCCAACCTCTTCCGATGGCGACATGCCCATGCCGCCGACCGTGGCCGCACCGAGATCGGAAATGATGTCGCCGAACATGTTCTCGGTGACGATCACGTCGAAATGCGAGGGCTTGTTGATCAGATGAACCGTCATCGCGTCGACGAGGACGTGCTCGGCTTCGATGTCGGGATAGTCTTTGGCGACCTCGTCGAAGACAGCGCGAAAGAATGCATATGTGCGCAACACATTGGCCTTGTCGCAGCAGGTCACCCGGCGCCGACCGTCCTTTGGTGAACCATTCCGTGTTCTCGCAAGCTCGAATGCGAACCGGACGATACGTTCGATACCCTTCCGGGTCTGGACGAGCGTGTCGACTGCGACTTCCTCCCTGAGCAGCGCGCCGGCGCCGCGCGCGGCGTAGAGGCCCTCGCTGTTCTCCCTGACGATGACGTAGTCGATCGATCCCGGCCGCCCGAGCGGGGACGGCACGCCCTTGTACAGCTTGATCGGCCGCACATTGGCGAACAGGTCGAGCTTGAAGCGAAGCGAGAGCGTGAAATCGAGTCCGGCTTCGGTTCCGTCACGGTGAACCACACCGGGAATGCCGGCCGCGCCATGGAGAATGGCATCGGCTGTGCGGCAGCCCTCGAACGAGGTGGACGGAAACGAATCCCCGGTTTCGAGAAAATGCGTGGCGCCCGCGGGATATTCCGCAAAATGAAGCGTCCCGGCCTGGACACCGGCTTGCAGCACCGCGACCGCCGCACCAGCGACTTCGGGCCCGATACCGTCTCCATGCACGACGGCGATCTTGTAACTATCCTTCATGATGCTCGCTCGACAAATTATCCTAACGGTGGTGATGTCACTTCGCCCGTGGCAGGACATGCACGATGTGGCATGGCCTCTCGCTGCTCTCGTCCGGCGGCGCGGCCACTGCCACGATCGGCCGCGCCGGGACGATCGATCAATCCAGCTTGATCCAGACGCCCTTCGTGTTCAGGTATTCGTCGAGCTGTTCGGTGCCACCTTCGCGGCCATATCCGCTCATCTTGTAGCCGCCGAACGGCAACGCAGGATCGATGGCGTGATAGGTGTTCACCCACACCGATCCGGCGCGGAGGCTCCTTGAGATGACGTGGGCCTTGCTCACGTCGCGCGTGAAGACACCCGCTGCAAGTCCGTATGGCGTCGCGTTGGCGCGCGTCACGGCCTCATCGAGCGTGTCGAACGGCAGCGCGGAGATGACCGGGCCAAAGATTTCATCACGGGCGATCTGCATGTTGTCGGAGACGCCGGCGAACACGGTCGGCGCGACGAAATTGCCCTTTGCGAGGGCACCTTCCCTCAGCCTGTTGCCGCCGGTCACGACCTTCGCACCCTCGTCGCGCCCGCTCCGCAGGAAGCCTTCGACCTTGTCGAGCTGCCGCTCGGAGACCAGCGGTCCAATCTCCGTCGTGGGATCAGCGCCATCACCGATCTTCAGGGCCGCGGCAAATTTCCCGAGCCGTTCGACCAGCTCGTCGTGGATCGTGCGCGCGACGAACAGGCGGGAGCCGGCGATGCAAATCTGGCCCGAATTGGCAAACGCCGCCATCGCGGCAATCGGGACAGCCTTGTCGAGGTCCGCGTCCGCGCAGACGATCACCGGTGACTTGCCGCCGAGTTCGAGCGACACCCGCTTGAGGTTGCCGGCCGAGGCGCGAACAATCGCCTGCCCGGTTGCGGTGGATCCGGTGAAGACGATCTTGTCGACACCGGAGTGCTCGGCCAGCGGCGCCCCGGCCTCCGGCCCGGTCCCGGTCACGACATTGACCACGCCCGGCGGCACCCCTGCCTCGTTCATCAAATCAGCGATCAGCAATGGCGTCAGCGGCGCCTCTTCGGAGGGCTTGAGCACGATGGTGCAGCCGGTCGCCAGCGCGGGCCCGATCTTCCAGACCGACGCAGCCGTCGGCGCATTCCAGGGAATGATGGCGCCAACGACGCCGACCGGCTCCTTGCGCGTGAACGAGACGATATCGCCCGGCAGCGAATTGTCGATCGTCTGCCCGTGGATCGCGGTTGCCATGCCGGCGTAGTATCTGAGCATGCCGAGCACGCGCAGCTTGTTCGCCCGCGTCCTGACGATCGGCATTCCCATGTCTGCTGTATCGGACTGGCTGATCTCCTCCCAGTGCTTCTCGAACAGGTCGGCGATCCGCAACAGCAGCGCCTGCCGCTCGAACGGCTTGAAGCGGCTCCACGGGCCTTCGAAGGCGCGGCGGGCCGCGGTGACGGCAAGACCGATGTCGGCCTCGTCTGCCCGCGGCACGCGTCCGATCACCTCACCGGTCGCGGGGTTGCGCGTCTCGAAGACTTTACCCGAGCGGGCTTCCACCCACGCGCCGTCCACGAACATCTTTCGGGTTCGGCCGTCGATGGGAAATCGGATCTCAGCTTTTGTCATCGGTCTACTCCTGTCTCGCAGAGGCGATTGTCGGATGTGCGCCTCGTTTGATGTCGTGCTTACCTTGCAGCGATCGTCTCGGGAATGGGTTCTATGCAGCGGGCTGCTGTTTGCGGAGTAAGCGTGCCAGTTCCGGAATATAGGCCTGCCCGTGCCCGCTCTCGACCACCGCTGCCATCGCGCCGGCAACACCGTCGGCGATCGTCCCGCACGCGCCGGATGTGCCCGCCATCGTCCTGTAGTAGTTGATGTCCTTCAACGCATTGGCGATGAAGAACGGGACCGTCTCGACGTCGCCAGCCACGATGGCCGGCGCCAACCGCTGCAGCGCCACGCCGGCGCCACCGCCTTTGGCGAGAACATCGACGAAAACCGCGGGATCGACGCCTGCATCTGCCGCCTGCGCGGCTGCTTCGCTGAGAAGCGCCATGAAGCCGATCGAAACGTAATTGTGGAGCAGCTTGAGCCGATGGCCGAAGCTCACGGGTCCGACCCGTTCGAGGCTCTCGGTGAAAGCGGCAAGGACGGCACGGACGCTTTGAAGGTCTGCTTCATCGCCGCCAACCAGAAGGTTCAACGTTCCCTCTTCCGCATGCCTGGCCGTGCGTGTCATCGGCGCATCCAGGAAGCTTCCGCCGGCGGCCCGGACCGCAGCGGCCATCCGCAACGTCGATTCCGGCAGCGCGGTCGAGCAATCGACGATGATTGTCCCCCTTCGCAGCCGGGGCAAGACGCCGGCATCGCCGGTAAGAATTGCTTCGACCTGCGGAGAGCCGGTCACGCAAAGGATGATGACATCGGATACGTCTGCCACGTCGCCCGGAGTCTTGCAGGCTGTAGCGCCGAGATCGACGAGATCGTCGACCGGCTGATTGCCCGGATGGTCGAGAAAGGCAAGGGGATAGCCGCCCCGCACCAGAACGTTCTTCGCAATTCCGTGCCCCATCAGGCCGACACCAATAATGCCCACCTTCATCGCGATACCTCGCTGATCATTCGCATCTCTGGTTGGACTTGACGGCGTTGCCTGCCGCACGATCGTGTTGGAAAATCCATCATTTAGTGGACGGCCGCGTACATGATCTGCTGCTCAGTCGCATCAGTCGCCTTGATTTCCTCGACGATCTTGCCGCGCGTGGCGACCAGGATGCGGTCTGAGAGCGCCAAGACTTCCGGCAGGTAGGATGAAATCACGACCACGGCCAAACCTTCGTCGGCCAGGCCGTTGATGAACTGGTGGATCTCGACGATAGCTCCGACATCGACGCCGCGGGTGGGTTCATCGAAGATGATGAGCTTCGGCTTCTGGATCAGCGATCTCGCGATGACCACCTTTTGCGAAGACGCGACCGCGCCGTACTGTTGCGCAAGATTGATCGCTCGCGACCATCGTTTCCTGCCTGCAATTGGTTGTTGTTTGTGCGGCAAGATGAGCGACGCTACCCCGTTTCTTGCAAGGCGCTTTTTCTGACCCCCTGTTTGGTTTTTCTGATGTACCGGTGTTTTGATACGAACCACCAAGGAAGCAAGAGACCACCCGCTTGGAGCGGCCGCCGCGCTTCGGCCCGCGCGAGCTCGAGTCACCTTCCGGCCTTCAGCGATTGAGAAAAACTGACGCCCCGTTCAGAAATACTGCGCTGCTTCGGCGTTGCCTCGTCGGTCTGTCCATCTAAGATCGGCCCTCGATCGACGTGTCTGTCAATCAAAACGAACCAAGCTGACTTGGTCGATTAGGGAGGTACCGGCATGAAAATTCGCAGGCTGCTGGCGCTTGCGGGCGTGTTCTTTGGCATGAGCACGGTTGCACTGGCTCAAAGTCAAGCCGACGACGAGTGCCAAAATCCGGGAAACGACGAGCTTCTGAAGCAAGGATGCGCTTATCTCGACGAGTTCATGAAGGCGTTCAACTCGCGAGATGCGGAAGCCTGGTCCAAGACGGTTCACTATCCGCATATAAGAATCGCTGGCGGGCAGGTGCAGGTCTGGAACACGCCGGAAGAATATGCGCAATCGAACGATGCGAAACAGTTGGCGCAGGCTTCGACATGGGCTCGCTCAGCGTGGACGTCTCGCAAATTGGTACAGAAATCCGACGACAAACTCCACTTTGTCACGAGATTCACGCGCTATGACGCCAATGACAAGCCGATACTATCCGCCGACTCTTTCTACGTGATCGTCAAGAGGGATGGCCGCTGGGGAGCTCTGGTACGATCGAGCTACGTCGGCATCATCGGCAAGAAGACCGCCTTCTGACGAACGACCTTTCGGAATGAACGCAAGGAGCAGACGTCAAACCGAGTGGCGTCTGCGTGTTCACATCGCCATCGGCGCGATTTGGCCTTCGCGACGGCGCCCGAGCCGAAGGGCGACCAGCCCGACACCCTCGCGCTGATGAGCCGCACACATTAGACCTGGACCGAGGTCAGCTTCTTCAGGCAGCGCAACGCGAAGGACGATCGGCTGTGGCGAATGCCGGGAATGCGATAGAGCTTTTCGCGCAGGAAGCGTTCGTATCCGGCGGTGCTTTCGACGGCCACCTTCACGACGTAATCGTAGTCGCCGGTCGTGAGATAGGCTTCGATCACCTCCGGCAGGTTCGTGAGCAGCTGGCCGAAACGTTCGAGCACCTCCTCGTCGTGGTGGTCGAGCGTCACTTCTATGATGACCGTTTCGGGCAGGCCGAGCTTCTCCTGATTGAGCAGTGCGACATAGCCATCGATATAGCCTTGGGTTTCGAGCCGCTTCAGCCTGTTCCAGCACGGCGTGGTGGAGAGCCCGATTTCGTCGGCAAGCTGCGCCGTCGTCAGTCGCGCATCCTGCTGCAGTGCGCGGAGGATTTTGCGGTCGATCTCGTCAAGGCGAAGCGAATCCTTGCGCGGAGCCTTAGCTGGCCGCGCCGCACGTCTGACCTTCGCCATATCCAGAACTCCATTCTATTTATCGGCACAATTGCCAGAATGATTCCACCTCGAATGACCGAATTACCCAGATAATTGGAACAAAAATCCAGTTATTGGCCAGTACAAACATACTACGTTTAGGGAGGAGCGGACGGTGTTTTTTCTCGAGCTCAGGAGCAGCGATATGCATGCCGCCCTCGGCCGGCTGCTCGATCAGGCGCGCGTCGCCGGCCTTAAGCTCGCGGCCGTCAGCGCCCAAGCCGAAGCGGACGTGTACCGGATATCAGCGTCCATCGACATCACGGATCGTGACGCTATTGACCGTCTCGCCCGCCGCGTTGGTACTGTGGTCTGCATTGGTGCCGTCGAGGTACGCGGCGAATGCGACGTCGCGCTGCCGAGCCCGGCGCCGCATCTCTCGCTCGAAATGAGGTCGCGCCCATGACCGACAACGCGCCACTTTCCCTTCACGTCCCCGAACCGGCCGTGCGCCCGGGCGACACGCCCGATTTCTCCAACATCCGCATCCCTCGCGCCGGCCAGGTCGCACGCCCCGAGGTCGACGTCGATGCCGAGGCGATCCGCGACCTCGCCTTCTCCGTCATCCGCGTGCTCAATCGCGACGGCGAAGCCGTCGGCCCCTGGGCGGGATTGCTCTCCGACGACGAATTGCTGGAAGGCCTGCGTCACATGATGACGTTGCGCGCCTTCGATGCGCGGATGCAGATGGCCCAGCGCCAGGGCAAGACGTCCTTCTACATGCAGCACATGGGCGAGGAAGCCGTGAGCTGCGCCTTCCGCAAGGCGCTGTCGCCGGGCGACATGAACTTTCCGACCTATCGCCAGGCGGGACTGCTGATCGCGGGCGGCTATTCGCTGGTGGACATGGCCTGCCAGATCTACTCCAACACCCATGATCCCCTGAAGGGACGCCAGCTGCCCGTGATGTATTCCTCGAGGGAGCACGGCTTCTTCTCGATCTCCGGCAATCTCGCCACCCAGTACATCCAGGCAGTCGGCTGGGCGATGGCGTCCGCGATCAAGAACGATACCAAGATCGCCGTCGGCTGGATCGGCGACGGCGCCACCGCCGAGTCCGACTTCCATGCCGCGCTAGTATTCGCCTCGACCTATCGCGCGCCGGTCGTGCTCAACATCGTCAACAATCAATGGGCCATCTCGACCTTCCAGGGCATCGCGCGCGGCGGCTCCGGCACCTTCGCGGCGCGCGGCCTCGGCTTCGGCATTCCGGCGCTGCGGGTCGACGGCAACGACTATCTCGCGGTCCATGCCGTGGCGAAATGGGCCTGCGAGCGCGCACGCCGCAATCTCGGCCCGACCCTCGTCGAACACGTGACCTACCGCGTCGGCGCGCATTCCACCTCGGATGATCCCGCGGGCTATCGGCCGAAGACGGAATCCGAGGCGTGGCCGCTGGGAGATCCCGTGATCAGGTTGAAGAACCATTTGATCGCACGCGGCGCCTGGTCGGAAGAGCGGCACAAGCAGACTGAGGCGGAAATCCTGGACACCGTGATCTCAGCGCAGAAGGAAGCCGAATCCTTCGGCACGCTTCATTCGGAGCAACGTCCGTCGGCGCGCGATATGTTCGAGGGCGTGTTTTCGCAGATGCCGCCGCACCTGCGCCGGCAGCGCCAGGAAGCAGGAGTTTAAGCCATGCCGCGGCGAACCATGATCGAGGCGATTCGCGAGGCCATGGACGTGATGATGTCGCGCGATGACGACGTCGTCGTGTTCGGCGAGGACGTCGGCTATTTTGGCGGCGTATTTCGCGCGAGCCAAGGGCTGCAGGCGAAATACGGCAAGAGCCGCTGCTTTGATACGCCGATCAGCGAGCTCGGCATCGTCGGCGCTGCAGTCGGCATGGCGGCCTACGGCCTAAAACCCTGCGTCGAGATCCAGTTCGCCGACTACATGTATCCGGCCTACGACCAGATCGTCTCCGAAGCCGCGAGGCTGCGCTATCGCTCGAACGGCCAGTTCACCTGTCCGGTTGTGGTGCGCATGCCGACAGGCGGCGGCATCTTCGGTGGACAGACACACAGCCAAAGCCCGGAAGCGCTGTTCACCCATGTCTGTGGCATCAAGACCGTGGTGCCCTCGAATCCAAGCGACGCCAAGGGCCTCCTGATCGCCGCGATCGAGGATCCAGACCCGGTCATCTTCCTTGAGCCGAAGCGGCTCTACAACGGCCCGTTCGATGGCCACCATGATCGTCCCGTGACGCCGTGGTCGAAGCACGATCTCGGCGAGGTCGCCGAGGGGTACTACACCGTGCCGCTCGGCCGCGCCGCGATCCGCCGGCAGGGCGAAGCCGTCACGATCCTGACCTATGGCACGATGGTCCATGTCGCCGAAAGCGCGGCAGCCGAGACCGGCATCGATGCCGAGATCATCGATCTCCGCACCCTTCTGCCGCTCGACCTCGACACCATTGAAGCCTCGGTCAAGAAGACCGGGCGCTGCGTGATCGTGCATGAGGCAACGTTGACGTCCGGCTTCGGCGCCGAGCTCTGCGCGCTGGTGCAGACGCGCTGCTTCTATCATCTGGAAGCGCCGATCGCGCGCGTCGCGGGTTGGGACACACCCTACCCGCACGCCCAGGAATGGGACTACTTCCCGGGCCCGGCGCGAGTCAGTCGCGCGCTGGCCGAAACGCTGGAGGCCTGAGATGACCGAGCGTGTCGTCAGGTTGCCCGACGTCGGCGAAGGCATCGCCGAAGCCGAGCTGGTGGAGTGGCAGGTACAAGTCGGCGATCTCGTGCGCGAGGATGCTGTGCTCGGCGCCGTCATGACCGACAAGGCCACGGTCGAGATTCCCTCTCCAGCCGAAGGACGTGTGGTCTGGCTCGCCGGCAAGGTTGGCGACATGCTTGCGATCGGCTCCGACTTCGTCCGGCTCGACGTGGACGGCAAGGGCGAAACGTCCACCACGACTGCGGCGCCGGCAGTGCAAACGACGAGCGCGCCAGCACGAAAAGCGGGTCATGCGGCGCGCGCCACGCCAGCGATCGCACCCGCGCATGTTGCACCCTCCCCGCAGCCTCTGGCGACACCGGCCCGTCGCGAAGGCGAACGGCCATTGGCAGCGCCCGCGGTCCGGCTCCGCGCGCGCGAGGCGGGAATCGACCTGCGTCAGTTGCACGGCTCCGGCCCGGCCGGTCGGATCACCCACGACGATCTCGACAGCTACATCGCACGTGGCTCCGACGACGCGCCCGCGCTGCGGAGCCGACCCAAGACGGCCGTCACGGATACCAAGGTCGTCGGCCTGCGCCGCAAGATCGCCGAGAGAATGTCGATCGCAAATGCGCGGATCCCGCACATTACCTATGTCGAGGAGGTCGACGTCACCGCGCTCGAAGATCTTCGCGCAAAGCTCAACGAGCAGAAGCGCACCGACAGGCCCAAGCTGACGCTGTTGCCGTTCCTGATGCAAGCTATCGTGCGTGCCGTCGCCGCACAGCCCGAGCTCAACGCCCATTTCGATGACGAGGCCGGCATCGTGCACCAGCACGCCGCCGTCCACATGGGGATTGCGACGCAAACCGGGGCTGGCCTTATGGTGCCGGTCGTCCGCCATACGGAGGCGCGCGATCTCTTCGACTGCGCGGCCGAGGTGATCCGTGTCACCGAGGCGGCGCGGAACGGCACGGCTACGCGCGACGAGCTCATCGGTTCGACCATCACGATCACTTCACTCGGCGCGTTAGGTGGGCTTGCGACGACGCCGATTATCAATCACCCCGAGGTCGCAATCGTCGGGGTCAATCGAATCGCAATACGTCCGCACTGGGACGGCGCAGGCTTCGTGCCGCGCAAGATGATGAATCTGTCGTCGAGCTTCGATCACCGCGTGATCGACGGTTTCAACGCCGCGCTGTTCGTGCAGCGGATCAAGACGCAACTCGAAACGCCCGCCATGATCTTCATTGACGTATAAGACTATGAACGACACCACCTGTAAGCTTCTCGTCATAGGCGCGGGCCCCGGCGGCTATACCTGTGCGATCCGGGCGGGCCAGCTCGGCATCGACACCGTGGTCGTCGAGTCCGAAAAGCCGGGAGGAACCTGCCTCAACATCGGCTGCATCCCCTCGAAGGCCCTGATCCACGCGGCCGACACTTACGAGACGGTCGCACGTGCCGCCGACGGCAAGGCTCAGCTCGGCATCTCCGCCCTAAAGCCGTCACTCGACTTCACCAAAACCATCGCCTGGAAGGACGATATCGTGCGGCGTCTCAATGGCGGCGTGAGCGGACTGTTGAAGCGCGCCGGCGTCAGATATGTGGCCGGACACGCGAGCTTTCACGACGGCAAGACCGTCGAGGTTCACACGACCAACGGCGTTCAGCTGATCCATGCCGAAACCATCGTGATCGCCACAGGTTCGGCGCCGATCGAGCTACCGTCCCTTCCTTTCGGCGGCCGCGTCATCTCATCGACAGATGCCCTGGCGCTTGCCGAGGTGCCCAAGCGGCTGATCGTCGTCGGTGGCGGCTACATCGGCCTCGAACTCGGCACGGCCTTTGCCAAACTCGGCGCCGACGTAACCGTGGTCGAGGCCACACCGCGCATTCTGCCGCAATATGACGGCGAGCTGAGCGACCCCGTTGCCAGGCGACTCCGTGCGCTGGGCGTTACAGTCCTGACAAGCGCGAAAGCCAAAGCGTTGGTCGCGGAAGGCACGGCGCTTCTGATCGAAACCGCCGACGGCGGACAGACAACGCTCGAAGCCGACAAGATCCTGGTCACGGTCGGCCGTAAGCCCGCGACGTCAGGCTTCGGCCTCGAGTTGCTCGATCTCGACATGGACGGCCCCTACATCCGCATCGACGATCGATGCCGAACCTCGATGCGCGGCGTATTCGCGATCGGCGACGTCACGGGCGAGCCGATGCTGGCGCACCGCGCCATGGCGCAAGGCGAGATGGTCGCCGAAATCGTCGCAGGCCACCGTCGCGCCTGGGACCGCGTCGCAATTCCCGCGATCTGCTTCACCGATCCCGAGATCGTCATGGTCGGCCTCTCACCAAGCGAGGCGCGGGACAAGGGTCTTGAGGTCAAGTCCGATCTGTTTCCTTTCAAGGCCAGCGGTCGTGCACTCACGCTGGATCGGGACGACGGCTTCATCCGCACCGTGGCGCGTGCCGACAATCATGTCCTGCTCGGGATTCAGGGCGTGGGCCCGGGCCTCGCCGAGTTGTCAGCGGCGTTCAGTCTGGCGCTGGAGATGGGCGCGCGCCTCGAGGACATCGCCCTGACCATCCATGCCCATCCGACTCTGAGCGAGGGCTTTCATGAGGCCGCGCTGAGATCACTAGGCCATGCAATTCATGTCTAAAACATAGGGGGGGAACCATGAGCCAGACCACGACTTTTGCCGACGCTGCGAGCGGTGCGAGAAGCAGCATCGAGACCTCGACCATCCGCGCCATCTCCTGGCGCCTGATTCCGTTCCTGGTGCTGGCCTATTTCTTCTCCTATCTCGACCGCGTCAATCTCGGCTTCGCCGCGCTGACCATGAATGCGGAGCTGAAGTTCACGCCGCTGATCTTCTCCTGGGGCGCCGGCATCTTCTTCATCGGCTATTTCATCTTCGAGGTGCCGAGCAACCTCGCGCTGGAGAAATTCGGCGCCAGCCGCTGGATCGCCCGCATCATGGTGACCTGGGGCATCATCTCGGCGCTGATGGCGCTGGTCAGCGATGTCACCAGCTTCTATGTCCTGCGCTTCCTGCTCGGCGTCGCCGAGGCCGGCTTCTTCCCGGGCATCATCCTGTATCTGACCTATTGGTACCCGGCCGAATACCGCGCCCGCTTCCTCGCCGCCTTCGCCATCGCCGTGCCGGTCTCGACCGTGATCGGCGCGCCGGTCTCGGGCCTCTTGCTCGGGCTCGACGGCATCATGGGGCTGAAGGGCTGGCAGTGGCTGTTCATCATCGAGGGCATCCCTTCCGTGCTGCTCGGCCTCATCACCTGGTTCTATCTCACCGACAGACCGGAGAAGGCGAATTGGCTCTCGACCGAGCAGAAAGCCTGGCTCAAGGCCAAGCTCGATTCCGAGATTGCCGCCAAGCAGGCGGTGAAGCATCCCTCGCTCGGCCAGGCGCTGTCGTCGCCGAAGGTGATCGCGCTCAGCCTGATCTATTTCGGCTTCGTCGGCGCGCTCTATGGCATGCAGTTCTGGCTGCCGCAGATCGTCAAGGCGTTCGGCCTCACCAACGCGCAGACCGGCTTCGTCACCGCGATCCCCTATCTGTTCGGCACCATCGCCATGATCCTGTGGGCGCGGCATTCGGATGCGAGCCGCGAGCGCGTGATGCATGTCGGCGCGCCGCTGCTGCTCACCGCCGTTGCGCTCGGCATCTCCTCCTATCTCACCGACCCCACCCTCACGATGGTGGTGCTGACGGTCGCCGCGATCGGGGTGTTCTGCTGCTTCGGCGTGTTCTGGACCCTGCCGACCGCCTGGCTGTCCGGCACGGCGGCGGCCGGCGCCATCGCGCTGATCAACTCGATCGGCAATCTCGCCGGCTTCGGCGGGCCGTATCTGATCGGCTGGGTCAAGGAAGCCACCGGCCAGACCTCGACCGGTCTGCTCGTCCTTGCCGTCCTGCCGCTGATCGCCGGCCTCCTGGTCTTCGCCGGCGGCCACGACAGCAAGCAGGAGTTTGCTGAACAGAAGCGGTAAGCAGCGTGCATGCGGTCTCCTCGGTTGCGGCTGTCAGGCCGCGACCATCGTTCGTCCGCGCTCGAACACGAAGTCGCGGTACCCGGCCTCGATCGCGGCGGCACAATACTCCCGGTATTTTGGAAAGCCGCCCGTGAACAGCGACAGCCCTTGCGCCTTGTCCTTGACATTGGTGCCGACGTACCAGGTCTTCGCCTTGGTCAGCAGCGAACGCTGGGCAAGCTTGAATACCAGCGCCATCCATTCGTCTTCCGCCTGCCTGGTTGGTTCGATGGTGTCGAGACCCTGGTCCGCCATATGCGTGATCGTGTGCGCGATCCAGACGACGTCGTTCTCGCTGATCCTGACGATGTTGGCGAGCGCGGCGGGGCCGTTGGGTCCGGTGGTCATGAAGAGGTTCGGAAACCCTTCCATCATGAGACCGAGATACGACCGTGCTCCTGCCTTCCATTTCTCATTGACTGTCCGGCCGTCGCGGCCGACGACGTCGAAGGCAGTCAACGCTCCCGTTAGCCCGTCATAGCCGGTCGCGAAGATCAGCATGTCGAGTGCGGTTTCACTCGATTGCGTCCGCACGCCTTGCGCCGTGATCTCCACGATCGGATCGGTGACGCAATCGATCAGGTGGACATTCGGCCGGTTGAAGGTCTCATAGTAGCCTGTATCCAGGCACGGACGACGGGCGAAGATCGGATAGCCGCGCGGCTTCAGCCTCTCCGCAGTGACGGGATCGGCGACGACGCCGTTGATCTTGCCGCGCACGAACTCCGCCACGTGCTCGTTGGCTTCCTCGTTGCTCAGAAGATCCGTGAAAGTGCCGAGCATGGCCAGCCCTCCGGCCTTCCAGGCGTCTTCGAGCAATTCGCGGCGGCGCGACGGCGTCACACTGAAGAAGGCCCGCGTCGTCCACGGGCGCACGCCGCCATTCGGGCTGTTACGGGCCGCCTCGCGAATGCCGGTATAGTTACGCTTGACCTCGGCCACGTAGTCGGGATCGAGCTTCTGGTTGCGCATCGGCATCGTGAAGCTCGGCGTGCGCTGGAACACGTAGAGCTCGCCGGCCTGCCGGCCCACCTCCTGCACGATCTGAATGCCGGTCGATCCGGTACCGATCACGCCGACGCGCTTGCCTTCATAGCTGACGGGATGATGCGGCCAGCGGCCGGCCCGCAACAACTCGCCCGCGTAGCGCGCGACGCCGGGGATCTCGGGATCCCTGGGCACCGAGAGCGGGCCGGTCGCCATCACGCAATAGGTCGCTTCGACCATCTCGCCGCGATCCGTCGTCACCGACCAGAGCTTTCGCGTCTCGTCCCAGACGGCGCTCACGATGCGCGTGTTGAACTGGTAGTGCTTGCGCAGGTCGAGGCGATCGGCGACGAAGTTGAAGTAGGCCAAGAGCTCCGGCTGCGAGGCGAATTCTTCCGACCAGGTCCATTCCTGCTCGATCTCGGGCGAGAACGAATAGCTGTAGTCGATGCTCGGCAGGTCGACGCGCGCGCCCGGATAGCGGTTCCAGTACCACACGCCGCCGACATCGCCGCCCGCTTCGTAGGCCGCGATGTTCAGACCCATCTCGCGTAGCTTATAGACGGCGTAGAGACCACCGAATCCCGCGCCGATGACGACCACGTCCAGGCGCCGTCCCTTCACATCTGCATGGCTCATATTGGCATTCCCTCAAGACTGGATCGTTCAAGTCGGTGTCCGCCTAGCTCCGGCGGAGCAGATCGTAGATGGGATCGTCGGGATATCGCGCCCCCAACGGCAACCGCAGGCCGAAGCGGACCGCCTCGGACTCGGTCGCCGCGACCTGCTCGTCCACCCAGTCGTAGGCGACGACACGGCGCGCAACGCGCCATTCGCTATCGCGCTTTTTGAAGACATCGCAGTACCGGCCGGCGATCAGAAACTGTCGAACGCCGCCGTCTGTTGCAGGCCCGCGCTGCAAGGCGAGGAAATAGGTCTCGACAACAGCTTCTTCGGGCGCGGTGAATTCGATCAGGATATTGCCGACCGTATGAACGTTGCGCGCGTCGGTCTTGAAGATGTCCTTGGCCCAGTCGAAGAAGCCTTCGACCGGCCCCGAATATGGTCCATGCTGATCGGTGGCATCCGGCCAGTAGGCGCTGCGGAGCGCGGCTCCATCGGCGCGATCAACTCCGCGACAATAGCGGAAGATGCAATCGCGGATGGCCTCCCTGTCGAGCAGCTCCGCGATCTTCTCGTGCGTTACGGTCATTTTCGAGCCTCGAAGCTCCGGCTCGATCCGCCACCGGCGGACCGGCCCTCCCTTGACGGCAGCGACCATCTCATGTGCAGTGGGAGGCCACCAACAAATGTTCATATGTGAAGCTGAATTTCACATCCGTGAATTTGCTAGGGCCGAGGGAGGGACGATTGCCATCGCAGCTGACGACCTCCGCTTCGATTTCCGCGGCCGGATCGACCGTGAAATCCGCGCTGCGCGCCATCGAAATTCTCGAATTCTTCATGCGGGAGCGGCAGCCGCGTGCGATGTCCGAAATCAGCGGGGCGCTGGGCTATCCGGCATCCAGCACAACAGTCCTGCTCAAGACCCTGGTAGGTCTCGGCTACCTGAATTTCGACCGCAGGACGAAACTCTATTTCCCAACCCCAAAAGTGACATCACTGGGCGACTGGATTCCCAAATCCCTGTTCGGCAACAGCCGCGTGCTGGAGGCGATGCGCGACGTGCACGCCGCAACGGGCGAAGCCGTTTCAATCGGCACGACCAACGACGTGTATCTGCAATACGTCAAGATCATCCAGTCGACCCACCCGCTACGCTTCCACGTCGACGAGGGAACGCTGCGGCCGCTGACGCAGTCCGCGCTCGGCTGGCTGTTGATGTCGACGATGTCCGACGAGAAGCTCGACACGATTGTGCGCCGCGCCAACATCGCGACGCCGAACGCAGCAGACAGGGTCAAGCCTCAGGACATGATCCGGCGGATTCGGGAGATCCGGGGCAAGGGACATTGCTCGGCGGAGAACGTCCCGATGCTGGGCGGCGCGACGATCTGCGTCCTGCTCCCAATCACAATTCAGAATCAACCCGTCGCTCTCGGGCTTGGCGGCGTCGCCGAGCGGATCAAGCAAAACGCCAGCCGCTACCTGAATGTTCTGCGGCAGGCCGCCAGATCGGTCAAAGCTGGCGACAGCGACACAGACGTTTGACGCCGGGCGGGCGACGGCACCTACTCCTGCAGCGCCTCCTCCCGCCGCGACCGGATCGTCGGCAGCATGATCATGACGATCGCGATTGCGGCTGCGGCCAGCAGCGTTGCCGACAATGGCGAGGTCACGAACACGCTGACATCGCCGCGCGATAGCACCATGGCGCGGCGGAAGTTCTCTTCGATCGCTGGCCCAAGCACCAGGCCCAGCAGCAGTGGCGCGGCCGGCAGCTGCAGCTTAATGAGGACATAGCCGAAGACGCAGAACACCGCCGCTTCATGCACCTCGAAGGTCCCGCTGTTGATCGAATAGACGCCGATCGAGCAGAACACCATGATCGCCGGGAACAGATAGCGATAGGGAATGGTGAGAAGTTTGACCCACAATCCAACCAGCGGCAGATTGAGAACGAGCAGCATCAGATTGCCGACCCACATCGAGGCGATCAGGCCCCAGAACAAGGTCGGGTTCTTGGTCACGACCTCCGGACCGGGCTGGATGTTGTGGATGTTCATCGCACCGACCATCAGCGCCATAACCACATTGGAGGGCACGCCAAGTGTCAGCAGCGGAATGAAGGAGGTCTGGGCGCCTGCGTTGTTGGCCGATTCCGGCCCGGCAACGCCTTCGATCGCACCCTTGCCGAACTGTTCGGGGTGCTTCGAGAGCTTCTTCTCCAGCGTGTAGGAGGCAAACGACGACAGCACCGCACCGCCGCCCGGCAGCACGCCGAGCAGCGTGCCGAGCGCGGTGCCGCGCAGCACCGCCGGGATCATGCGGCGGAAATCCTCACGCGTCGGAAACAGATTGGTGATCTTTTGCGTCACCAGCGACAGTTTGTCGTCTTGTTCGAGATTCTTCACGATCTCGGCAAAGCCAAAAATGCCCATCGCCAACGGCACGAAATCGAGGCCATCGAACAGCTGCGGGATGCCGAACGCGAAGCGCTGCGTGCCCGTGCTGAGATCGGTGCCGACGAGACTGAGCAGCATGCCGAGTACGACCATGCCGATGCCTTCAATGAAGGGTCCACTGGATAGCACCGAGGCGAGGATGAGGCCGAGGAGCATCAGCGCGAAAAACTCCTTCGGCCCGAACAGCAACGCTGCCGCGGTCAGCGGCCCGGCCAGCGCCGCCAGCGCCAGTGTCGCCACGCAGCCGGCGAAGAACGAACCGATCGCGGCTGTCGAGAGCGCGACACCCGCCCGGCCCTGCTTGGCCATCTGGTAGCCGTCTATCGTGGTGACGACAGAGGAGGATTCGCCGGGCAGATTGACCACGATGGCGGTGGTCGAGCCGCCATATTGCGCGCCGTAATAGATGCCGGCGAGCATGATCAGGGCCGAATCCGGCTGCAGCGCGTAGGTGATCGGGAGCAGCATCGCGATGGTGGCGAGCGGGCCCAGGCCCGGGAGGACGCCGATCAGCGTCCCCAACAGGCAGCCGAAGAAGGCGTAGAGCAGATTGGCCGGCTGGGCCGCGGTGGAGAATCCGATCGCCAGGTTATGAAACAGGTCCATCGTCACGGCCCGTCAATTGAGCAGCGCCGGCCACACCGGCAGCTGCAGCCCGAGGCCATAGACGAATACGAGGAGACACAGCGCGATCAGGATGGCTGCATTGGCCAACGCGCCCTTCCAGGCAAACTCGGGACTAGCCCTGCTCGACACCACGATCAGGACCAGCAGCGCACCGATCAGACCGATCGGAAACAGCAGAAGCGCAAACAGAATCACCGAGCCCGTGACCCAAGCAAGGCCCTTTACGTCCCAACTCCGCAACCTCTGCCGCTCTGCCGTCCTCAGCACGGCACCCAGCATCACCGCGAGCCCGATGGCCGCAAGCACGATCGCCAGCAGCCGCGGAAAATAGCCGGGCCCCATCCGCGCCGCTGTGCCGGCCGGATAATTCAGTGCCATCACGAAGAAGAAGATCGCAAAGGCAAGAAACAATGCGCCCGACGCAAAGGCACGCTGATTTCTGATGGTTGGCCTCGCCATCGTCGTCGACCTTCCTGCTATCCCGCTACGTCGACGGAAGACGACTTGCCTGCCGGCGGACCGATCGCTTCCATCAGAATCGGCACCCCGATTGCGCAGGCATGCACGCCCAGATGCGCCGTCATCTGCAGAACCTGAAGGATCTCCCGCTTGTCGATCCCGAGCCGCAACGCGCGCCTGATCTGCAGGCGAAGGCCGTGTGGATTGAGCGCTGTAAAACATCCGTTCAGGGCCAGCGAGATCAGGCTGCGCGAGCGCTGATCGAGACCGCCGGACTTGTCGCCCGCCGTCAGCAGGTCGAGCATCACCGCGAAATAGCCGGGATCGGCGCGCAGCCAGAGATCGCAGAAGTCCGGCCAATCGGCGAATTGTGCGACATAGGCGTCGCGAAGCGCCGTCTGCTCGCGCGACAGCGGAGCCTGGTCCGAATCCAGCCCCGCCAGCGCCAGTTCCTCGGCGAGAATGCCGATGCCGAGATTACAGCCGTCGAGCCCCTGCGCCGTGGCCAACCGCAGCACGTCGACGATCTCCTGCGTGGTCGCGCCGTGCTCGAGGGCCAGCTGCATGTGCAGCGCGAGCCCGGAGCGAAACAGATGCGTCGCCGATCCGTCCAGCGCCACATAGATCAATTCGCACATCTTGCGCGACAGCGGGCCGGTTTCAGCGGGATAGGCGCCATAGCGGGCATAGGTGGCAAGAAATGCCGGATCGAACCGCAGCAGCCCCTCCGTCCACGGCCGCCAGTAACCGCGGGCGCGAATGAATTGCTGCTTCAGCGCCTGCTCTTCTGCGGTGAGAATCATATGGCGTATCCTGCAGCGGCCTCGGTGGCCCTTAGGCGATGCTGGTGAAGACAATCCCGCCGTCGACCGTCAGCACCTGCGCCGATATGAAGCCGCTGTCGTCGCCGGCGAGGAAAGCGATTGCCTTGGCAATATCGTCCACTGTGCCGAGCCGTCCGAGCGGCGTGCGCGCGATCCGACGCGCGTCGAGTTCGGCGTTGCGGTTACGCATCGTCCCTTCAGTCGGAATGGCAGACGGTGCCACCGCGTTCACCCGGATCTTGCGCTCGCCAAGCTCGGCTGCCGCGGCGCGCGTAATCCCCATCACGCCGGCCTTGATGCCGCTATACACGATGCTGTTCTTCGCCGAGATCAATCCGGCGACGGAGGCGACATTGACGATTGCGCCACCGCGCTCGGCATCCATCACCTCAGCCGCGGCCTGAATGCCCCAGATGATCGCCTTGAAGCCGATATTGAGCATGCGGTCGACGGTCTCGGGCGCGATGTCGGCCACCGACTGGTAGCGAACCCAGGCCGCATTGTTGACGAGGATATCGAGCCGGCCCTGCCCTTCGGCAAAGCCGAGCACCGCCGTCCGCATGCCGTCGCGGCTCGCGACATCCTGCGTGATTGCGACGGCCTCGCCGCCGGCCGCCTTGATCGCATCGACGGTCCCGGCGACGAACTCGGGCTTGAGGTCGTTGACGCCGACGATCGCGCCGCGCGAGGCCAGCAGAAGAGCGGTCGCGCGTCCGATTCCGTTTCCGGCCCCGGTGACCAGCGCAGCACGGCCAGCGAGGGGCTTGTCCTTGGCATCAGTCATTGCGGTCTTCCTTTCTTATCCCGACACGGCGAGATCGGACGCCGGAGCTATTGCGGCAATGGTACGGCGGCCGAGCGCGGCCAGGCTTCCGCTGGCATCGCCTTGCGCCTGTAAGGCGCGGACGCGACGCAGATGTCGATGCACCGGCACATCCCACGTGAATCCCATGCCGCCGTGAACCTGCAGCGCACCTTCGCTGATTGCACAGCCATAGGCGGCTGCAGCGAGAAACACGGCGTCGCGTTCGAGCGGACCGGACTCGTCTTCGACGCTACGGGTGATCGCATGCCTGATGCCTTCGAGCGCCAGCTTCTGCCGCGCCAGCGAATGCCGCAGCGCCTGATTGTAGGATAGCGCGCGGCCGAACTGGCGGCGCGTCGAAACGTGCTCTTGTGCGAGTGCGAGGCACGTCTCGGCCGAGCCGAGAATGGCGGCGGCACGCAGCACGTTGGCATCGGAGCTTAAGAGAGCCCAAGTGCTGTCAGGCAAGACACTTGCGGCCGGTATGGTGACGCCCTGCAAGCGAACGGAGTGCTCGGGCACGGTCAAATCCAGCCCTGCCGCGCCCTCGACAACGACTCCTTCGCTGTCAGTCGGAACCAGCGCCGCCGCGGCCGTGCCAATCCGTACCAGGATGCAGTCGGCGTCGCGGGCGCAGGCCGCGCGCGCAACCCAGCCATTGAGCACCACAGATTCACCCTCGCGCTCGGCACTCAGGGTGCCCTGCCAAGCGATAGTCGCCAGCATCCCGCCGGACACGATCGCCTCCGCCACGCGCGGCAGCGCGTCCTGCAGGGCACGCGACAGCAGCAGTGCTTCCATCAGCGGAAAGCCGAGCAGGCCCGAGCCGGCGGCGGTCACTACCGGAACCGCAAAGGCCAGTGGCAGGTCGAGCCCGCCGACGTCCTGCGAGGCAAGCACCCCGAGCAATCCATCGTCGGCGAGGTGTTTCGCTTGGTCCCGCGGCCCCAACGCCGCGCAATCCGCCACGGCTCGTGCCGCGGTGACCGCGAACTCGCTCGGCTGCAATCCATCGCCGGTCAATGTCGTCATCACTTGCCTTTCGAGAGCTGCAGGATCCTGTCGGCAATGATGCCGAGCTGAATTTCCGTGGTGCCGGCGTAGATAGTCTCGGCGCGCGCCTGCAGATAGATCGCCTCGAAGCGACGCCGCGCGACCTGCACGGCCGGGAGCTGCGGCAACGAGGCCTGCGCCAACAGCTCGATCGCGAGCGCGGCAAAACGCTGGTGCGCCTCACTCCAGTGCAGTTTTGCCAAACTGCCGCGTGCGCCGATCCTGTCACCCTTGACGAGTGCCTCTACCGCAGTCTCGACATGCGCCTTCAGCACCTCGATATCCACGACGACCTCGCCAATCTTGGCCTCGTAACATCGGTTCGCAACCAGCTGCGCCAGCGCCGGATCACTCTTGCAGGCCGCAATCAGATGACGCAGCTCGTTCTCGAAGCGCCAGGCCCGGTACATGCGGTTGGTTGCGCGCTCGATCTCGAGCACGCGGATTGCCGCGTTCCAGCCTTCATCGGGCGCGCCGAGCGCATCGGATTGCAAGACCTCCACGTCGTCGAAGAAGACCTCGCAAAAGCTCTCGCGTCCGTCGATCGATCTGATCGGCCGCACGCGCACGCCCTTGGCATCGAGCCGTACCGCGAACATGGCGAGGCCGCGATGCCGGTCTTCCAGCTGGCCGGTACGCGCCAGCACCAAGCAGCGCTGGGCGCGATAGGCGCCGCTGGTCCAGATCTTCTGCCCGCTGATCCGCCAGATATTACCATCGCGCATGGCGCGCGTCCGCAGGCCCGCCAGATCGGAACCTGCTTCCGGCTCGGAAAAGCCCTGGCACCAGATGTCGCGCATCTCCAGGATTGCCGGCAGGAAGCGGTGCTTCTGCTCCTCAGTGCCGACCGCGAGGATGATCGGACCGGCAAGCTCCTTGCCGATCGAATTGACGCTCTCCGGCATCGCGAGCGCGCCGATTTCCTGGTTGGCGATCAGGTGCTCGCGCAAGGTGCGACCGTGCCCGCCATACGCTTTTGGCCAAGTGATGCCGGCCAGGCCGGCGCGATACATCGCCGCTTCCCAGGCGATCTGCTCTTGCAGGCCGGGCGCCGAGAACGCCGCGCTGTCACCGCGAAAGCTCGCCGGCAGATTGGCGCGCAGCCAGCGACGCATCGCCACCCGATAGGCCTCGCCGGATAATTCTCCGGCCGTGGCGGTTACCGGCGGCTCTGTTTCAATGACTGTCATCGTGGATGTCTCGCTTTGGCTACACCATCGGGCGCCAGCCATGCATCGGCCGGACGCCCATTCTTTCCGATCACTGCGACTTGAGCAGATCGCACGCGCTCTCCGAGGCCGGACGCCATGCGTCCTCGGGGGCAATCGTCCCCGTGATCTCGTAATAGTCGAAGGCGTATTTGGACTCGGGCGGCGTCTTGATGCGGGCCACATAGAGCGGACGCATCACCTGCCCGTCGGCGCGAATGCTGATATCCTTCATTTCGAAGTCGTTGATCGGCGTGTTCTTCATCTGCTTCATCACGGCTTCGCCATCATCCATTCCAGTCGCTGCGACGGCCTTCAGGTAATGCGTGATGGCGCTGTAGGTGGCGGACTTGGCCTCGTTCAAAATTTGCCCGCCGGACGCCTCGGTGAAACGCTTGGCGAAGGCCCGCGTCTCCGGCGTCACGTCCCAGTAGAACGGCGTGGTCAGGCGCACGTTCTGCAGGTCGCGCAGACCGATGCCGTGGGTCTGGCTGATCATAAGTCCAAGCGGCACCAGCAGCTGCTTCTGCGACAGGCCGAACTCCTGGGCCTGCTTGATGGCATTGCCGAAGTCAGAACCAGAATTGGCGAGCGCGATCGCCCTGGCGCCGCTCGCCTGCGCCGTCAGCAGGAACGAGGAGAAGTCCGACGAGTTCAGCGGATGCAGCACCGATCCCACGACCTTGCCGCCGCCGGCCTTGATGAAGTTGGTGGCGTCGGCCTGCCATCCTTTGCCGAAGGCGTAGTCGACGGTCAGGAAGAACCAGGTGTCGACGCCCTGGGACAGCAGCGCCTTCACGGTGGCCTTCGGCTGCGCATAGGTGTCGACCATCCATTGCGTGGTCATCGGCGAGCACTTGTCGTTGGTGAAGAACGAACCTGCTGTCCCCGCCAGCATGTAGGGCTTCTTCCGCGCCTTCATGATGTCCTGCACGCCGAGGGCAATCGACGAGGCCGAGCAGCCGACGATGGCATCGACACCCTCATTGTCGAGCCAGCGCAGTGCCACCGCAACGCCGATGTCCGGCTTGTTCTGGTCGTCGGCGACAACGAGCTCGATCTTCTTGCCGTTGACCGCACCACCGAAGTCGCTGACCGCGAGCTTTGCCGCGGCCACCGCACCGGGGCCGCAATTGTCGGCATACGGACCATTCTGGTCATTCATGATGCCGATCTTGATCACATCGCCGGACACGCCTTGGGCGCGCAGCGGCGTCGCCAGCATCAGCAAAGCTCCCAGCATCACGGCGATTTCGAGGAGACGGGTATTGAGCTTCATCACAAAATCCTCCCAGCAATCATTGAGCCGACTTCGCGGTTCTTCTTGTTGTGTTCAGTGGTGTTGCGTTGCCTTGCCCGCGTGTGGAATCAGCAGCGCATCGAGCGCGACGGCGCCCTCGCCGTCCGCTTTCAGCAGCAGCGGATTGATGTCGATTTCCGACACGGAATCGGCATGCGCGACGGCGAAACGCGAGAGCGCCGCGATCGTTTGCGCTGCGGCCTCGAGGTCGGTGCGACGCCGCCCGCGTGCGCCGTCGAGAACGGCGAACGCCTTCAGCGACCTCAGCATCGCCATTGCTTCCGTCTCGTTCACCGGCGCCATCTGCACGGCGGTGTCCTGTACGATCTCGGCAAAGATGCCCCCCAGGCCGACCATCACGACCGGCCCGAACACGGGATCGATCCGGCTACCGAGGATCAACTCGGACAGGCCATGCGCCATGGGAGCAACGATCGTGCCGTCGATCACCGCGCGTGGCGCCTTCTCCGCAACACGCGCCAGCATCCGGGCATGGGCCTGCCGCACCTCTTCCTCGGAGCGAAGACCCACGACAACGCCACCCACCTCCGTCTTGTGCGGCAGATCGGGCGAGGCGATTTTCAAGACGACCGGGAAACCGATCTCGCGCGCTGCACGCGCGGCTGCCTCGGCGTCAGATACCAGCTGCTCGGCCAGCACGGGGATGCCGGCCTCCGCCAGCGCGCGCTTGGCGCCGAGCTCATGGCGGAACGCATCAGCCGCGAGCGGTGCAGCCTTCGCGACGGCAGGCTGGCTCCCAGCCCTTGGTGCGGTCGCCAGCGCCTGCAATCGCGCCAGCGCCGCGACGATGGCGCAGCAGCCGTCAAAGCTCGCAATGGTGGGATAACCCATGGCATGCAGTTCGGCGAGCGCATCGGGCGGGCCCTCCACGCACAGAATGACGGGACGATTGGGATACTGCGCGCGGATGGCGCGCAATGTCTCCATGTAAGCGGAGCGTAGGCGCGGCATGTGCAGCGAGAACGGCAGCGGCAGCACGATCGCATCGGTGCGGTCGTCGGCCACGACAGCCGACAGAATCTTCTGCAGCATATCGGGCCGGCTGGACATCTGCGCGGTGGCATCGACCGGATTGCGCGCGGACGCAAATGGCACGAGATCGAGGATCGCGCGCTGGGTCGCCTCGCTCAGTTCCGGCAACGACAGGCCGACCGTCTGCGCGGCATCCGCCAGCAGCACGCCAAAACCGCCCGATGCCGTCACGACCGCAAGACGCCGCCCCTTTGGCAACCGATCCGGCAACAGGATGGAGGCGGCATGACCGAGATCAATCAGCTCCTCGATGCTCCGCACCCGTACGGCGCCGTAGCGCGCCAATAGCGCATCAAACACCGCATCCGATCCCGCCATGGCACCAGTATGGGAAGCCGCCGCGGCTTGCCCGGCCTCTGAGGTGCCGACTTTCAGCGCAATGACCGGCTTGCCGGCATCGCGCGCCTCGGTCAGTGCGGCGATGAGCCGGCCGGCATCACGGCAGGCCTCGAAGCAGCAAAGAATGACTTTGGTCGCGGGATCGCGGGCCAGCCAGGCAATACCGTCGGCGATATCGATGTCGCACTCATTGCCGGTGGTCATGAAACGGCTGATGCCGGCGCCGCGATCGCTCGCCATGCGCAAGGTGTAGCTGCCGAGATTGCCGCTCTGCGAAACGATGCCGAGCGAGCCGGCCGCCGGCATGCTGTGTTCGAGCACGATCGAGAATGTCGCGATGGCCTTTTCGGGAATACTGACCGCGCCGAGGCAATTCGGGCCGAGCAGCCGCATGCCGGTGCGTCGCGCAGCCGTGCGAAGCCGATCCTGCATCGCGCGCCCGTCTTCGCCAAGCTCGGCAAAACCGGAAGAGAACACGACGACGCTGCGGACACCGCGATCGGCGCACTGCTCGATCGCTTCGGGCGCCCGCTCGGCATCGACGGCGATGACGGCGAGATCGGGCGCCTCGGGTAGCGCGCCTACCGACGCATAGGCCTGCAGCCCCTGCACCATCGCGGCTTTTGGGTTGACCGGATAGATCTTGCCCGCGTAGCCGTAGCGGCGCAACAGGTCCACCGGTCGGCCGCCGATCTTGGTCGCATCCTGCGACGCGCCGATGATCGCGATCGAGCGCGGCGCCATCAGCGCGTCGAGACCCTCTCCCGGCCGCATCGTCAGCGCCCCTTGAACACCGGCGCGCGCTTCTCAAGGAACGCCATGCGCGCTTCCTTGGCATCCTCGGTCTTCGACAGCGCCATCGTGATGTTCTGCTCGAAGCGATAAGCATCGCGCGGCGGCATCAGCTCGACCATGTTGGCCGCATTCTTGGCGTACTCCATCGCAATCGGGCTCTTGGCTGCGATCTCACGCGCGATCTTCATTGCTTCGGGAATGAGATCTTCCTTGCTAGTACAGGCCTCGACGATGCCAAGGCGATAGAGCTCGGCCGCGGAAATCCGAACGCCGGTGAAGAACATCCGACGCATCAGCGAACGGCCGAACAAAGTGTTGAGCATCGCCGCACCGCCGGCGAGGCCAACATTGATCTCGGGCATGCCGAACACAGCCTCTTCGGACGCGTAGAAGATGTCGCACGATGCCATCAGACCGAGACCGGCGCCGAGCGCGACGCCGTTGATCGCTGCGATCACCGGCTTGGAGCACTCGCGAATGCAGTTGCCGGTCTCGCGGGTGATGCGGTTGTGATCATGGAATGCACCGACCTTGGCCGGGTCTGGACGGTCCTTGAGATCGGCGCCGCTGCAAAACACCTTGCCGTTGCCGGTGAGGATCGCCACGCGAACATCGCTGCGCTCCGAAATCTGGTCGAACACCGCGACGATGCGATCGCGCATCGCGCGGTTGAGCGCGTTCACCGGAGGACGGTTCAGCGTTACGATTGCGATGTGGTCGGATACTTCGAGCGTCACGATGTCATCGGACATGGCTTCCTCCTGGCGCTTGCTTGATCTTGTTTCCGCGACCTCGGACGGTAGCTTCAAGCCACCTGACCGATCGGTCAGTCGATGCGC
Source organism: Bradyrhizobium zhanjiangense (assembly GCF_004114935.1). Classification (NCBI taxonomy): domain Bacteria; kingdom Pseudomonadati; phylum Pseudomonadota; class Alphaproteobacteria; order Hyphomicrobiales; family Nitrobacteraceae; genus Bradyrhizobium; species Bradyrhizobium zhanjiangense. The sequence goes on from NZ_CP022221.1 coordinate 6,176,405, forward strand.
TGATAGCACCAAGCTCACCGTCTTGCAACAGCTGAGACGTTTGACCTGTTGACTGACCGATCGGTCGGGCCGTAGATTTCGATCAAATCAAATGAAGGAGGAACCGCCGTGGCACCTATCAGCCGACGTCAGGCCGCAACGCTCATGGCCAGCGCTATCGTTGCGCCATTTGCTGCACCTGCGATCGTCAGCGCGCGCTCGTCACAGACCGTCTTCATCATCGTGCCCTACGCGAGCGGCGGCTCGATCGACAGCCTGATGCGCGCGATCGCCAAGGGCATGTCGGAGGCGCTCGATCAGCCCGTGCTGGTCGACAACAAGCCAGGTGCGAACGGCATCGTCGGATCGCAATATGTGGCGCGTGCGGCCAAGGATGGTTCGGTGCTCCTCGCCGGCGGCACTGGTCCGATCTCGCTCAACGTGCTGCTGCGCAAGAACTTGCCGTACAAGCTTGCGGATTTCGCATCCGTCGCCATGTTCTGCAATGGCCCGCTGTCGCTGACCGTGAACGCGAAGATGCCGGTCACCGATATGAAAAGTTTTGTCGGTTACGCCAAGGGTCGCGACAAGCCGATGTTCTATGCCACGCTGGGACCGGGCAGCGTGACGCACCTGTTTGGGATCATGATGGGGAAATCGATGGGCTTTGCAGTTACCGACGTCGCCTATCGCAACAATCCGGCCTCGGTGATGGAACTGCTGTCGGGCGAGTGCGACCTCAACTTTGCGACGCCGGCTGCCGTGATCGAGCACGTCAAGGCCGGCAAGCTCCGCTTGCTCGCCGTTTCCTCCGACCAGCGCATGCCAAACCTGCCTGATATCCCGACCTTTGCCGAGTCAGGCTATCCCGAGCTTTCGGCATCGTTCTGGACTGCGCTGCACGCGCCCGCTGGCACACCGCGCGAGGCGATCGACCGGCTGAACGCCGCCGCCAACGCGGCGATGCAAAAGCCGGAGATCGCCAGGCAGCTCGCCATCGACGGCCTGCAGGCCGATCTCGGGCCGCCTCAATTGCTCGACTCCCAGCTGAGCAAGGATGCCGCCCTGTGGGGACCGGTCATCACGGCGCAGCACATTGCGCTCGATTGAAGGCAGGCGCCTCTAGCGCGGCTTTCGCCGGGGCGACTTCGGCGGCTCGATGGTTGGCGGCCTCGCAGGACCGTCGGTCCGAAGGCCGTTGAATACCATGTCAAAAAAGATGTCGGCGATCTGCTCGGGTGTTGCCGATTTATTGGGATTGTACCAGCGATGCATCCAATTCAGCGACGACAGGATCAGCCGCCCCGTCATGGCAACATCGAGCTTGCGGATCTCGCCGGCGTCGATCGCTTCCTGGATCAATCCGCGCAGAAAGTGCTCGAACCGGTCGCGGCGCGTCATCCGCTCCTTCTGCCGGTGGCGATCGGGATCGTTCCAGAAGGCGGTCGTCGACGCGATCCAGGCCCAGCGATAGCGCCGGAAATATTCCGCCGTCGCAACCATGAAGGCTCGGATCTTCTGCGACGGCGGACCGTCGGGAATCCGGTCGCGCACGAACAGGTACAATTCGAGCGTGGAGCCGACAGCGACGCGCGCGTAGATCTCATCCTTGTTGGAGAAGTGATGATACAGCAGCGACTTCGAAATGCCGCAGGCCACCGCGATGTCGCGCATCGAGGTGCCGTCATAGCCCTTGGTGGCGAACAGACGCCCGGCCTCGCTCAGGATCTGCAGGACGCGATCGGACGCCTCCGCCTGGTTGGCGACCCCGTCCTTTGTCGTCGACAATTCAACCATCGAACCCGCAAATCTGGCCGGACATCTGGGTCGGCCGAACACTGATCTTCATGTGCAAACCAACGTAGTTTTTCGCCGACCGATCGGTCAAGCCCGCTCTGCAGAAGGGATCAACGAGGTGCTCCCATGAACGCGCTCCCGCGCATCACCCGTATCGGCAAGACCAGGGACCGGCTTGGCGAGAGCCCGGTCTGGGATGACAAGACCCAGTCGCTTTACTGGATCGATTCGCTCGCCGGACTGATCCGCAGGCTGTTGCCTGCGACCGGCGCGATCGATGAATTCTCGGTGCCCGCCCCGATCGGATCGCTCGCGCTCGCGCATGACGACCGCGCCGTGCTGGCGCTGCGCCACGGCTTTGCGCATTACAATTTCAGCACACGGGAATTGGCCGAGGACCCCTCGATCGGCCTCGATCATCCGATGCTCCGCCTGAACGACGGCAAGGCCGACCCGTTCGGGCGCTTCCTGGCGGGGACAATGCACGGCGGCCGCGCGGAGGATGAAAAGCCGCTCGGCGGTCTGTATCGCATCGATGCGGCGGGCGCGATCGAGCAGCTCGAATCCGATCTCGCCGTGACCAACGGCCCCTGCTTCAGTCCGGACGGCCGGATATTCTATCTCGCGGACACGGCGCGACGTGTGATCTGGGCTTACGGCTATCACCGCGACGGCCCGCTGAGGAACAAGCGCGTGTTCGCTGAGATGGACGCGCATGGCTCGGGCGGCGACGGTGCGACCGTCGATGCGGACGGCTATCTCTGGACCGTACTGGTGTGGATCGGCGCCATCGCACGGTTCGCACCCGACGGAACGATGGTGCGCAAGATCGAGATGCCCGTCCGGCATCCGACCAGCGTGACCTTCGGCGGCCCCGGTCTCGACGTGCTCTATGTGACCTCGATCTCGCGCAGCACCCATCTTTTCGATGACAGCCCGGACGCCGGCGGATTGTTCGCCATCGAGAATCTCGGTGTGACGGGACTGCCTGCCCACAGGTTTGGCACACGCTGAAGGCGGCGCGTGGTGCTAGCCGGATCGCTTGATCAGCCGCGGCACGCTCTCGGCCATGTAGTCGACGAACACCCTGATTTTTTCAGGCAGATAGCTGCTCTGCTGGAATGTCGCATAAATGCCTTCGTCAAAGGTCGAATTGGTCACGCGAAAGCCCGGCAACAGACGCACCAGATTCCCGCTCTTCACTTCGTCCGCGACCGTGTAGTCGTCGAGCAGCGCAATGCCATGCCCGCGCACCGCGAGGTCGCACAGGATGATGCCATTATTGCTGCTGAACGAAGACGGCACGACAATCTCGCGCAGCCTGCTCTTGCGCATGAACTTCCAGACCACATCGTCGGGTCCCATCCAGTAGGTCAGGCAATTGTGGCCGACGAGATCATCCGGTCCGCGCAACTTTGGCTTCCGCGCGACGTAGTCGGGTGACGCCACGAGGATGCGTTCGCTCCGCACCAGCCGGCGCTGCATCAGGCCTGGATCCTTGGGCGCGGCGATCTGGAAATCGATGTCGAACTCCTCCTCACGAAGCTGGACGCGCCGTTCCGAGAGCCGCAGTTCCACCTTCAGCTCCGGGTATAGCTCCTGGAACTGCGGGATCAATGGTGACAGCACCTTGATGCCGAACAGCGTCCGAGAATGAACGCGCAGCGTCCCCCGCGGCGCGGTCTGCAGCGCGAGCGCTGCAGCCTCCGCGTCTTCGATCCCGTGCAGTACCTGCTCGGTGCGCTGGAAGAAGATCTTGCCGGCATCGGTCAATCCGAGATGGCGCGTGCTGCGGTTGAGCAATTGCACGCCAAGCTGCGCCTCGAGCTCGCCGATATAGCGCGACACGGATGCCGGCGAGAGCCCCGCGCGGCGTCCGGCCGCGGAAAAGCTGCCCTCGCGGACGGCGGAAACGAACAATTCCATGGCCTGGAGGCGATTCATTGATCTTTCCAAATTCTGCAAAAGACATGATCAGATTACGCCAATTGTTCGAAAAACCTCAAGTCGGTAGCTTGATGAGAACAGGACGCAAAAGCGACTGGTCAGTTTGGCGGAGGATGCATCCATGGAATTCGGCGTATTCATTCTGGCTCAGCAGCGCGGCTATCATCAAAGCTCGCAGCAGGTCATCCACAACGCTGTCGAACAGACCGTGGCGGCTGAAGAGGCCGGCTTCGATACCGCATGGTACGCCGAGCACCACTTCAACAATTACAGCCTGTGTCCCTCGCCGCTGATGATGGTGGCGCACTGCGCCGGCCTCACCAAGCGCATCCGGCTCGGCACCGCGGTCTGCGTGCTGCCGCTGTATCATCCGGCGCGGCTGCTCGGCGAGATCGGCTTCGCCGATACCGTTTCGAACGGCCGCCTCGATCTCGGCATCGGCTCGGGCTATCAGCAATTCGAGTTCGACCGCTTCGGCGTCGACCTCAAGGATTCGCACTCGCTGTTTGCCGAGTTCTACGACGTGCTGCATGCCGGCATGCAGGAGCGGATCTTTTCCTACGGCGGCCAGCACCTGAAGATTCCGCCGACCTCGATTGCCGTGCGCACCGTGCAGACCCCGATGCCGCCGATCTGGGTCACGTCCGGCCATGCCGAGACCCTCGGCCGCGCCATCCGCGACAACCACAATCTGTTCGTGACCGCTCTCCTCAATGGCACCGATGCCATCAAGGCACTGCGCGAGCGGCTCGAAGGCATTGCGGCCCAGGAAGGCCGGTCGATTGACGCCACCCGCTTCGGCTTCCTGCGCTGCGCCTATGCCAGCGACAATGACAGCGAGGTCACCTCCTATCTCGACAATGCCCGCTTCCAGCGCCGGCTCTCCGAAAGCCTGAAATTCCGCCGCGCCCAGAGCGACGACGGCTATCTGATCAAGGAACAGGCCGGGCCCAACGATATGAGTCTGGAGACCATGCGCAACAACCTGCCCGTCGGCAGCGTCAACCAGGTGATCGACCGCATGCTGGAGGAGATCAGCATCCTCAAGCCGTCGCATATCGCGGTGCAGACCCAACTCGGCGACTTCCACCAGCGCACCATGCTGAAGCAGATCGAGCTGTGGGGGAGCAAGATCATCCCCGCGATCCGGAAGGAACTGCGCAGCGGCCGCAAGGATGCGAGGGTCGCCGGCGAAGCAGTGTCGGCTTGACGTCGGCAAGTCCGAAGGTGTTGGCCATGGCTCACCAGAAGTTTCCGCAAGGAGCCGATCGTCACTCGGTCGATGCCACGGAGTTTCGCCGTGCCATGGGAAATCTGGCCGGCGGCGTCGCCATCGTGGCGACCGGCGCGGATGCCGACCGGCGAGGGCTGACTGTCAGCTCGGTCACCTCGCTCTGCATGGATCCGCCCTGCCTGCTGGTCGGCATCAATGCGAGCTCCGAGACCCATGACGCGATCCTCGCCAATGGCAGCTTTGCCGTCAGCCTGCTCGGCAGCGACCAGCAGGATCTGGCGCTGCGCTTCGCCGGCCGCGACGGCGTCAAGGGTGCCCAGCGTTTTACGACCGCGCCCTGGGACCAAGGCTTGCTCGACGTTCCCGTGTTGCGGGGGGCGATTGGCGCGGTCGAATGCGAGCTCTACCAGCACCAGGCGGTCGGCACTCACGGCATCTTCATCGGCCGGATCGTGGCGACGCGCGGCGGAGACGGCGGCCCTCTGGTCAATTTCCAGGGCGCGCTGTGCACCCTGCTGCATTCGTGATTGAGACGGCGCGAAAGGACAGAACCATGATCATCGCATGCACGTCTAACGAAGTCCGGCTGGCCGAGCCGTCCGACTTCCGCAAATTCAAGCTGGTGCTGAAGGGCGAAGCCGCCGCGCGAGCCGCCACGACGAGAGGAATCACCTTCATCGATGACAACAACGTGCTTGTCCCCATCGATCTTGTCCCGACCCTGCCCGGACGCCCCGATGACAGGACGTGGGATGCGGCTTACGCCGACATGGTTGCGAAGGCTCGTGAGCACGGGTGGATCGAAACGACGACCAATGCAATCCGAGCACATGTCGAACGCGAGCCTTAACTTCGCGCCGTGATATTTTTCCCCTGGAGAACTTCACCAAGGAGGAAATCGGGGAACGGCCCGGCCTCACCGGGGGCACGCGCACTATCGCAGAACGGTCGCTTTAGCGACGCCCTCGCCTTGGAAACAGCCTATCGCGAATGTAGCGCGAGGTCGGAGTCAATCTGGCGCCATGCGGCTTACGCCAAACTGCTCTATCGATCTCCTTCTTGTCGCCAACCTTCAAGCGCCCTGACACTTTCTTTGCCAGGAAAATCGCATCACTCATGCGGCGACCGGACCGGCGATTCTTCGCCTTCACTTCCTTCCAGAGTTTCAGCGGCCCAAGCTTCAGCTTGGGGAGCTCCTCCTTGATCTCACGACGAAGGCAGCGCCTGTCGCTCTCGCCGGCTCGCCGGCGGCCGCCTGGAAACATCCAGAGCCCGTCGCGCCTGCGTCTTACCATCAGGACGCGGCCTTTCTTTGCGACGACCAGCTTCGACGATTTCGCCATCACGACCAGTCCTGCTGCACCTGCTCTGCCAAGCTCTAGGCAAGATAGCCCTCAATCTACGGGCAAATGATCGCCTTGATGATTCCATCTCGTCGCGCGACCTGTTGCTCGAACGCGGCAGGCGTCTGGTCAAGCGAGAAGTGGTGCGTCGCCAGCGGCGTGAGCTTGACCTGCCCTCCCCGCGCAAGCGCGATGGCCCGCGGATAAACCTCCGGCATGCGACGCGAAAACTTGATTGATAAGCCCTTTCGGCGCGACTCCGCACCGCTCAGGACGTACTGGTTGTTCTCGGGAATGCCGACGAGAACGAGCCGGCCGCCGATACGCGCACAGCGCGCCGCATGCTCGAAGCCGTGCGAGGAATCGGTCGCCTCGATCACCAGATCGACGCCGCGGCCTTCGGTGATGTCCCCGACCCCGGCGTAGCTACGGCACGCCACATCCGCACCGAGGTCGCACGCTAGCGTAGTACGCTGCTCGACCGGGTCGATCGCAATGATCTTTCCGGCACCGGCGAGCCGCGCGAGTTGCACCAACAACAACCCCACCGGCCCGCAGCCAAGCACCGCCACGGATTCAAGAAGTCGCGGACGCGCCAGGTCCATGGCATGGATCGCGACGCCGAGCGTCTCCAGGATTGCTGCGCCGGCCGGGTCGATGCTGTCAGGCACCAAATGCACGGCGGATCTGGGCACGCAGACAAATTCGGCCATGGCGCCATTGTGTGGCGCGTACCCGAGGAACTTCACATTGGGGCAAAGATTGGTATGGCCGCGGTGACACCATTCACAATGGCCGCATGGAATGGAAGGATCGACAGCCACCAACGCATCGGCCGAGAGTCCCGCCTTGCGTGCCGAGTCCGGCGTGAGGACGCCCGAGAATTCATGGCCGAGGACGAACGGCCTGACGCGCGTCGGGCCGGTCGTTCCGCCCTCGAGGTAGGAATGCAGATCGCTGCCGCAGACGCCGACCGCCTTGACGCGGACGATGAGATCGTCCTCCGCCACCGGCCTCGGTTCGGGAATATCGAGGACGCGGATATCGCGAATGTCCTGGAGCACCGCAGCGCGCATGTCGACGCCATCTCTCTTTGAGCAATTGTCTAGTGATATTACATATGTAATCATGACGTGACAAATGCTTTTGCGTCTCTCCTGGACAGCACGGTGCGATCGCGCCAGCATCGCGCCAGGGCACGGATTTGACACTCGTTACGAAAACAGGGCTATTTTTGCTTGTCGATCAGCTTCAGCGCGGCGACGGCGGCGTTCTCGTCCGTCACCAGGACCTTACCGATCCGACCGCGCAGCACCGCGGCGATGATCGGCGCCTTGTTGAGGCCCCCGGCAATCAGCATCGAGGTCGGCACGCGCGCCAACTTTTCGAGCGGCAGTGCGATGGCGCGGCTGTTGATGCCGTGATCGATCGGCCGGCCGGATTTGTCGAGAAACTGCGCGAGCACGTCGCCGACGGCGCCTGCGGCCCGCAAATGCTCGATACGTACGTCCGGCGGCAGACCGTGCCGCACCAGCAGCGATCGCGGAGTCAGATCTCCCATGCTCAACAGCGCAAGATCGATCTGCTCGACGCTGTTCAGCACCTCCTGATAGACCTCCTGGGCCAGGAAGGTGTCACGCGAGCGCCGGCTGCTGGCAAAAATCGGGGCGGCCAGATAGCTGCACTGGGCGTGCAGCCGGTGGGCGAGCTCGCCCGCGATTTCGAAGGTGTTGAGCTCGAGTCCGCGCGACAGGCCGCCCATCATGGAGACGATGGAGAGCTCGGGGTAGTCCGCCGGCGTGACGTAGCGGATGGTCTCGCGCAAGGTCGCGCCCCAGCCGATACCGATGATGCGCGGCCGCTTCTGCTCAAGGAATTTCGACAAATACGCTCCCGCCGCCATCCCGATCAGGCTTCCGACCTGCTCGGGGTTCTCCGGGGTCGGGATGACGACTGCATCCTCGAGGCCGCACTCGCGACGCAACCGGTGCTCCAGCTCCGTGCAGCTCGCAAAGGCGGAGTTGAGGCTGATGTTGACGATGCCGGTCTGCCGGGCATCCGACAACATGCGGTTGACGCGGGCACGCGTCAGCCCCAGCCGCTCGCCGATCTCGGCCTGGGTCAGGTTCTCCATGTAGTAGAGCCAGGCGACCCGCAGGATGGTTTGATCAGTCACGGCGCAGCCCCCCGCAGCGGCCTCAAGGCATAATCAGACGTCGGAGCATTTGAGGCGATCTTTCGGTGGTCGTCAAATGCGGGGCCATCCGGACGCTCGTCATGCGGCCTTCGCCCCCGGCACGCCGTCCTCGACCACAAAGGTCGTCAGCCGGCGCACGGCGCTCCTGACGTCCTTGACGTCGTCGAGCGCCTCGAATCCTACAGTGCAATGCCGGGTGTCGAGCTCGACGGTCGCATAGCCGCGCTTGTCGCCACGCGCATAGACAAGATGTTGATTTTCCGCCAGCGCCTTGCGCACACCGGTCTCGCTCGGTCCGTCCGAACTGATGGAGGTGCCGACGAACTCGGTCGCGATGCTCGGACCATCCGGCCGGGCAAAATCATGCTTCAGATCGGCGGTAAAGAAGGCGTGACGGTCGCCGCCGATCACGATCGAGTTGCGCCGGCGATGCGCGACAAGCGAATCAAGAAGACGACGCCGGGCGTTGGGATAGCCGTCCCAGCCGTCCATCCAGAAATGCGCGCCATCATCCCCTTCCCGCTTGTCCTGCGCCATCAATGTCTGCTGCGCGACGATCGTCCAGCGGCCGCGACAGTCGCGCAGGCGCGCATCAAGCCATTGTTCCTGTCGCTCGCCCAGCATCGTCCGCGCCTCGTCCGTCCGGCCTGCACAATCAGTCGCCCAAGTCGGACGCTTGCTTCCGACACAGGCCGATGCCGAGCGATATTGCCGGTCGTCGAGCAGCAGCACGTCGAGCATGTCGCCGAAGCGATAGTGCTCGTAGATCGTTGCATCCGCGCCCCGTGGGCGGGCCGAGGGCGGCAGTGGCATGTGCTCGTAATAGGCCTGATAGGCGGCCGCACGGATCTTGAGGAACTGGCCGGGATCGCGCACGGTGTAGGAGCGATCATTGGCATAGTCGTCCATCACTTCGTGGTCGTCCCAGACCGAAAGCCAGGGGAAGGCAGCGTGCGCCGCTTGCAGGTCAAGATCGCTCTTGTAGAGCGCGTAGCGGTTGCGGAATTCCTCGAGCGTCGTCGGGATTCCGACGCCGTGCTGGCGGACGTGGTGCGATCCCCAGGATTTCTCATAGATGTAGTCGCCGAGATGCACGACCAGGTCGAGATCGCGTGCGGCCATGTGGCGGTAGGCGGTAAAATAGCCCTGCTCGTATTGCTGGCACGATGCGAAGGCAAAGCGGAAAGGACGCCCGGACTCGGCCGGTGCGGTTCGGGTGCGACCGACCGGGCTAAGCGCCGGACCGGCGCGGAAGCGGTACCAGTAGACGCGATCGGGCCGCAATCCCGTCGCCTCGGCATGCACGGAATGTCCAAGCTCCGCTGCCGCACGCACGACGCCGCGGGAGGCGATGCGCGAGAAGGCCTCGTCCTCAGCAACCTGCCACTCGACGTCCACCGGAGCGTCCCGCATGCCGCCGCCTTCGAGAGGTTGTGGCGCAAGGCGGGTCCACAGGATGACGCCATCCTGTCGCGGGCATCCGGACGCAACACCGAGAGTGAACGGATCTGCACTGAAAGAGACCGGCACTCCCCGTACGAACCCGGCCGGCGCAGCGAAGGCGACGCTCGCCAGCGATCCCACGAGAAAGCGGCGGCGGGCAATCATGGACGCGCGGGCGCGGTTGCGAGCTTGCGGCGAATGCTCACGGCGAGATCGGGCCGGTCGGTCGTGATCTGCCGCACTGGTTGGGCAAGCCAGTAGGCGATATCTTCTGGCTCATTGGTCACCCACGCGCCGAGACGGTCGGATCCGAGCACCTTAAGGGCGAGCGGCAGCGTGAGCCCCAGAATCGATTTTTCAACCGCGACGATGCAGCCGGGAATGGCGGCGAATTGCGCCAGCGCGGATGCAATTCCGCCCATCATCTCCGCCGAACGGCGGTCGAGCGAGGCGAGTACCCGCGCCTCCGGCCATAGCCGGCGCACGGTCTCGATCACGCCCGGCACGAAGCAGGTGATGACGGCACGCCGTTCCAGACCCCGGCGCCTGATGTCGTCGATCAGCCGCGCCTCGAGACCCGAATAGGGATTGCCGAGCGCATCCGTCTTGATCTCGATGTGGAGCTCGAGCGTCGTTTCGACGAACACGTCGAGCACGTCGTCCAAAGTCGGAATGCACTCATCGCCGGCGTCGCGAAGACGCGTCGCCGTCAAGCGCCTCAGACTGCGCTCGCCAACGGGTCCGCTATCGAACGTGGTGCGGTCCAGCAGCGGATCATGGATCACGACCAGCCCGCCATCCGCGCTTTGATGGACGTCGAACTCGACCGCATCGACCCCCTCCCTGCATAGGTTGCGGAAGCCCGTCAGGCTGTTCTCCGGCCAAAGATTGCGCGCGCCGCGATGCCCGGCGATGAAAACCATGATCGATCCCTACTTGCTGCTGTCGATAAGACCCTTGATGAACCAGCGCTGCAACAGCAGGACGACCAGCGCCGGCGGCAACATCGTGAGGAGCGCGCCGCTCATGGCGATGTTCCAGGCCGGCTCGCTGTCGGAGCGCGGAATCAGACCCTTCAATGCAATGACAGCCGTAGCCATGTCCTTGTCGGTCGTGAACAGCAACGGCCAGAGATACTGATTCCAGCCGAACAGGAACAGGATGATGGCGAGGGCCACCATGTTCGGCACCGACAGCGGCAGCAGGATGCTCCAGAAGAAGTGCAGCGGCGACGCACCGTCCAGCCTCGCCGCCTCGCACAGCTCGTCTGGCACCGTCAGGAAGAATTGCCGAAACAGGAACGTGGCCGTGGCTGAGGCGATCAGCGGCAGGATCAGCCCGGGATAGGTGTTGACCATGTTCCATTCGAGCGCGATCGCGATGTCGTGACCGCTGATCCAACCCCACAGATCCGCCAAATGCAGGGTGTCGACGAGCCATTGCAGAGGCAGCGCTGCATTGGCCACGGCTTCGAAGGTCGGCACGATCCGAACCTCGATTGGCAGCATCAGCGAGACGAAGATGAGCCAGAATGCCAGCATTCGGTAGCGGAATCGAAAGTAGGTGATCGCGAAGGCCGACAGCAGCGATACCGCGATCTTTCCGGCGGTAATGCCGAGCGCCACGACGATAGAGTTGGTGAAGGTGCGGCTGAAATTGCCCTTGCTCCACGCCAATTGCAGGTTGTCGAAGAACTGGCTGCCCGGAAGCCACGGCAGCGGCACCTTCTGCACCTCGGCGACCGTGAGCGAACCCGCCACGAATGCGAAATACAGCGGAATGCAGACCGTCAGCGCCCCGGCGATCAGGATCGCGTGACAGATCATGCTAAGGACCGGTGAGCGCTCGACCATACGGCTAGACTCCGTAATTGACCTTACGGTCGAAGTAGCGGAACTGCAGCAGCGTGCAGATCAGCGCGAAGCTCATCAAAAGAACAGATTGCGCGGCCGAAGAGCCGAGGTCGAGATTGACGAAGCCGTCAACGAAGACTTTGTAGACCAAGATGTTGGTTGCGCCGGCCGGACCGCCTTTGGTGACGGCATCGATGATGGCGAAGGTTTCGAAGAAGCCATAGATGAAGTTCATCACGGTGAGAAAGAAGATGGTAGGCCCGAGCATCGGCAGCGCGATCGAGACGAAGCGCCGGATCGGACCGGCGCCGTCCACCGCGGCGGCCTCCATGAGCGATACCGGCACCGCGAGCAGACCCACGACCAGGAAGATGTAGTCGTAGCAGATGTGCTTCCATGACGCTGCGAGTGTCACCAGGATCAGCGCGTCGGTCGGATTGAGGTTGGGATCCCAGGCAATGCCGAACCCGTGCAGCACCTGCGCGAGCGGGCCAACCGCCGGATTGAACAGGAAGGCCCACAGGATACCGGCGATCGCGGGCGCAATTGCATAGGGCAACAGAATGATCGTGCGATAGATCGAACGACCGCGCACGATCCTGTCAGTGGCAAAGGCGAGCACCAGCGCGCTCCCCAGCGTGAGCACGTTCTGCGCCACCGTGAACCAGAACGTCACCGCGATCGACTGGCGATACTCGCTACTCGCAAACAGCATCTTGAAATTGTCGAACCACACGAACTGGACGTTGGTTCCAAAGGGATCACTGAGCAGGACGGATTGCATCAGCGCCCGCAGCGACGGGATGAAGAAGAAGAAGAGCAAGATCAGCAATTGCGGCAGCAATAGCAACGTCGGCAGGCCGGGGCCATCGCCGAAATTGGCTCGCTTCAGTCCTGCCTCTTGCTCACGGCGCCGCGCCTTTACGGGTGCTCGGAATCCACCAGCCACCGCACCCGTCCCGACCTTGGACTGGCCGCCCCCGTGCCTTCTCTGAAGCACGGGTGCGCGCCCATCACGCCAAGGAATGGATAGTCGTAAAGTCATGGACGCTCGGTTTCCGGAGTCTTCCCGGCGTTGAGCTTCTCGAATTGACGCAAGATCTCGTTGCCCCGCTTGACAGCGTCATCCATCGCCTGCTGCGGCTGCTTCTGACCGGCAAAGACAGCCTCCACCTCCTGGCGCTGGGCCAGCATCGTCTGCACGAAATTGCCGAAGCGGAAGCCGCGCGAGTTCTCATTCGGCGTACCACGCGAGAGCTGTAGCACGGCAATTTCTCTGGTCGGGTGATCCTTGTAGTAGCCACGTTCCCGCGCAAGCGCATAGGCCCGGTTCGTGGCGGGAACGTAGCCGGTTGCGCCATGCCACCACACCTGGGTTTCCGGCTGGGCGACAAAGTTCAGAAAGGCCGCGACGGCTTCGTATCGCTCCGGCGTGTGGCCCTTCAGGACCCAGATGGCGCCGCCGCCGATGGTGCTGTTGAGGGGCGGATTGACATCGCTCTCGTGCGGCAGGAAGGTCGCGCTCCAGTTGATGGTCGCGTTGCGCTCGATATTACCATGCGATGCGGTCGAATTGACGAACGTCGAGCACCGTCCCGACGTGAACAAATGCTCTGGGCTGAAGCCCTGGCCCGCGATCTGCATCACGCCGTCGTCGAGCCACTTCTTCAAGCGCGCGACTTGCGAGACCACCTTGGTTTTGTTGTAGACGAACTCGGTCCCAAGCCCGTCAAAGCCGTTTGCGAGCGTGCCGTAAGGCTGGTTGTTGATGGCGCTGTAGTTCTCAAGCAGGCTCCAGTAGAAATCGCCGGGCAGCACCGTGCCGCATTCGCTAATGCCCTTGGACTTGATGGTGTAGAGCTGCTTCTCCAACTCCTGCCAGGTGTCAGCCGGCTTGTCGAAACCGGCCTTCTGGAAGTGATCCTTGTTGTACCAGAAGATCGGCGTCGATGAGTTGAACGGCATCGCCGACATCCGACCCTTGTAGCTCCAGAAGCTTGCCACAGGCTTGATGAAGTCCGAGAAGTCGATCTTGTAACCCTTCTGGTCCATCAAGTCCTGAACGGGTACTACGGCCCCAGAGAGCAGCATCGTCATGTAACCGCGCTCGGCGATCTGCACCATTTCCGGTGGCCGCTTGGCGCGATAGGCGGCGATCACCCCGTTCGTCACCTCATCATAATTGCCCTTAGCGACGGCGACGACGGTGTATTTGTCCTGCGATGTGTTGAACTTCTCGACAAGCTCATTGAGCCGGTCGGCCAGGACGCCGCTCATGGCGTGCCACCATTGCACCTCGACCCGCGCCTGTACCGGACCGGCCAATGCCAACGCGCCGAACAAGGCCGCAATGAATGCGACTTTCCTACCCATGGGCAGCCCTCCCTGGCCAGGCAGGACGCCCGGCTTTTACATTTGTATTCCTATCATGACATATGTGTCGAGATGATGAAAGAGGGTCGGCTCGCGTCGGGCAGCTTTCGCCCGGCATCGCGGGCACGGGCGAATTAGATAAAGCTCGCAAAGGCGTCCTGTTGCGCCGCCGTCAGATGCAAGCCATGTTTGGTACGCCGATCCAGAAAGTCCTGAGGCTCCCTGGCCCACTCGCTCTCGCGTAAAAACGTGGCCTCACGTTCGTAAAAGTCTCCACCGAAATGCCGACCGAGATCGGCCGAGACACGGGCCGAACCAAGCAGTTCGCGCGCCCGCGTGCCATACAGGCGCGCATAATGGTGGATCAGCTTGCGCGGAAGGTCGGAATATTCGCCTGCCAGCTGGACGATGAAGGCATCGAAGTCACCACCGATGTCGCCGCCGGGCAGCGGCCTTCCCGCCGTCCAGCCCGGCGACATCTTCGGAAACCATGCCTCAAGTCGCTGCAACACATGCTCCGCAAGCCGACGGTAGGTCGTGATCTTGCCACCGAAGATCGAGAGCAGCGGCGGCACGCCCTGCTCGCCGTGAACCTCGAAAACATAGTCGCGCGTCACCGCAGACGGGTTTTCTGCATTGTCGTCATAGAGCGGCCGGACACCGGAAAATGCATGGACGATCTCCTGCTCCGACGGGGGGACACGAAAGTAACGGCGCAACACGCCGAGCAGGTAGGCGATCTCGGTGTCGTCGATCGCGACGTCCTCGGCGCGGCCATCATAGGAGATGTCGGTCGTGCCGATCAGTGCGAGGTCTTTCTCGTAAGGATTGACGAAGATGACGCGACGGTCCTCGTTCTGGAGCAGATAGGCCTGCGCTCCGCTCCAGAATTTCGGCACCACGATATGGCTGCCCTTGACCAGCCGCACATTGTGCGACGAATTCAGCCCGACGACATCTTGCACAACGTCCTGGACCCACGGCCCCGCCGCGTTGACCAGCGCGCGCGCCCGGACGGTGTGCCTGCCGCCGTCATCCCCCTGCATCTCCAGCTGCCATGCGTCCCCTTCCCGGCGCGCACTTAGGGCGCGGGTCCGGGGCAGGATGATGGCGCCGTTGCGCGCGGCATCAACCAGATTGAGGATCACGAGCCGTGCGTCATCGACCCAGCAGTCCGAATATTCAAAGCCACGCCTGAATTTGGAGCGCAGCGGCGCGCCCTCCGGCGCATGCGCAAGATCGAGACCCCTGCTCGACGGCAGCCGCTTGCGGCCACCGAGATGGTCGTAGAGAAACAAGCCGGTGCGGATCAGCCAGGCCGGCCGCTGCTCCGGCGAGTGCGGCAGCACGAAGCGCATCGGCCAGATGATGTGCGGCGCGGACGCGAGCAGCACCTCGCGCTCGATCAAGGCTTCGCGCACCAAGCGAAATTCATAATATTCGAGATAGCGCAAACCGCCGTGAACGAGCTTGCCCGAGCGCGACGAGGTGCCTTCGGCGAAGTCACCCTTCTCGCATAGCAGGACCTTCAGGCCGCGGCCCGCCGCATCGCGCGCGATGCCGGCTCCGTTGATGCCACCGCCGATAATCGCGATGTCGACCAGCCCATGATCCCTGCCCGCGTGCGGCGCAGTCTGCGTCATCGCGTCCTGCTGCGCTTCTTCTCGATCCGTTGTCGCGCGGCCGCCCTTGCCGATGCGCCTGCCTTACCCGGCTTTGCCTTCGACGCCTTGGATGTAGGTTGCTGGAGGCCATAGGTTGAGAAGCCCTTCGCCGTGTCGGCGATCTCCGCTTCGCTGAGAATGTGAGGCGATCCCAATGCCAGCGACAGGTAATATTGACGCGCGATGGTCTCGAGCTCGACCGCCAGCCACATCGCCTTGTCGAGGTTGGCGCCGACCGCGATCATGCCATGATTGGCCAGCAGGCAGCCGTTGCGGCCTTCGAGCGCGGCGAGCGCCAGCTCGGATAGTTCCGCCGTGCCGTAGCGCGCGTAGCCGGCGCAGCGGATGTCATTGCCTCCGAACGCGGCCATCATGTAGTGGCAGGCGGGGATCGGCTTGCGCGCGATCGCAAGCACCGTGGCGTAGGTGGAATGGGTATGAACGACGCTGCCGACGTCGGGACGGCCACGCATGATGTCGAGATGAAAGCGCCATTCGGTCGACGGCTGCAACGGCCCATCCCAGGAGCCGTAGTCACTTTCAAGCGGCATCGAGGCGATCATCTCCGGCTTCATCGCGTCATAGGGCGTCGCCGACGGCGTGATCAGCATCCGATCCTTGTAGCGGGCGGAGATGTTGCCTGACGTCCCCTGATTGAGCCCTGAAGCGTTCATCCATCGGCACTTGGCGATGATCGCCTCGCGCAACTGTCGCTCCTCACGGGTCATGGCAAGATACCTTTCGTCTTCAGCACGGATTGAGTGGCGGCTCGCCGGCGAGATAGCGGCGAACCTCTTCGGCTGCCTGATCGGCGGCAATGGTGACGGTGCGCAACGAGGCCCCCGCAATGTGGGGCGTGAGCGTGACGTTGGGCAGCTGCAGGAGCGGCCAGTCGGCCGGCACCGGCTCCACGGCAAAGGTGTCGAGCATGGCCCCGCCGAGCCGTCCGGCGGAGAGCGCCTCGTAAAGCGCCGTGTAGTCGACCAGTGGCCCCCGCGCCGTATTGATGAGGATGGCGCCCGGCTTGACCTGCGCGAACGCCGCGCGATCGATGAAGCCGGTAGTCTCGGCGGTCACCCGCGCATGCAGGCTGATCACGTCGGCGCGCGCCAAGAGCTCGCTCAAGCCGACGTGCTCGACGCCGTTATTGCGATCCTGCGCGCTGAGCTGGACGTATGGGTCCGTCACCAGGATCCTGCACCCGAATGCCTTGAGCAGTTTCACCACGCGGGTGCCAATCGCGCCATAGCCGACGATGCCGACGGTCATCTCGCCGAGCTCGCGCCCGGTGCGATCGGCGCGGTAGAGATCGCCGCGCCATTCGCCGCCGCGTAAGGATTCGTGCCCACTGCGGATCAGGCGCGTTTCGGCGAGAATGGCGCCGATGGTGAACTCGGCCACCGCACTGGCATTGCGGCCGGGCGTGTTGACCACGAGCACCTTGTGATCGCGCGCTGCCTGCATGTCGATGTTGACCGGGCCGCCGCGCGACACCGCAATGAACTTAAGCTTCGGCAGCCGCTGCAGCATCGACCGCGAGATCGGCGCGAGATGCGTGACCAGCAGCGCGGCATCGCCGATGAACTCCGCGACCTCATCCGGGTCGCCCATGAACTCCTTCAATCCGTCGAGCTTGGAGCCGGCATAGCCGTGCTCCATCGGCTCGTCCGGCCAGGGTTGCTCCAGGACGCGGATGTCGATGCCATTGCCGCAAGCCGCCGTGATCCGTTCGGCAAAGACGCTCGGCAGCATGAAGCGGTCACCGACGATGGCAATGGTCTTAGGCATGACCGGCTCCCGCACGCACGGCCGCGAGTTGCTTCCAGACCGGCCGCGCCGCGAGCCTGGCCTCGAGATAGGCCGGAAACAACCGCGCATAGCGCGACACCAAGGCCGCATCCGGCGTTTGCGGAGCAGCGAGATACGGCCGCACCCACACATCCGTACAGGCCGTCATGTCCGGATAGAGGCCGGTCGCCACTGCCGCGATCATGGCGGCGCCCGCAGCTCCCGCTTCGCCGCGACTACAGACACGAACGTTGCATTCCAGCGCAGCACCGAGGATCGCGCCGAGCGCCCGGCTTCGCGCCGCGCCACCGGTGATGCGCACGTCCCGCGGCAGCGCGCCCATCGCGGCGTAGCAATCACGGGCGGCGAAGGCGAGCCCTTCCATGACCGCGCGCATCAGATCCCAATAGCCGTGGCGTGTGCGCAAGCCCAGGAATTGCGCACAGGCTTCATGGGCGACGAATGGGCCGCGCTCGCCGGCATCGGAAATGAAGGGATGGAATAGGAGCTCGCCGGGCCGCGCCTCGAGCACGTGATCGTCGAGTCGACGGATCAGGTCGGCGCGCGAACGCGTAATGCCCTCGGCGGCGAGCAGGTCGCGCGCGAGGTCGAGGAGCCAGTCGATGTTCAGCGTCGCCGCCATGTTCGATTGCATCTGGGCATAGTGACCGGGGACCGGAAACGGCATGGTGTAGCCGGTCGCCTCGGCGTTGAGGACCACCGCATTGGCGCTTGGCGCCAGCCGCATATGCATGCCGGTCGAGCCGATGATGGTGCAGCCGACATCCGGCGCCGGATCGTAGAGCCCGGCCCCCAGCGCATTGCAGATGACATCGACATAGCCGAGCGAGACCGGAACGCCCTGCGGCAGTCCGATCTCGAGCGCTGCGCCGGCATTCAGCGGATGCGTGGTCACGACGCCGTCGACGACGTCCGGAAACAGGGCCATGCAATCGGCGATTCCGATCAGGCGCGCCGTTTCCGCGTCAAAGCGGCGCTTGCGGAAATCGCCGCAGGAGAAGGTCGCCTCCGACGGATCGGTTGCACGCTCGCCGGTGAGCAGGAAATAGAGCCAGTCCTTGCAATGAAAGGCCGTGCGGGCGCGCGACAGGCTGTCGGGCGCATGCGCCTGCAACCAGGCCAGTTGCGGCCCCTGCTGGCAGGCGTTCAGCCCCGAGCCGGTCCGCCAATAGAGCGCCGCATTGCGCTCGCTGGCGCGGATGTCCCCGACGAGACTGGCAGCGCGCGAGTCGAGCCAGAGCAGCGCCGGCGCGACGGGCCGTCCATCATCGTCGATCAGCCAGGTGCCATCGCCCTGCCCTGTCACCGCGATGGCGGCGAGCCGCGAGGCAAGATCGGGTATCGCCGCTCCCAGGCCGCGCAGTGCGGCGACGGTATCGTTCCAGGTCCGCGTCATGTCCTGCTCGACATGTCCGCCGGCCGACGTCGTGTAGCTGTTCGGAAGCGCGTATTCGCCGAGCTGCCGGCCATCGCGCGTGAACGCGACCGTCTTGATCAAGGAAGTGCCGGCATCAATGCCGATGATGACGTCGCGACCCAGCCCGGTGCTCATGATCAAGCTGCCTCCGCGTGGCGAATGCAGCTGCCGTCGGCGCCGAACACATGAAGGTGCCGCGTCTCCAGCGCGAAGGGAATAATGTCCCCGGGTCGCGCGGCGATCTTGTTCGGCGTCACCGCGATGAGGAGACGGCCCTCGCGTTCACCTGCGACATGCGACTGGTCGCCGAGCCACTGGTTGGAGACGACGCGCACGCGTACATCCCCGTTCCCGACGGAAATCTTCTGCGGCCTGATGCCGATCCGGACGCGCGGGCTCTGCTCGAGCGCGCGGCGCGCGGCCGGGTCGAGCGTCTGCCCGTCGAGCTGGAACGCGACATCCGGGCCGATCGAGAGACGGAAGCCGCCGTCGGCGCGGGCGACTTCGGTCTCTAGCAGGTTCATCGGTGGCTCGCCGATGAAGCTCGCAACGAACAGGTTCGCGGGATGATCCTTCAACTCCCGTTCGCTTGCGAACTGCTGAAGCACACCGTCTTCCATGACCGCGATTCGGTCGGCGAGCGCGCTGGCCTCGGTCTGGTCATGGGTGACGAATATCGCCGTCATCCCGCGCTCGGCAAGCAGCCCCTTGATCCGGCCGCGCAGCACCGCGCGGAGCTGCGGCTCGAGCTGGCCCATCGGCTCGTCCAGCAGATACAGATCGGCATCGCGCACCAAGGCGCGCGCCAGCGAGACCCGTTGCTGCTGCCCTCCGGAGATCGAGCGCGGATAGCTGTCGAGAATGTCCTCGATTTCCACCAGCCGCGCGATCGCATCGACGCGGCGGGAGACCTCGCCATGCGAGAGCTGCTGCGCCTTCAAGGCGAAGGCGATGTTTTCGCGAACCGTGAGCGGCGGGTAGAGCGAATAGCCTTCAAAGGCCATCGCCACCTTGCGCCTCGCAGGCGGCAATCCGTCGATCCGGCGCTGGCCGAGCGTGATCGTCCCCGAGGTGACGCTCTCGAAGCCCGCGATCATCCGCAGGGTCGAGGTCTTGCCGCAGCCCGACGACCCCAACAGAGCGACGATCTCCCCCTTGTCGACCTCCATATCCAGCGCGCGCACGGCGTGAACCGGGGGCTTGCCGCGGCTCTGGTAGACCTTGTCGACCTTCCTGATCTCCAGCACGCCCATCCTCACAGCGCTCCCATCATGCCGCCTGCCGCCGAGGCGACAGGTCCAAACGCAGGCCTGTCGTGCGGTCAAACAAGAGAGCCGCCTCGGGCGCGAAGCGAACGAAGACGCCATCCTCCGCACTTGCCATGGCGGAGTCCTGTGGCAGGGCGGCCAGCCATTCGGTCCCGTCGGAGAAGCGCAGAAGCAGCACGGCTTTTTCGTGCATCGGTGTGATGGCGACGATGCGCGCCGGAATGGCATTTTCGCTTGGTTGGCGGGTGATGACGAGATCATCTGGGCGCACGCCAAGCCAGCACCGACCATGATCGACGGCCGCACGGTCGGCGGCATCGAGGCGAACGAACGTCCCCGCCACCACCGCACCGAGACCGCCCTGCCCTGCGGCCGGCTCGACCTCTGCCAGATTGATGCTGGGATCGCCGAACAGGCGCGCGACGGCAACGGATGCCGGCCTGACATAGATCTCCTCGGGACGCGCGACCTGCACCAGATGCCCGTCGACCAGGACCGCGATCCGGTCGGCGATCGCCATCGCCTCCCGATAGTCCTGGGTGACATAGAGCACCGCAGCCGAGCTCCGCCGGAGCAAGCTCGGCAGTTCGAGCCGCATCTCGTAGCGGAGTTTAGCATCGACGTTGCGCAAGGGATCATCGAGCAGCAGCACATCGGGATTGCCGATCAGCGCGCGGGCAAGCGCGGTGCGTTGCTTCTGCCCGTTCGACAATTCGCGGGGCATATGGCCAAGCACATGCTCGATCTTCAGAAGCCGGCTGATCGATTTGACCCGGCTCGCGACTTCGGCCGCGCCCGCCCTGGCACGCAAGCCGCTTGCGATATTGGCCTGCGCACTCATGTGAGGAAACAGGGCGAAGTTCTGGAACGCCATGCCGATCCCGCGGTGCTCGGGCGGCGCCCCCACGATCGATTGACCGCCGACCAGAATGTCGCCTTCGTCCGGTTCGAACATGCCGGCGATCATGCGCAAGAGCACGGTCTTGCCGCTTCCGGACGGGCCGAACACAGCGACGATCTCGCCGGGCTCGACGGCCAGCGAAACATCCTCGGCGCAGCGGACCGGGCCGAATGACTTGCCGACAGCGTTGAGCTCAAGACGCGCCATGGCCTCAGCCTTTCACCGCACCGAGCGACAAGCCTTCCACAAGATAGCGCTGCGCATAGAGCGCGAGCAGCAGGGTCGGCGTGACGGAGAGCACGATCGCCGCTGCGATCTGGCCGTACTGAATGCCTGAGGCGGTGACGAAAGCCAGCGCACCAACAGTCACTGGCTGCTTGTCGGCCGAGGCCAGGATCAGCGCGAACACGAAATTGTTCCAGCAGAAGATGAAGGAGAGCAGACCGGCCGCCGCGATGCCGGGCCCGGCTAGCGGCACCGCGATCCGCGTGAACGCCTCGCGCCAGGTATGACCGGCAAGACGATAGGCGTGCTCGATGTCCGGACTAATGTCCTCGAAATAGCCGCGCACGATCCACAGGATCAGCGGCAGCGCGATGAGCTGGTAAACCCAGACGATGCCGAAATACGTGTCGTTGAGCCCGAGCTGCTGGTAGTAGAGCGACAGCGGCAGCAGCACCAGCAGCGGCGGGGCGAAGCGAAACGACAACAGCGTGAATGCGATGGTTTCGCCGAGCCGAAACTTGAACCGCGCAAAGGCGTAGGCCGCGGGCACGCCAAGCAGCAAGGCAAGGACCACGGCTGCGCTCGACAGCGCGAAACTGTTCACAAGGTTGCGCATGAACGATATTTCGAGATTGCCGGCGGCGGTCCGGAGCTGTCCTGAAATCAGCGCCTGGTAATTGGCGAGCGTCGGCTCGAAGAGGATGCGCGGCGGAATCCGCAGGATCTGCTCATTGGTCTGGAACGACATCAGGAAGATCCAGACGATCGGAAACATGAAGAAGACGAGCACAAGCGCGAGCGCGACGCCGCGGAAGATACGACCTGCGAGACTGGAATGATCCATCGCCGTCTTCCCGTCCCTCACGCGTGGCCGTGGGCGCGGGCCCGCAGCCGCAGCCAGTTCTTGATGAAGATGTTCGAGAGGATATTGGTGATCAGCCACAGGATCATCAGCAACGCCGCCGAACGTCCGACATTGGTATATTGGAAGAATTCGAGATAGGCCTGGACCTGGAACACCATCAGCCGATCGCCGGGGCCGCCTTGCGTCATCGCGTAGACGATGTCGAACTGCTGGATCGAATCCAGCAGGCGAAACAGCGAGGCGGTGATGATGTAGGGCGCAAGCATCGGCAGTGTGATGCGGAAGAAGACAAAGCTTGCCGGGACACCATCGAGCGCCGCTGCCTCGAACGGCTGGCGCGGCAACGAGCGCAAGCCCGCCAGGAGCAGGATCATGATGAAGGGCGTATAGACCCAGACATCCACCAGCACCACCGTGAACAATGCAGTCGAGGGATCGGATGCCCATTTGAAATCATGCACGCCGAACAGGCTCACGAGATAGGATAGGATGCCGAAGCTCGGGTTGGTCATCAGCTTCCACATCAGCGCGGCGATCGCGGGCGCCGTCATCAGCGGCAACAGCAGGACGATCGACACTGCGTTATGGAAGCGTGTGGGACGCCGCAGCAGCAAGGCGATGCCGAGGCCGAGCAGCAGTTCGAGCACCACCGTCAGTGCGGTATAGATGAGCGAGATGCGAAGCGTATTCCAGAAGGCGGGATCGGAGAGAAAATCGATGTAATTGTCGATCCCAATGAAGCCGCGCAGATATGGCAGGTTCAGCCGGTAGCGCTGGAGCGAATAAACTGCCGCCGTCACGAAGGGAACGAGGATGGCGATGCAGACGAGCAGAGCCGGCAGGCTCAGCACATAGGGCAGCATCCGCCCGCGCAGCCTCGTGGCGCGGCGCGGTAGCACATTCGTCTGGGACAATTGGACCATGCTCATGACGATACCGGATCACGCATTGGCTTCAACACCGCCGGCCCGGATCGGATAGGCGTTCCGAACCGGCGGGTTGGCGTGGCGCGGAGGAATCGGGCACCACGCGAGGCGTCGATGGCGGCAAAGTCAGCCAAGACCTGCCTGCTTGAGCTGACGATTGATGCTGTCGGCTAGCTTGTCGAGCCCCTCGTCTACGCTGACCTCCTTCGCCACCATCTTCTGGAGCGAGGCGGCCCATTCCGTCGTCAGGTCGAAGAACAACGGCTGGGCCGTGAAGTAGATCTTGGCGCCCGGCGAAGACAGATCATGCTGCTCGAGATAGCCCGGATAGGACTTCGCGATGCGGTCACGGAATTCGCTGTCTTTCCACACCGACGCGCGCACCGGATTGACGAAATCCATCTTGCGGGCTCCGAACAGATCGTGCTCGGTCGAGGCTGCCCATTGCATGAACAGCCAGGCCGCGTCCTTCTGCTTGGAGAAGCTAGAGAGCGCGAGCGACCAGATCCAGACGTTCGGCGTCGGCGCCTTGGCGGCCGGATTTGCCGCGAATGGCGCGTAGCCGAGATGACCCCTCTCCTTGTTCTCGCCGCCGTTCATAAAGTAGCCGAGAATGTCGGCATCGAAGATCATGCCGGAGGCGCCGGCGCCAAGGTCCGTGCCGACCTGGTACCAGGTGTAGGTCGACCAGTTCTTCGGGCCCGACGTCTGGATCATCTTGACCCATTTCTCGTGGAACTCCTTGGAGGCCTTGGTGTTCATGGCGGCCTTCAGCTTGCCGCCTTCCATCACGAAATCCTTCTGGCCGAAATTCGAGTAGGCGGACAGGAATCCGGGATGGATCGTGGCCCAGGAGCGTGAGCCGCGGACGCCGACGCCATAAGGCCCGCCTGCATCCTTGGTGATCTTGGCGGCGACATCGAGCATCTCGTCGAGATTCTTCGGCGGCTTGACACCAACCTTGTCGAAGATGTTGCGGTTGTAGGTGATATTGTTGAGCTCATAACCCCAGGGAATGCACCATTGCTTGGCCTTGCCCGAGCCGAGCTCGGAGCCGGCAACGCCGTCCCACGCCGTCGAGGAACGAAGGCCGGGGAGCACGTCGTCCCAGGCAAAGGCCGGGTTAGTCTTTGCGGGGTCCTTGATATAGGCGTTGAGATCCTCGATCCAGCCGGCCGGACCGTAGGTCCAGGTCATGTAGGCACCGGTCATGAAGGCGTCGTACTGGTCCGATTTCGAGGACAGCGCCGCGGTGACCTTGTCGAAATAGACATCCTCCGGGAAGATATCGTAGGCGACGTTCATCCCCGTAAGCGACTTGAAGGCTTCGATATCGCCAATCATCGCATCGACGTAGGGGTGCTTGTTCAACAGCAGCTTGACGGTCTTGCCGCTATAGGCCTTCCAGTTGAAGTCCGCCGCCATGGCCCGCGACATCGCGGCGACGTAGGCGGAGTTGGCGGCAACGCCGGCGATGCCGAGCTTTGCGGCACCATCCAGCAGATCACGCCGGCTGATGCGCTTGGCGGCGTAGGAATCGAATAGATTCTTCTCGCGATCGTGCATGAGTAACCTCCCGTTATGAGCGTTTACTTTCCCTTCCGACCTTTATTCCTGGTCTTGGTAGTCTTGCCGGATGTTGCCTCCGGCTTTTCCGTCGCGAGGGCCTGAGCGGTTGCCTCGTCGATGATGAGACCGTGCAGGAGACGGCTGCGCAGCACCGCGCGCAGAGCCGTGACCTTGGCCAGCCCGCCGCCGATGGCGACGATGCGATGCTTCCTGAGGTCTGCCGCTTCCATCGAAGTTGCGCGCGCCGACAGGTCGATGTCGAGCACTTCGCCATCGGCGTTGAAAAAATGCCCAAGCAGGTCGGCGCAAGCGCCGGCACGCTTCAATTCGACGACCTCGTCCGGCCTGATCATGCCGCTCGAAACCAGGAAGCCTTCGGCATGGATTTGTCCGATGCCGACGAACAGGAGCGAGGCCTTGCGCGCGAGCGCGAACACGTCGGCGATGCCATATTGCTTCATCAACACGGCACGATCGGCGACCGAATTGGCGAACACCGGCACCGGCAGAAGATAAGCCTCCGCCCCGGTGCGCTCCGCCAGCCGATGAATGACGTCGAACGGATTTGCGGCGAATTTCCGCGTCAATCCGCCGAGCAAAGAGACGAATTGCACGTCCCGCGCCGGCGTCTGCGGCAACTGCTCGACGACCGCGGCGAGCGTGCGGCCGTGACCGACGCCGATGATCTTGTCCTCGCCGCGCTCCAGGACCTGCCGCAGGAAGCTCGCGCCTTCGAGCGCCAGCGCCTTCAGCGGCAGGTCGCCCTCGCCGAGATCCGGCGCGACGCGGCAGAAAGAAAGGCCGTAGCGCTCGGCCAATGTGTTCTCCAGCGCGACGCATTCGGCCACGGGCCCCTCGACGAAGACGCGGATCATGCCCTCGCGGCTCGCGCGCGCGATCAGCCGGTGCGCCTTTGTGCTCTGGATGTTGAGGCGATCGGCGACCTCGGACTGGGTCAGCCCGGCGGCGAAATAGAGCCACGCCGCCCGCGTTGCGAGCGACGCCTCACCGTCAACCATCGGCAGTCTGTCGGAAGGTATCGCCACGCCGGAAAAGCCCGCTTGCAATTTTCTTCACGTCTTGCAAAAAATTGCAGAGGCGGATTGGAACGTCAATCCCCCAAACGTGCTGCGGTGCAATCGTGTCGCGCTATCAGCAATGGTTGCCATCACACTGTGGAGGTCGAATGGCAGGCGTGTTCCTCGGCATCGACGTCGGAACCGGCGGCGTTCGCGCCTGCGCCGTCGATGCGCGCGGCGCCAAGCTCGGAATGGAATCGGCGCCCCTTCCCCCGCCACGACAGAACGGCAACGCGATCGATCAGGATCCGGAACTCTGGTGGGATGCGACGGCTGTCGCGATCCGCAAGCTCGGCCGCATGATCGATCTCCAGACCGTCGAGCGCGTCAGCGTCGACGGCACGTCAGGCACGCTGCTGATGATCGACGCCGCGGGTCGGCCCTGCACGCCGGGGCTGATGTACAACGATGCGCGCGCGGCAGCGGAGGCCGCCCGCATTGCGGCCGTTGCCTCCGCGGACAGCGGTGCGCACGGCGCGAGCAGCGCGTTGGCGAAGCTGCTGTATCTGTCGGATCGCGCGGAAGCGGGCCGGGCGCGTTTTGCGGTGCATCAGGCCGATTGGATCGCAGGGCGGCTCGCCGGACGTCACGGCATCAGCGATGAGAACAACGTCCTGAAGCTCGGCTACGATCCCGTGACACGCACCTGGCCGGCCTGGCTCGACGAGCTCGGCGTATCCCGCGAGCTGCTGCCCAACGTCCTGGTGCCCGGAACTCCCTTTGCGGATATCGATCCCGAAATCGCAGCCACGCTGGGCCTGTCACCGGCAGTGCGCATCGCGGCCGGCACCACCGATGGTGTCGCCGCTTTCATTGCGACCCGCGCCGATACACCCGGCGATGCCGTCACTTCGCTCGGAACGACGCTGGTCGTGAAGCTGCTGGCGACACGACCGATCTTCGCCGCCAATCAGGGCGTCTACTCGCACCGGCTTGGCGAGCGCTGGCTCGCAGGCGGCGCCTCCAATTCCGGCGGCGGAGCGCTGCTCGCGCATTTCACCGCCGCCGATATGGACCGATTGACACCGCAATTGCAGCCGGAGACGCCGACCGGGCTCGACTACTACCCACTGCCCAAGCCCGGCGAGCGCTTTCCAATCGCCGATCCAGCGTTGCCGGCAAGGGTCGCACCGCGCCCAGCGGACGACCACCGCTTCTTCCAGGCGCTGCTCGAAGGCATCGCGGGGATCGAAGCGCTCGCCTATCGGCGTCTGGCCGAGCTCGGAGCGCCAAAGCTGCGACGCGTCATTAGCATCGGCGGCGGGGCGAAGAACGCGGCCTGGACCGAGATCAGACGCCGCGCTCTTGGCGTTCCCGTGAGCGTTGCCGAAGAGACGGAGGCAAGTTACGGCGCGGCGCTACTGGCACTGCGAGGCGGCCCGCCATGATCGCCGATCTCGTCGACATCGAAGGTCTCGGCACGATCGCTGACCGCTTCGATCACGTGCTGCTCGATCAATGGGGCACGCTGCACGAAGGCCAGGCCGTCTTTCCCCTAGCGCGCGACTGCGTTGTGCGGGTGCGCCAGGCCGGCAAGCGCGTCCTTGTGCTGTCGAACTCCGGCAAGCGCGCGAGCAGCAACGCCGCACGGCTTGCCTCGCTCGGCCTTCCAGCGGACGCCTATGACGGCATCCTGACGTCCGGTGAGGTCACCTGGCACGGTCTGAAGGCGCGTGTGCAGCAGCCCTTCATCGCGTTCGGCCGCACTTGCCTCCTGATCGCTCGCGGCGGCGATCATGCGATCGTCGATGGGCTCGACCTCAATCTCGTCGCAGACGTTGGCAAGGCCGACTTCATTCTGCTCGCAGGTCTCGACGACGCCGTCGCCGAGCCCGAGCACTGGCGCGCATGCCTGACTGAAGCCGCTGCACGCGGCTTGCCGATGCTGTGCGCCAATCCCGACCTCGCAATGTTCGGCGCCACTGGATTGATCCCCGCCCCCGGCGCATTGGCCCGCTTCTACGAGACGCTGGGCGGCCGTGTGACCTATGTCGGCAAGCCGCACGCGCCGATCTTTGCGGCAGCGCTCGAACGGTTGGGCCAACCGAATCCGGCGCGCGTGCTGATGATCGGTGACAGCCTTGAACACGATGTCGCCGGCGCCCGCCGCGCCGGCATGCTGACACTGCTGCTCAGGTCCGGCGTGCACCGCGATCAGACGCCGGGTGAATTGGTACGACAACCGCCCGGAGCGGATGCGCGGATGCCGCACTGGACGATGGACCATCTGGCCTGGTGAGAGGCGCGCGATGCAACAGCAACCTGCCCTGCTCCATGAGCTTCGCCGCATGTCGG
Source organism: Bradyrhizobium zhanjiangense (assembly GCF_004114935.1). Classification (NCBI taxonomy): domain Bacteria; kingdom Pseudomonadati; phylum Pseudomonadota; class Alphaproteobacteria; order Hyphomicrobiales; family Nitrobacteraceae; genus Bradyrhizobium; species Bradyrhizobium zhanjiangense. The sequence continues at coordinate 6,204,589 of NZ_CP022221.1, forward strand.
CGCGCGTCGGCCGCAACATCCTCCTGGTCCAGGGCGCCGGCGGCAACTCGTCGATCAAGCATGACGACCTGCTGTGGGTAAAGGCCTCCGGCACCTGGCTTGCGGATGCCGAGCACAAGGACATCTTCGTGCCGGTCTCGCTCGGTGCGGCACGCGCGGCGCTGTCGCAAGGCGACGAACGGGTGCCCCTCGCGCCTGGCGCCGGCACGGCCTTGCGCGCCTCGATCGAGACCTCCCTCCATGCGCTCATGCCGCATCCGGTCGTGCTGCACGTCCATTCGGTCAACACCATCGCCTGGGCGGTGCGGACCGATGCGCGCGCCGAGTTCGCCGAGCGACTGGATGGACTGGCCTGGCGCTGGCTCGATTATCATCATCCGGGACTGCCACTGGCCAAGGCCGTAGACCATGCGCTGACGCAGGACAGAGTAGATGTACTGGTCCTCGGCAATCATGGCCTGGTGGTCGGCGCCAAGACCTGTGCCGGCGCAGAGGCGCTGGTCGACGAGGTCGAGAGCCGCCTCGCGCTTGCGCCGCGCTCCGCAATTGGCGCAGATGAAGACGCGCTTCGTTCAATCTGCGGCGGCACAGGGTATCGGCTGCCAAAGGATCCGCGATCCCATAGCATCGCAATCGACTCTTACAGCCGCGCCATTGCGACCGACGGGTCGCTCTATCCGGACCATGTGGTCTTTCTCGGTTCGGGCCTGCCAGTTCTGAAACAAGGCCAGGATCTTCGCGCCGAGGCATCGCGGATGCAGGCGGACGGGATGCCGCAGCCGGTCGCGCTGCTCGTACCGGGTCTCGGTTGCATCGTTCGCAAGGACGCGAGCGACGGCGCCGAGGCGATGCTGAGCTGTCTCGCCCTGGTGACCGGCCGCCTACCTCTGACCGCGCAGGTTCGCTATCTGACGCGGGAGAATGAGTGCGCGCTGCTGAATTGGGATGCCGAGCGATATCGTCAGCAACTGACCGCAAATCGCTGACCGGCAGAAACGGAACAATTCCGTAACTTTGGTCGCGAAGCTTCGCGCGGTCTCGGCCGGGCTCCTGCCCGCGCGGGCCTCGCGGCGCGCGGCCATACTATGGAACCGCTGGCTGTGAAGTGGCTCACACCGCGCAAGACGGTTGAGGTGTATCTCTCGTGTCGGGTGGAATGGCAGACGGAGATGCGCATGAAACGTCTCATGCCCTCGCTCATCGCAGCCTTGCTTCTTGCCGGTGCCGCCAGCAGCGTGCTCAGATCGCACGTACTGCATATCGGTCAGAGCAGCATGCCATCCATCAAGGAACTGCAGACCGGTCAGGCCAGCAAGCTGCCTGAGCTGGAGATGCAGGACCGCTCTGTCCTGTTTGCGAGAGAGCCGGCTCAGTAGAACGTATCTCGGCTTTCAGGCTGTCCGCCTTACTCGGCCGCCGCGGTCGCGGGTTGAGGCTGTCCGTCGTTCGGACCCGTTCGCGCCGTCTGCTCGTCGAGCCAGAGACGGTGGTGCTCGCGGGCCCAATTGACGTCGACGTCGCCCGAGCCCATGGCCTCGAACGCACCTTCCATTCCAATGGTGCCGATATAGATGTGCGCGATCATCGCCGCGACGAACAGCACAGCCACGATGGAGTGGACGATCTGGGCCAGCTGCATGCCTTCGATCCCCGTCGTGTAGAACGGGAACATGAGGACATAGCCGCTCGCAGCGACGAGACCGCCGCCGATCACGACGATCCAGTAGATCGCCTTCTGGCCGGCGTTGAAGCGGTAGGCCGGCGGATGATCATGCCCGACGATGCCGCCGCCTCGCTTCATCCACGCGACGTCCACCTTGTTCGGAATATTGCCGCCGATCCACATCAGAAAGATCAGAACGACCCCAATGGTGAACGGGAAGCTCAGATAGTTGTGGGCGTACTTTGCCCATTGCGACCATTCGGAGAAGGCCTCGAAGCCGATCAGCGGCAATAGCAGCGGTCGCCCAAAGGTGATGTTTAGTCCGGAGATCGCCAGAATGATGAAGCAGGTGGCGGTCATCCAATGCACGAAACGCTCATAGATGTTGAAGCGCACGATGGTGCGGCCGGACCGTCCGCTTTCGAGGCGCACCATGCCGCGGGTGAGATAGAAGATCACGATCACCGCCAGCATGCCGATGATCGCGATGCCGCCGATCCAGCGCAGGGTGACATTGTGGAACTCGCGCCATTCCCGCCCCTGCGGCTGCTCGAGAACGCCGGACCTCTGATCAGGGATGCTGACGCGGCCCTGGATCCGGTTCAGTTCCTGCAAGAGCTGCTGCTCCTTGACCGAGCTTGCGGTCGGATTGACCTGCTGGGCGCCTACCGGTGCCGGAGCTGCCACGATGAGGAGGAATAAAGCACCGGCCCCGACAGCCGCCCGAACGAGTTTTGCAAACGACACCATGAGCTCCTCCTCAATGTTCGCGCGACCTTCGTCAGGATTCGATCGTCTCGCGATAGGCCGTCTTCCACCCCCAGGCACCCGAACCGTAGCCGCGCTTCATCACACGCTCCTTGTAGATCTGCGCGATGATCTCGCCGTCGCCTGCGAGCAGCGATTTTGTCGAGCACATTTCGGCACACAGCGGCAGCTTGCCCTCGGCCAGCCGGTTCGCGCCGTATTTCTCGTATTCCTCCTTGCTGCCGTCCGCCTCCGGACCGCCGGCGCAATAGGTGCACTTGTCCATCTTGCCGCGGGAGCCGAAATTGCCGACCTTCGGATATTGCGGCGCGCCGAACGGACAGGCGTAGAAGCAATAGCCGCAGCCGATGCAGAGATCCTTGGAGTGCAGCACCACGCCGTCAGCGGTGGTGTAGAAGCAGTTCACCGGGCACACCGCAGCGCACGGCGCATCGGTGCAATGCATGCAGGCCATCGTGACCGAGCGTTCGCCCGGCTTGCCGTCATTGATGGTCACAACGCGACGCCGGTTGATGCCCCAGGGCACCTCGTGCTCGTTCTTGCAGGCGGTGACGCAAGCGTTGCACTCGATGCAGCGATCGGCGTCGCAGAGAAATTTCATACGTGCCATCGTCGTTACTCCTAAGCCGCCGCGATTTGGCAGAGAGTGACTTTGGGCTCCTGCATGCCCGTCGCGGGGTCGTATCCGTACGTGGTGATCGTGTTGGCGCTTTCGCCGAGCACGATCGGGTCGGTGCCCTTCGGGTAATTGCCGCGAAGATCCTTGCCCGCGAACCAGCCGCCGAAGTGGAATGGCATCCAGGCGACGCCCTTGCCAACGCGCTCGGTGACGAGCGCTTTCATCTTCGCCCTGGAATTGTTCTCTGCACCCGTGACCCACACCCAGCCACCGTCCTTGACACCGCGCTCGGCGGCATCGGCAGGATTGATCTCGATGAACATGTCTTGCTGCAATTCGGCAAGCCACGGGTTGGTGCGGGTCTCCTCGCCGCCGCCCTCATATTCGACCAGACGGCCGGACGACAGGATGAGCGGGAACTGTTTTGCAATTCCCTTCTCTACCGCTGCCTTCTGCACGGAGAACCCGATATTCGGCATCCGGAACTGCTTGGCGTCGGGCAGCGTCGGATACTTGGCGACGAGGTCGACGCGCGGCGTGTAGATCGGCTCGCGGTGAACAGGGATAGGATCGGGCAAGCCGAAGGCATTCATGCGCGCCTTGCCGTTGCCGTAGGGAACGCAGCCATGCGCCAGCGCCACACGCTGGATGCCTCCCGACAGGTCGAGCGCCCACGACACCGTGTCCGGATTGGCGGGATTGATCTTGTTGATCACGGCCATTTCCGCTTCGGTGAGCTCGGTGTCCCAGCCGAGCTTCTTCAGGCTTGCCAGCGTGAACTCCGGATAGCCGTCCTGAATTCCCGAACCCAACGAGTACGAGCCGTCCGCGAGCAAGCTCACCTTCCGCGTCGTGCCGTCCGGCAGCTTCTCCTCACGCTCGATGCCGAACCGCGGCCGGAACGTGCCGCCGCCGTCCATCACATTCAGATTGGTGTTGTAGAGCAGCGGCGTGCCGGGATGCTTGACCTCAGGTGATCCCCAGCACGGCCAGGGCAGACCATAATAGTCGCCGCCGACCTCGGGATCGTCCTTCGGTGCCCGCATGCTCAGCATGTCGAACTTTGCCTGGTTCTTCATGTGCGCCTTGAGGCGCTCGGGCGATTGCCCGCAATAGCCAGTCGACCAGCTGCCGCGGTTCATCTCGCGCAGCACATCCTCGGCTTCAGGAAGATTGTTTTCGACTTTGATTTTCTTGAACATCTGGTCGGCGAAGCCGAGCTTCTTCGCCATCAGATAGATGACCTCGAGATCATCCTTCGATTCAAAGATCGGCTTCACGATCTGCTCGCCCCATTGCAGCGAGCGGTTGGAGGCGACGCGCGACCCCTTGCATTCGAATTGCGTGGCGACCGGCAGAATGTAGACGCCATCCTTGCGGCCCGCCTCCACGGAAAGCGACGCCCAGGTCGTCGGATGCGGGTCGGCAATGACGAGCAGCTCGAGGGCCTTCAGACCCTTGAGGGACTCAGGAATGCGGGTGATGCTGTTGGAGGCGTGTCCCTGCACGAACACCGCCTTCACGTTGTCTTTCTGCGCGACCTGATCCTTGGGCAATGTCACTGCCTCGAACCAGCGGGTCAGCGGAATGCCGGGGGTTTCCATGATCTGCTTGGAGTCGAAGCGGGACTTCAGGAAGTCATAATCGACCTCCCAAACCCGCGACCAATGCTTCCAGGCGCCTTCGGCGAGGCCGTAGTAGAACGGCAGCGTGACGATATCGAGCCCGACATCGGTCGCGCCCTGCACGTTGTCATGACCACGGAAGATGTTGGCGCCTGCGCCGGCCTTCCCGACATTGCCGGTCATCAGGAGCGCAATGCAACTTGCGCGCACGTTGGCGGTGCCGACGGTCTTCTGGGTCTGGCCCATGGCCCAGATGAGGGTTGCCGGCTTCTCGGTGGCGAACATCTTGGCGACGCGCTTGAGCTGCTCGCCGGGAATGCCGGTGACTCGCTCGACTTCTTCCGGAGGCCATTTCTCAACCTCTTTCTTGATGTCGTCGAAACCGTAAACGCGCTGCCGGATGAACTCCTTGTCCTCCCAGCCATTCTGGAGAATGTGCCACATCATGCCGTAGAGCACCGGGATGTCGGTGCCAGGGCGCATCCGCACATATTCGGTCGCGTGGGCCGCCGTACGCGTCAGGCGCGGATCGATGACGATAAAGTTGGCCTTTTGCAGCTCCTTGCCCTCGAGCAGGTGTTGCAGCGAGACCGGGTGCGCTTCGGCCGGATTGCCGCCCAAGATGACCTGTGTCTTCGCATTGCGGATATCATTGTAGCTGTTGGTCATCGCGCCGTAGCCCCAGGTATTGGCGACGCCGGTCACGGTGGTCGAATGGCAGATGCGAGCCTGATGATCGGTGTTGTTGGTCCCCCAGAACGCACCGAGCTTGCGGAACAGGTAGGCGCCTTCGTTGGTCATCTTGGCCGAGCCGAGCCAATAGACGGAATCGGGGCCCGACTTCTCACGTACAGCTTGAAGCTTGTCTCCGATCTCGTTGATCGCGGAATCCCAGGAGACGCGGGTCCACTGCCCATTTACCAGCTTCATCGGATAGCGCAGCCGCCGCTCGCTGTGTACGAGTTCGCGCACCGAGGCGCCCTTGGCACAATGCGAGCCGCGATTGATCGGCGAATCCCAGCTCGGCTCCTGGCCGATCCAAACGCCGTTCAAGACTTCGGCCGTCACCGTGCAGCCAACGGCGCAATGCGTGCAGATGTTCTTGTGGATGGTCGCACCTGCGGTGAGCGGACCAGCCATTGCTGCTTCCGCTTTGCGCACGCTGCCGACCGGCAAGGTGCCGAGCGCGGCAAGCGCACCGCCGGCAAGACCGGATTTGCGCAAGAAGCTGCGGCGGTCGAGACCGCCGGCCTGCCCCGCAAGGGACTCGACAACGGAGCCGTGGCGCGGGGAATGCTGGTGTGTTCGCTTGATCAGCACGGTCAGCCTCCCTTGGCCGGATAACGATTGACGCGATAAAACGCCTTGACGTGGTCGGATTCCTTGTAGCGCGCCTTGCGCTTCTCATCGTTGGTCTCACTGTCGGCCTGCGCCGACCCGACCAACGGTGTCGCGAGTGTCGCACCGACACCGACCGTGCCGATGCTGACCTTGCGCAGGAAGTCGCGGCGTCCCACTGTGGCCTTCTTGTCTTCACTCATCGCATCTCTCCTGGACCTGCGCGTGCAGGTCAGTTGGCGAATGTGAATGCTTCCGTCTCGATCTCGATAAAGGCGCGACCGAGCGCGCCGACCGCCCGATAGAAATCCGCGTTCCCGGCGCTCTCGATGTCCGCGAACAGCCGCCCCATCCACGGCGACACATGTTTCTCGAAAAAATCGCGCTGTGCCTCTGGCGAGGCACCGAAGTGCCCGTCGGCAAGGCCCGACATGATCTCGCAAATGATCGCGGCGTGATCCTCGGGTTCGGAATTGTTGGTCAGCCGCTCGATGCCGAGCCTCGTCAAGTCTCCTCGCAGGCGCGACAGCGGCCGTTCGTTGAGGAAGCCGGTGAGATAGTACGAGGCATAAGGCAGCAATTCGCCGCGACCGAGCCCCACGAACAGATCAAAATATTCGCGCTCGACTTTCGCTGCGACCGCGCTTGAGGCGACGTCGGCGAGCGCTGCATGCGCGCGGCCGAGTGGCGTTGCGTCGCCACTCAATGCCGCAAGCTGCTCGAGCAATCGTTTCGACGGCGGCGCGGACAGCAACGTTGCTAGCAACGCGTATTCCTGCGCGCGCGCAGCATCGACGGAATCGACAAGCTCTGCTGATACGGCTTGTTCGCTGTAGAGATCGGGCCGCAAATCGTTGCGCGGAATACCGGTCGCGGTTTCGACTGCAACCACCCGTTGTGCAGGCACGCGGGTCCAATTCGAGACGGAGGGTTGGCTGATACCGATTTTGCGCGCAAGCTGGGCAATGCCGCCTGCGGCATCGATTGCGCGATCAAGCCCGTCATCACGCACGTGGACCTCCCATCCGAGTCCCGTCTGCTTGATTATTGCTTTTGTTACAAAGCGCTAAGGAAATCGTAACCCCGGTTCCGCGGACGGTCAATAATCCGTCCATAGCCTGAGCCTATAGCCTTTAGTCGTGCTGCTCGCGCGGCAGTGCACCACCGTGATTACGGCGCCTCACGGGCTCAGCGAAATCCGCAGATCTGTCCGCGACTGTCGGTTGCACCGCAACAGAGATTGCCGGCCGTTCCGTCGCGTCCGATGTCTCGACAACGTCGGATGCGGCCGTCGCGTCGGCTTGATGCAATTCCGCCGAAGGATTCGCTGTTTCAATTGAAGTCTCGGGGAGGGATTGGACCACCTCACGCACCCCACCGACGATGCGATCGACGAGTGCGGCCAGCTGTTCCGACGAGCAATCCAGCGGCCCAAAACCCGGCATCGCGGTCGGGTCGTTGAAGTCCCATGCATTCTCCGCAAGCCCGACGAAGTCGCGAATGGCGGGATCGGTCGCCCAGGCGCGGCGAAGAGCCGCACGGCTCAACTCCGGTGGAATACCCTTGCTCAGGAAGGCGGTGATGTCGGTCGCAGCATTGATCTCATCGATCGACGGCAGGCTCGAGAGATCGAACTCGCTATCATCGTCCTTGCGCTCGGGCGGCAGCGTGGGCTGCGCCGCGGCAGGCTTCGCCGGCTCCGCCCGCGCTTCGCGTTTGCGGCGGGACCAACGTGCAAGGAACTCCTCCTCACTCATTCCTGTCCGCCTTCATGGTCGCGGCGCGCCAGCGCCTCCGGATCAGCGCGGCCCCGCTTGCGTTTGACGAACTCCCGCTCGACATGGTGCTCGGCCACGAACCTTTCAATTGCTTCGCGCAACACCTCCGGCATCGGCACGGCCTCGACGAGATTGTCGGCGGCTTCGGTAAAGCCCTCGCCCTCAGCGGGGTCGGCGGTAACCGCAGTAAGGGTATAAGGCCAGGCGCCTTCCGAGGGCGACAGCACAGTCCAGATGCTCGGACTGCCGGAGGCGAGGTTGTCGCGATAGCGCGCCGTCTCGGACGGATAGAGATCCACGGTCGCGCTTCCCGCATAGAACAGGGTCGTGCCGTCCTGCTCGCGAAGCACGGTCCAGGGTTGTGCCGCCGGCTCGTCCGGCAGAACGGCAATTCCGCGCCAGATGAAGTCAACCCAGGGCGAGTCGGCCTTGCGCCGCTCGACGACGACGCCAACGGAGATGGACGCTAATGGCGATGCCGCCGGGCTCATGTCACCATCTCCAGGCGCTTCACCGGCAGGCCGGTCAGCAGATTTTGTGGCTTCATCCGGAGCTTCTGATCCTCCGTCATCGACAGGATCAGGTAGATAGGTTCGTCCCCGACATCGTCATGCGCGCGGCTTGAATCCGCAAAAGTCAGCCGGAACAGCGCGAGCACTCGGTCGGCGCTGCGCTGGTCGAGTTCCTCGCCGTGCCACAGACGGTCGCCGAGCCCAGTGGCGTCGGCATCGAGCCCGACATACCAGGTGAGCTTTGCCTCCTGCAACGCACGCAGCGGCTCGATCGTGACGTCGAGGCCAAGCAGGTGGGAGATCCATCGCGTCATCGCCTGCGCCAGCGCAGCTGGTCCACGTCCGCCGGCCGTGAGGTCAAGGGCCATGTCGAATTGGTCGCTGCGCTGCCAATAGGCCCCGGCATTCTCTTCGTTCAGCACATCGAGCACCGCATCGGTGGTGGCGCCCAGCATCGACATCAGGGAGAGCACCGGGGTCGGACTCCGGCCGCCGACTATCTCCTCGTCGCCAAGCAGCAGGGCCTGCTCATGCGGCAAAATCCGTTGGACCCGGAAGAACAGCTCGGCCGCGCGCAGCACGAACGGATCGTCGCAGCCGTCGAGCGCGTTGCGCAGGATGACATGTACGAGCTGGTTGACGAACAGTGGCGGCAGGCCGTTCGCGCCTGATCGCACCGATGCAAGATAGGCGGCTTCGAGCGTCGGATGCCGCAACAGGAGATCGCGGAATGCCAGCACGAATTGCCAGTTCTCCCGTGCGTCGGCATCGGAAATTGCGGCAATTTCGTCGGCGCCGACCGCCTGACGCGGATCGGCGAGCAGTTCGCGGTGCAACCGGCGTTCGATCGGACATGCATCGGCCGGCGGCATCAGTTCGGGACGGGCAAAATAGGCCTTGAGGAATTCGTCGGTGACGCACAGCCCACCGCCCTCGTCGCGATCGAGCAGATGATGGCCGCAGGCGATCCAGAAATCGTTCATCTGACGGTCGGCTCCCGGCCCAGATCCGCAAGCCTGAGATCGCCCTCAGGCTGGACGTCGTCGTCCAATTCCATGAACGAGAACGCCTTGCCGTGCCCCTGCCCTTCGCGGAGCTTTAGTCGGCGAAAGGACTCGCGCACCTCGCCATCGCTTGAAGCCCGGTGCACTGCAATAAGCGAGCTGACGGGATGGGTGCACAGCGACTGCGAGAACGCCACCTCCTCTTCCGCGGCGGTCATCGCTGTCGCCATGTCCGGCGCACCGAAACGATCGACGAGCTGCCTGGCAAGGAGATCGACCAGGCTGCGGCAATCATCCTCGGTCGCCGGAACGATCTGCGCCAGCGTCGACCAGCCCCAGGATTGCACGCCGAGGAACCCGCCGCGAAACGCCGCGCGCGCCTTGCCCTCGAGCTTCGCACTATCGCAATCCCAGAAGCGGAAAGCACCGGAGACGGCCCATTCACCCGGCTCCGCCGCCACATCGAACAGGAAGGTGTCGGAGGGATCGAGCGCGATAGTACGCAAGAGCTTCACAGCCGCGGCCCTCCGAGCGCCGGATCGAGCCAGGATGGAGCCAGAAGCGCCTGCACGAGGTCGCCACGTTCGATCTCGCCCGCCCCAATCCGGCGCGTGAGGAGATCGCCGCGATCGTCGATGCGCTGGACGGTCTGCCGTTCGCGGGGCACACGGGAAAGATATTCGCGCGCGACGCCATCAAAACCGCCCGCCTGCCAGTCATCGAATGCCAGCATCAGGTGCCGGGCAAAGCTCTCCGTGATCTGCGCCGCACCAGCCTCGCCAAAGCCTTCCTGGTCGAGCGCCGCGGCGAGCGGGTGAACACCCCGCTCGTCCTCGTTCATGGCAACCGTCCGGATCATCGCGCCGAACACCAGCCATGGCGGCGGCTCCTCCTCAATGGCCGCGAGAGGCCAACCCATGCGCCCGCCGCCGACCAGCCCTCCGTCGATCCTGACGGCATCCGGCCATCCGATCGTGATGGGCTTGCTCGGCGGTGCGTAGGCACGCAAGGCATCGGTGAGCGCGACCATGCCGGCGTAGAACGCGCGCCGCGCCGTACGGAAGGGCTCGGCTGGCTCCAGCACCACGGCGAACTCCGCCAGATCAAAGCGCCCGACATAGACGAGCGTTCCGGCGCCGCTCTCCGGTGCAATGCGGCATGCGTGGGCAAAAGCGTCGCCACTCTCGCGCAGCCGCACCAATGTGAACGGCGGCGGCAGGTGGATCGGTTCCACCAGGGAAACGTGGCTGACTGGGATCGACGGCAGGCCGTCCTCCGCTTTCCTTTTCTTCCCGATGGATAATGTTCTATACGAGGCGAAGGGCCGGCGCGAGTCCGTCGTCGGTACCGGATTGGCGGAGGGGTTAACCTGGAGCAGCCATCCAAGACCGTCCTGATCTGCTCGTGCGAAGACACGATGCGTCTCGACGCGGCCGCGATTCAGCGCGGATGTCCCAACTGCGAGATCAAAAGCTTTCGCCATCTCTGCGGCGCCGAGCTCGATCACTTCCGCAGCGCAGCGGCCGCCGGAGGCGCACTGACGGTCGCCTGCACGCAGCAGGCCGCGCAATTCACTGAGGAGGCCGGCGAACGGCCTGATGCGATCAGCTTCGTCAACATCCGCGAAACCGCCGGCTGGTCTCGCGACGGCGCGCGCGCCGGCGCGAAAATGGCTGCCCTGCTCGCATCCGCCTCCATCCCGGCCCCGGACTATCCGCTCGTCACCTTGTCGAGCGAGGGCGTGGTCCTGATCTACGGGCGCGATGAGGCCGCAATCGAAGCCGGCCGCCTGCTTGCCGATCACCTCGACGTCACGGTGATGCTGAAACAGCTCGACGAGATGATGCCGTCCGCTGCAACGGTCTTCCCGATCGTGAAGGGCACGATCCGCTCCGCAACGGGACATTTCGGCGCTTTCGAACTTGCGATCGACGATTATGCGCGTCCCCGCCCCTCCTCGCGCAATCGCTTCGTACTGGACGCGCCGCGAAGCGGGGTCACCTCGCGCTGCGATATCGTGCTCGATCTTTCCGGCGGGATGCCATTGTTTCCTGCCCACGAGCTACGCGACGGCTATCTGCGCGCAGATCCGAACGATCCCGCCGCCGTGCTCCGCGCCGTGCTGACCGCGCGAGACCTCGTCGGCAGCTTCGACAAGCCGAAATATGTCGACGTTACGCCCGCTCTTTGCGCCCATTCGCGCTCGAAGCGCACGGGCTGCCATCGCTGCCTCGATCTCTGCCCAACCGGGGCGATCACGCCCGTCGGCGATCATGTCGCAATTGATCCGAACATCTGCGCGGGATGCGGCCAATGCGCCGCTGCCTGCCCGACCGGCGCGGCATCTTATGCACTGCCGCCCGCCGATACGCAGCTTCAAAGAATTCGTGCCATGCTACTCACTTACCATGAGGCCGGTGGCACGAATGCGGTGTTGCTCTTTCATGACAGCCCGCACGGCACGCCCCTGATCGATGCCCTGGCGCGTCATGGCGACGGCTTGCCGGCGAACGTGCTTCCCTTCGCCGTCAACGAGATCACGCAGCTCGGGCTGGAGGCGGTCGTCGGCGCCTTTGCCTATGGCGTATCGGCGGTACGGTTCCTGCTGCGCGCAAAGCCGCGCCACGATGTGACCGGACTGTCGCAGACGATCGCCATGGCTGAAGCGATCCTTGGCGGCCTCGGCTTTGAGGGCCACCGCGTCACCACCATCGAAACGGATGATCCCGACGCGCTCGGCGAGCAGTTGGCTGCTATCGGCATGCTCGCGGCCGTCGCTGCGCCCGCGACCTTCAAGACCGTCGGCAAGCGGCGCGACCTTTTGCGGTTCGGGCTCAGCGAGTTGCATCGCCTGGCGCCGAAACCGGTCGACGTGATCGCCCTGCCGCAGGGTGCGCCTGTGGGCGCAATCAGCGTCGATACCAGCGGCTGTACCCTATGCCTCTCTTGCGTCTCGGCCTGCCCGACCGGCGCGCTTCGCGACGATCCCGAGCGGCCAGTGCTGAAGTTCGTCGAGGACGCCTGCGTGCAATGCGGCCTGTGCCAGAGCACCTGTCCGGAAAAAGTCATCAGCCTCAAGCCGCAGATCGATTTCCGCGCGGCCCGTGCCTCCGCCGTGATTATCAAGGAAGAGGAGCCCGCACTCTGCGTCCGCTGCGGCACGGCCTTCGGCGTCAAGAGCACGATCGACCGCATCGCCGCCAAGCTCGAAGGCCGGCATTGGATGTATCCGGCCGGCGACAAGCGGATCGCGGCACTCCGGATGTGCGCAGACTGCCGCGTCATCGTCATGAGCGAACAGCAATTCGATCCGTTCAAGGGCGTGCCGGAACGAACGCCACCGCGAACGACAGATGACTATCTCCGCCAGCGCGATGGCAAGAACTAGACGAAGCGGATATCTTCGCAGGATCGAAAGCGGCAATTATCGCGACGTTGCGCGGCCCAAGAAGTCGGTCAACGCACGGCGGTCCTCGGCCGAGCCGATGCGCTGCTCCGGCATCTTGGTGCAGGGGGTGTAGGCATTCGGCCCGATCTCGAACAGCTTTGCGACCGTCTCCGGCGTCCAGACGATGTCCATCGTCTTCAGCGCTTCGGAGAAACGATAGCCCGGCAGCGAAGCAATCTTGCGGCCGTATAATCCCGCAAGCGTCGGGCCCGCACGCTGAACCTCCTTGTCCGACAGCGTGTGACAGGCAACACATGCCCGAAATACATCGGCGCCAGGATCGCCGGCATAGGCGGCGAGCGGATCGGCCGGCGTTCCCGAGAGGTTCGAACCAATGGGATCGCCGGTGCGCGCATTCCAGCGCCTGATCTTGCCGTCCGCACCACCCGTCATCAGTGTCTCTCGATCCGGAAGGAAGGCGACCGACCATACCGGCAAGCCGGACACGACCAGCGTTCGTAGCAGGCTGCGCGACTTGCGATCGATGATCGCCACCGTGCCGCCGATGCCGGCCGCAGCAATCAACGTGCCGTCTCCCGATATCGTCAAGGCCACCACGGGTGTGGGACCGGCCGCGACTTCGCCGCTGACCTTGCCGTCGGTGGTCAGCATCCGCAGCATGCCATCGACCGCGCCCGTGACGATTTCACCATCCGGCGCAACAGCCACCGCGTTGAGCGGCGCCGGCAACTTTACGACTTCAGGCTGGCCATCCGGCAAACGCCAGATGCGCAACGTGAGATCATAACCGACGCTGAGGAGCGACCTGCCGTCCGGCGTGAAAGCGACGCCGTTGACGTTCTGCGAATGACCTTCGAGCACGCGCGACGCGCCGTCCGACAGCGACCAGAGCCGCACCGTCCGATCCCATGAACCGGATGCGAGAAGCGCACCATCGGGAGAAACCGCAAGCGCGACGATTGGACCTCCATGTCCCTCGAACACCCGATCCGGCCGCTGCCGGCCCGCCGTCCATACCGCAATCCGTGCATCGGCGCCGGCCGTGACCAAGCGGCCTCCGCTCAGAAAGGCGACAGCATTGACGGCGTCAGCATGATACCGCAGCACTTGCTCTGCCGTATCCGTCTTCAAAGACCAGCGAATGGCGGCAGTATCGAAGCTTCCGGACAGGAGGCCGTTCCCATCGGGGGAAATAGCGAGGGCTCGTACGGGGCCGCCATGCCCCACCATGTCAGCGTGCACGGATGATACCGCGAAAATGGCCCACAGGGCCGCGGCGCCACGCGCGCAGAAAGGTAGCCTCATTGACCCTCACCGGCCCTGGTCACGTTCACGCCCTCAAGATTGCCAGAAGAGCCACTGGAGATGAATATCCGAACCTATCTACTTGGCTGGTGCCCTCATGCTCTTGGACGAGCCTTCCGGCGCGGCCTGCATTCCAGGCGGACTCTGACCTTGGGGACTTTCGGCGGGCGCACCACCCGACCCCGTATTGATTGGACCCGTCCAACCTTGCGGCTGTGCTTGGCCCTTCTCCTCGGGACGGGTTTGCGCCCCAGATGAGTTGGTTTGTGCGGGTTGGGCAGAGGCACTCTCGAAGAGGCAAAGTGCTGCGAAGCACAAAATCGTTGTCAACAATCTCACGTCGGATCCTCCGATGCGCGTACTAAACGGGGTGACGCTGCATTCCGTTCCGGAGTGTGCGTCGCAACAGGCTAACCTTGCGCATCCTGCTTGAATGCCGGTGGTCCGGACACTAGTCTTTGTTTGGTCACGTCAAGGATGACGGCATGCAGGGGCGACCGCGGCCATTTCTGCAGATGCTGGCGCGACTGAGCGCTTTGCGCGCGCTTGGTGGATCGCAAGATCCCGATTCCCGAGACGCCTCGCCGTTCCTGATCCTCGTTGCCGTCGTACTTGCGCTTCTTCTTGCAATATTGGAAATCGACCTGAATCGCGCCGCACTTCAGTCTCTCGGCTTGATGGGTGATGCGTTTTCCGTCGATCCCATGTTCAAGAGCCCGTAGGCCGCCTGTGCCTTGATGCGATCAACGAGTTTGCTCGCGGCAAGCCGTGTCGTATAATTGGCTTGACGGTTCGATCGAGGGAGGCTGCGGATGAAGGCTTTTCTTCTTGGCTGCGTCGCGGCCGTGGTGATCGCGATTGCGGGGATGGAGATCTTGAATCAAGTTCAGGAGCCCGTCGCGCAAGCGTTTGCTACGACCGGGGTACGCCTCTGAGACCACCAAATCTCAGGGCGCGAATAGGTCCTGGATCGCGAGCGGCTCCGATGCGCTCTGACGCAAGGGCGACGCGACCTTCTTCCGCCCCGCCTGCCAATCCCGGCGCCTCAGTTCGGCGGTTTGGATGATCTCGGCCCGAGCATCGAAACTCCGACCTCGCGGCGCCTCTATGGGCCGCAGGTTCGTGTCAAAGATCTTGGCGGCTGTGAAGTATTTTACATCCCTTTGTCCGTGGTCGAGTCTAGAATGGCGAAGGCTTCTCACTTTGAAGGAGGCAGTCGATGTTCGCGACAATCAAATGGAACTCCCGAAATAAGGCTCGCGAATGGGTGATGATGGCTGGCACGCTTGTCGTCCAACTCAGCGCCCGCAACGCGACACGACGGAAGGCTGAAACCAAGCCAAGGCAGCCACTCTGGAAAGAATTCGACGACAGCCACCGTTGGGACTCAATCGCGGAAGAATGGGTCCCCAAGCGTGATCAGTGATCGCAGATTCATGCAACCTGCTGACTGAATTCCTACGCTCTCATTGGACAAGTTCATCGATGCCCAATGGTGGGGAGTACCGATTTCAGGCGCTTCTGAAAGAATGCGAGAATCTCGTCCCGGGCTGCGAGAGTGAGCTGACCCGCCTCATCGACAAGATGAACTGTGACGACGCTATGGGGTGTCTTGACGAACTGCTCGAAGAACGGTGGCTTGGGCCCGGTATTCGCGGCCGTGTCAGGCAAAACACGACCAATGAAGCGATCGCCGAGCGCGGACTGGTAGGCAGCAAACCGTTCGGCACGGCAGAATGAATCGCCCGCAAACCGGTAGGCAAGGACGGTCAGATCTTCGTGTTCCAGCCTTGAACGGACTTGCGCCAGTTCGTCAGCAGAGCTCTCGATGCCTGCGGGATTGTCCAACGGGAGCGACGGCTGGGACAAGACAGGAGCCAGCAGTGCCGGCTCCAGCATCATGTTCAGCGCGAAGTTGCCACGCCCGGCCCGCCACTCTCGCCATGGGCCAGCCTCGCGAGCGCCCGCAACCAGTTGGATACAGGGCTCGATGATCCGCCCCCGAGCGCTCGAAATTCAGCGCTGACGCACGCGCGCCGAAAAACGCCGGACGCAGTTTCGGCGTCGGGAACATCGCCATCCGTTCCGAAAAGCGACGGCATGTAGACGCGGAAGCCTGCGTCGCGCACCCAGCGAGCGAAACGCGCGACGTGCGGGCTAATGCCTGGCATCTCGGTCATGACGATGACAGCGGGTCCCTGGGTGCGCGCACCTTTGCGCGCCGATGCGAGCGCGCCGCCGGGCTTTCGCCGGTGAGATTTGTCCAGAGGTTGCGCGTCGATAAGGCAATGGAGCTTCTGGAAACCACTCGGCTCAGCCTCGATGACATCGCCGAGAAGGTTGAGTATGCCGACCCGTCTACGCTTCGCAAGCTCTTGCATCGGGAGAAGACACCCGGCGCGCGGGCCTCGCGTGCCGCGCGCAAGCGGGACAATGGCGCTGCGCCCTCCAGGACGCGTGGAGCCCGACGACCTGACCGACCGGCGGCGCCCAAACGCAAGCGAGCGCTGGATGTGTCGTAGTGACCGCTGCCGTCACGCTCTGCGCTGAGAGCCCCCGTCAGCGCGGCTTGAGGAGTTCGCGCGCGACGATCAGCTTCTGAACCTCGGTCGCCCCTTCGTAGATGCGAAGCGCGCGGACTTCGCGATACAGGCTCTCGACGATCTCGCCCTTGCGCACGCCGCGACCGCCGAACATCTGCACCGCGCGGTCGACGACCCGTTGGGCGGTTTCGGTGGCGGCCAGTTTTGCCATTGCCGCTTCACGCGTGGTGGGAAGCTTCTGAACGTCGCGGCGCCACGCGGCGCGATAGGTCAGCAGCGCCGCGGCATCCGTTTCAGTCGCCATGTCGCCGAGTGCGGCCTGGGTCAGCTGCAGGTCCGACAGCGTCGTTCCGAACATGCGCCGTGTCTGCGCGTGCAGCCGTGCCTCCTCCAGCGCGCGTCTGGCAAAACCCAGCGCGGCTGCGGCAACCGAGGACCGGAAGATGTCGAGGGTCTGCATCGCAATCTTGAATCCGCCGCCGGACGGACCGATGCGGCGGCTGATCGGGATGCGGCAGTTGACCAGACGCAGCGTCGCAAGCGGGTGCGGCGCGATGATGTCGATGCGCTCGGCCACGCTGAAGCCGGGATCATCGGGAAACACCACGAAGGCGGAGATGCCGCGCGCGCCAGGCGCCTCTCCGGTTCGCGCGAACAGCGTGTAGACGTCGGCGATCCCGCCATTCGAGATCCAGGTCTTCTCGCCTTCCAGAACGTAGCTGTCGCCGTCCTCGCGCGCCGTGCACGTCATGGCCGCCACATCCGAGCCCGCCGCCTGCTCCGAAAGCGCAAAGGCAGCCAGCCATTCGCCCGAACGGACTTTCGGCAGCACGGCGTTTCGCAGCTCCGCCGAGCCGGCAAGCGCGATGGCGCCGGATCCGAGGCCCTGCATTGCAAAGGCGAAATCGGCAAGACCATCGGCATAGGCCAGCGTCTCGCGCGACAGGCAGATCGAGCGGGAATCGATGCTCGCCACGTCACCGTCCGGCGCCGCAACGGCGCAGTCGAGCAGTCCCGCCGAGCCAAGCGCGCGAACGAGCTTGCGGCAGGTGCCATCGACGTCGCTGTGGTCGGCCGCCTGAAGACCACCCTGCGTGACGAAGCGGTCGAGCGCCTCGCAAATTGCGCGATGACGCGGCTCGAAGAACGGCCAATCCAGCCAGTCGCGGGAGATTGTCTTTGCCAGTGAGCTCATCTGTCGCTCCACAAGGTCGGTTGTCTGCCGGCGGCCGGCATGTTCTGTGGCGTGCCTGCGATCAAATCCGCCAATGCAGCCGGCCCTCGAATTGCTTTAAGCATAAACTATTTCCCTCCCTGAAGACCTTGTCAAGGCGCCGGCGCACAGACGATTTCCGGTGCTTGCCTGGCGGCGCTGACAGAAAACACGGACCAAATCCGCCCCGGATCAGGGGACGCCCTGCTCTTCCGGTCCCCGCCTTGAATTTAGTTTTGGCACGAACTATTCTGTTGCGCATCGAATGGAATTGCATTCGCCTTCAAATGCGCCACGAGGCTCAGGAGATCGATTTGGCACTCGCAAAGGAGTCCTCGCCGGCGTCCACCAGGAACGCGGCCGATGCGGAGACCGAGTACAGGGCTCAGACGCGGCTCTGGCTCCGGCTGCTGGCCTGCACGACCCTGATCGAGGGTGAGTTGCGGCGCCGATTTCGCGAGGAATACGATTTTACGATGCCGCGCTTCGATGTTCTCGCTCAACTCGATCGGGAGCCGAGCGGATTGGTACTGGGAGAACTGCCCAAGCGCCTGATGGTTTCGGCCGGCAACCTGACGCCGATCGTCGATCGCCTGGTCGAAGATGGATATATCACCCGGACGCCGTCAAATCTGGACCGGCGCGTGCAGATCGTCTGCATGACGGTCGAGGGCCGAAAGACCTTCAGGCGGATGGCGAAGAGTCACGGCGCCTGGCTCGCCGAATTGCTGGCCGAATTCCCGATGGACCGTCTCGACGGCCTCGTCGGCGCGCTCGACGATGTGAAGAGCGCCGTGAGGGACGCTCTGCAGCATCGCGAGCGGACGTGAGGCTCAGCGCCGGACTCGAATGCCGGCGGCTTCGCGGTCCCAGGTATCCGTCGTCACACCGGCCTGCTGCAGCGCGCCCTTCTTGATCTTGCCGTTCTCCGTTAGCGGCATCTCGCTCACGATGCGGACATAACGCGGAATTGCGAAATAGGCGATCTGCCCCTCGCAATGCCTGACGATGTCGGCGGGCTCCAGCGACTGCCCCTGCTCCAGCAAGATCGCCGCCGCAACCTCATCCTCGCCCAGTTCGGACGGCAGCGGGTAGATCGCGCACGCGGCGACCGCCGGATGGGCAAGGATGATCTGCTCGACCTCCCAGGAGGACACGTTCTCGCCGCGCCGGCGGATCGAATCCTTCATGCGATCAACGAAGCGATAATGTCCATCCGCGTCTCGGACGACGCGATCGCCGGAATGAAACCCGAGATTTCGCCACGCTTCGACCGTCTTCTCCGGCATGCCGAAATATCCGGTGGCGAACGCAAACGGCTCCTTGGCGCGCAGGACGAGTTCGCCAGCCTGTCCGTCAGGCAGCTCTGAATCATCTTCGTCGACGATCCGGGCCTCGAAGCCTCCGGCCGGATATCCCATGGTTCCCGGACGGTCGGAGGGAATGGCGCCTGCGAACACGAAATTCGTCTCCGTCGACCCATAGCCGTCAACCAGCGGCACGCCGAACCGCTCGAGAAACGGCCGATGATTCTGCGGCGGTACGCCCCCACCCAAAGCGACGCGAACGCGATGAGCGGTGTCATCCTCTTTCCGAGGCTGGGCCAGTAGCATGGATGCCATGGCACCGAGCAGGTAACCCACGCTCGCATTGTGGGCTCGCGCGGCCGCCCAGAAGCCTGAAGCGGAGAATTTTTGCTCGAGCACATAAGTGCATCCGTTCAGCACGGCCTGATAGAATGCATTGAGCGCGTTGGTGTGGAACAACGGCAAGGTCGTGAACAGCACGTCGCCCTCGCGAATGCCGAGTGCCCGCGCCGAGCAGATGCCCCACCAGAACAGCTGCGCTTGCGGACAGCACACGCCCTTGGCGGGCCCCGTGGTGCCGGAGGTGTAGAGGACGGCAACGGTATCCCCCGGCCGCACGGCAACAGCCAGCGCCATGGATGCGAGCGCGGGCAACGGCACCGCTGCGATCCGTGGCGCCTCCACGACCTGATCGATCGTCCATACGAGCGGCGGCAGAGCGGCCTCGGTGCCAACGGTCTCGAGTGCGGCGAGAAACCCGGCTTCGGCGACGAGGAGCGCAGGACGCGAGTTGCGGAAGATATGCGCGAGCTGCAGCCCCCGCAGCGCCGTGTTGATTGGCACCGTGATGGCCCCGAGCCAGGCGCAGCCGAGATAGACTTGAAGAAACTCCGGCCGGTTCGAGCACATCAACGCGACCCGGTCTCCCGGTTTGATGCCGGCCTCGATCAACGTCTGCGCCGATGCAGCCGCTATCGCCGCAGTCTGCGCATAGGTCCAGCGCGTCTGCCCAGCAACCAGCAGAACGCGATCGCCATAGCGCTCCGCCTGCCGGGCGAGGATGGTCGAGAGCACGCGGTCGCAAGGTGGAAACAGCTCGACCGCACGCGCCCAGGCCGGCGCTTCCTGCTGCCGCCCGGCGTCATCCCGCATGCAATGCTCCGTCAAATCCGGCTCGACCAGGCCCGCCCGACGTCAAGGCAGGAGCTTGTACTTCCCGTCCTCGATCTGAACGAGGACGCGCGAACGTGCATCGACGCCGTGCCGATCCGCCGGCGTGAAATTGTAGATTGCCTGCGTGCCGACGACCTCCTTGGTGGTGAACAAGGCTTGGCGCAGCGCGTTGCGGAATTCCGGCGAGCCCGGCTTGGCCCCTGTCGCCAACGCGCGCGTGGCTGCGTCGACGAAGACCACCCAGCCATCGAACGAGTAGGAGGAGAACCCGTCCGTCGGCTGCTCGCCGTTCGCCTTTTCGTAAGCCGTCCGGTAGGCCAAGGCGACCTTCTGAATAGGATTGCTCGACGGAAGCTGTTCGGCCGCGATCACCGGCCCCGTGGGGCAGATGATGCCATTGGCGGTCTTGCCGGCGAGGCGAAGGAAATCGGCGCTAATCATCCCGTTGTTGCCGTAGAGCGGCCCCTTGTATCCGCGCTCGGACAAGGCGATGGCGGGCAGCGCACCCGGCGTTCCGGTGCCGCCGAGCATGATGGCGTCGGGGCGGGCCGCAAGCGCGCGCAGCACCTGCGCGGTCACCGACGAGTCGGATCTGGCGTAGCGTTCGTTGGCAATGACCTTGATATCGGCCGCCTTGGCGCTCTGCGATAACGAGTCATACAGGAGATCGCCGAGCGCATCCGAAAACCCGATGAACGCGACTGTCTTCAAGCCGCGCGCCTTCATGTGATCAACGACGCCCTGGACCAGGAGCGGCATCGGCTGCGGGGTCTGCACGACCCAGGGGCCGCCCTCGCCGGCCGGAACCGCTGCGATCGGAGAGACAGCGATCATCGGCACTTTCATCTCGATCGCGGCGGTGGCCATCGCCAGCGTCTGCGGCGCCCCCGACGTCCCCATCAGGATGTCGACCTTCTCCTGCTCGACGAGCTTGCGCGCGTTGCGCGCCGAGGCGGTGGCATCGGAGGCGTCGTCGAGCTGGATGAGGCGCACCTTCTCGCCGCCGATCTCGCCGACATACGTCTCTCCCGCGGCAATCCCCTTCGCGTTCGGAATGCCGATCGAGGATACCGGCCCGCTGAGACCGGTGACGAAGCCGACAAGGATGTCGGCTCGCGCTCCCTGAGGAACGGCCAGAAGCAGCAGCGCGGAGCCGAGCAGTGATTTCATCGAGATCATGGCACCTGTCTTTCGTTTCGTGTCTATCAATGTCGGGCAAGCGCCATGCGCGCGTTTCACGTCGAGGAGACCAGCGCGATCACGCGTAGCGGACTGCCCGAACCGTTCTTGATCTTCAGCGGAGAGGCCACGATGATCGCCCCAGTGGCGGGGAGCTGATCCAGGTTGCACAGGCACTGCAAGCCATAGCGGCCCGCGCCATGGAGGAAGTGATGCGCGGGATAAGGCGGCTCGAAATGCCCAGCCTGCCCTGCATCGGTGCCGATCGTCTCGGTGCCGAATCCGATGATGCCGCGCTCCTCTACCAGCCATTTCATCACCGCCGGATTCGGGCCCGGCGTGTGAGCGCCGTCATCCCGGAGGTTGGAATAGTCGCGCCACCCCTTCTTCGACCAGTCGGTCCGCAGCAGCACCCAGTGCCGGGAAGGAATCCGTCCGTGCCGGGCCTCCCAGGCCTCGACGATCGGCACCGTGAGCACGAAGTCCGAATCCTGCGCCGCCTGCGCGGAGCAGTCGATGACGCAGGCGGGCGCGATCATGTCCTTGGCCGGCATGGTATCAACCGCATTGTTGGCGAGATCCTTGCCGGTGAACCAGTGAATCGGTGCGTCGAAATGCGTGCCGGTATGCTCGCCGAAGGTCACATTGTTCCAGTACCAGGCCGGACCACGCGCGTCATAACGTGAAATCTCCTGGATGCGCACCGGCGCCGCCTGGCCGAATTCGGGCGGCAACACGATCACCGGAAAGTCGGGGCTGAGCGTGAAGCTCAGATCAATGACACGCACCGCGTCCGAAGCGATCGCATCCGCCAGTTCCAGAAGAGCCCTGCCTTGCATCGTCGCGTCCTCCAGCTTGATCGAATTTGCTGCTCAGCGGTCGAGCTCGCGCTCGAGTGCTTTTGGATTGGCCGCAAGGCGCTGCCGGATCTCCTCGGCGACGTCTCCGACATACATCTCTTCAAGTCCGTCCCTGAGCCCGGCGACGACCGCCTGCGCGACGGCGCGCGGCGCCACCTTCGGCGGAGGCACGGTCTGAAACCACTCGGTGTCGACTGGCCCCGTGAAGACGTTCATCAACTTGATGCCGCCGGGCCGGAGTTCGGCGCGAAGACAATGCGAGAGCGACAGGCACGCGGCCTGCGAGGCCGAGTAAGCGCCGAAGGCGGGCCAGTTCGCCAACGCATGGACGGAGAGGATGTTGACCCAGGCGACGCTGTTATTGATGCCGTCCGCGCCCCGCATCCGCATGATGGGCCCGAAGGCCTGCGCGAGATTGATGAAGCCGAGATAGGCCTGGTCGATCTCGTCGCGTGCAATGCTGGTGCCCTTGCGGTCCAATAGGCCACCGGGCCTCACATACTCCGTCGTATTCACGAGGATGTCGACCTTGCCGCCGACGTCGGCGGCGAGATCGCCAACTGACTTTTCATCGGCGGCGTCGAGGGGCACGAGTTCGATGCCGTCCTGCCCTCGCAACAGCTCTTCGCCGGCAAACGGCCGCCACCGCTCCGCGATGCCGACGAACACCGTCTTGGTCCCCGCGGCCTTCAACGCCAAGGCAGCTTCCCGACCGATAGCGCTGCGGCCGTTGGTCACGAGCACGCGTCGAAACTTGGGATCGGCGGTCATTTCACGCCACTGCCGGTCGTCAGCCATGTCAGGGGTCTCCCCTTCGGGTCGGGCAAAGGCCACCGCCTGACCGCTCTTGTCGAGCTGGAACGACATGCGGACGGGGGCGCCTTCGATACAGTCGGCATGGAGATGCGCCACGATGGTCGGCCCGCAATCCATCTTGACGAGCCCGACGCGCCAGGGCGCCCGCTCGCGGAAATAGACGTCACTCGGCACGCGCGCCGTGGTCTCGGCAAGCAGCAAGCCGCGAGCCGGCGCATCGACGAAAGCGAGCGTGGCCGACAGGCATGAGGGACACGCCTCTCGCGCCGGATAGGTGAAGGTGCCGCAGCCCTCGCAGCGCTGCAGCATGAAGCGACCTTCCGCGGCGGCGCGCGTGAAGCCGTGCGACGTCCTGCTGCGCGCGCGCGACGGCGCAGTCGGCAGGCGTGTCCGCAGCAGCGGATTCTTGCGTCGTGGCGGTTCAATCGGATCGATCATCGCGAAGGCCCGGCAAAGATCGCGGCGCCGGAGGCAAGTCCGCGATCATAGTTGATCATACCGAAGCCCGAGGCCAGGCCGAGGCTTGCATCCCTGACCTGTGTCGGGCCCGCAACTCCCAGGACCTGCCGCAGCCCTTCGACGAGACCGAGATAGGCGCCGGCAGCCCCGGCCTGCCCGACCGAGAGTTGTCCGCCAGATGTGTTGTGCGGAAGGTCCCCGTCGATGGTGAGATCGTGCTGACGCACGAACTCGGCCCCCTCGCCCTTCCCGCAGAAGCCGAGATCCTCGAACTGCATCATCGAGATGACGGGATAATCGTCGTAGGTCTGGACAATGTCCAGATCGTCGGGCTTGACGCCGGCCATTGCATAGAGCTCATCGACATCCCTCGCCCAACCGCCACGAACCTGCATCGGATCATCGGCAAAGGCATTGTGCCGCTCGATCGTCGACAGCAGCCTTGCCGCCGGCAGCCGCAGCGAGGCGGCTGTATCCTCCCGCATCACGAGGAAGGCCTCGGCGCCGGCGCAAGGCATCACGCAGTCGAACAGATGAATGGGATCGGAGATGGGGCGCGCCGCCAAATATTGCTCGATCGACAATGGCGTCTTCATCAGCGCGTGCGGATTGCGCAAGGCGTTGGCGCGTTGGGCGACCGCGATCCTGCCGACGTCCTCACGCGTGACTCCGAAACTCCGCATGTAGTTGCGTGCGATGAGAGCGAAGCTCGAATTCGCGCCGCCCGCACCGTAAGGATAGACAGCGTCCTGATTGAAGCGGGAGAAATTCTCAAGCGTCAGGCGAAAGGAATCGACGTGGTTGGTGTCGCCGGCGATGCATGCCACGATATCGGCATCGCGCGCTTGAACCGCGCGCGCCGCCTTTCGCAGCGCCGCGATGGCGCTGGCGCCACCGAGCGGAATCGTATCAAGCCATCGCACGCAGAGTCCGAAATGCTGCGTCAGGCCGATGCCGCTGTCCGTGCCCATGGTGAAACTGGAGACGCACAGACCATCGATATCGGAGACCTTGATGCCGGACTCGGTGACGAGCGAGCGCAAAGCGCGACCGATCCACCACTGCGCGCTTTCGATGGAGTAGCGCACATAGGGTATCGTGACGGGAGCTGCCATCACGATGCCGTCATAGGGTATACGCAGCGAATTCGTCACCGGGCGCCTGTCCTGTCCATCCGCCTCAGACCACCGTCAGCTTCACATCGATATTGCCGCGCGTCGCGTTCGAATAGGGACAGCGTTCGTGCGCGCCCGCAACAATGGCTTCCGCCACTGACGTCTCGACACCGGGCAGCCTGACCTTCAGCTCGACGGCGAGCGCATAACCAACCGGCACGGACCCCATCGCGACCTGCGCCGTCACCGAAGGCTCCGCGACCGGCACGACCTTCCTGGTCCGCGCCACGAGCTTGACCGCACCAAGAAAGCACGCGGCATAGCCGGCCGCAAAGAGCTGCTCCGGGTTCGTGCCCTCGCCTCCGGGGCCACCCAGCGATTTCGGCAATGACAGCGACACCGATAGCAATCCGTCGGAGCTCACTGCCTGACCGTCACGGCCTCCGGTGGCCGTGACTTCGGTTTCGTACAGGATCTTCTCAGGCGTCATCATGTCGTCTTCTCCAAACGCTGCAGCGGGCCCTAAGGTCGGTTGCGCGCGAGCATCGCGCGGAAATCGTCACGAGCAAGCGCGCTGGCGCGCTTGAAGCTCGGCCCGCGGCTCGGCTCGGTACCATTGAGGCGCCTGAGCTGCACCCACATCTCGGCGCTCTTCAGCGCCACCGCGGCGCAGTTGACCACCGGGGCGTGCCCAACCTTGAGACCATGCTCCCGGCCGATCAGCAGGCCCGGCAGCACGCCGGCGGGAATCACGACATCGGCGCCGCGCTCGACGAGGGGCAGCGCGCAGGCAACGAAATCCTCGATCATGCGGGCGTGCGCGGCCTGATTGCCTGCGAAGGCGTCTGCGAAATCCTCGGGCTTGCAGTCGAGGCCCGTCACGTGAACGACGCGATCGCCGAGGCCATAACGCTCGGCCTGCTCGTAGTGCCAGACCTCGAAGACGGTATCGAGCGTGACGAGGCCGAGCCGCCGACCAAGCTGCGAGGCGGCAAGCAGCGTCGCCTCACCAGTCCCGATCACGGGAATATCGAGCGTCGCGCGAAGCTCGTACAGACCGGGATCCTGGAAGTGCCCCATGACGAATGCATCGAAGCCTTGCTCCTCCGCCGCGATGCCATTGTCGATCGCCTGGACGGCGCAACGCAGTTCGGCAAGTCGTCCAAACTCCCGATCCGGCGGCGAAACGCCCTCGACATGGACCGTCGTGCCTGGCGCAGCGATGTTGTTGAGATACTCGGACAGCAGCGCCATGTACGGCGCGTTCAGGCTCGCATCAACGAAGCTCTGCCAGAAGATGCGCATCGTCCTTCTCCTCGAGCGGGTATGGGAGGATCGGTCGCGGGACTGTCGATGCGAATATTTCAACCATAAACTAATTGGCACGTCAAATGTGTGCGGCGCATCGAAGATTGTGGTCCGAGGTGCCACCGCCGCCGCGCCCATTTCGGGCGAACAGGAGGCGCGAGTTTTGGCTGCCGGTGCCGGAATTGTATGCAACAGCATTTTTTTGAAGACAGCCGCCCCATGCTGTTGACGCCTCCGCGGAATATACTTTAGGCTTTAAGTAATACTTCGCCGACCGGCGCTGGGGCGGCGTAACAATAGTGTTGCAGGGCACCGTTCTTGAGAGACTCGATCGTGTGGACAGTCTTCGAACCTGAACGACGCGCGACAGAGCGCGGCTGCGCTAACCTGCAGCGGCAAGCCCGGGCATGATTGCGCCGCCCGCAAGGCAAGGTCTTTTCAGTCGCGCCGACATTCGGCGCTGCAGCATCGCTTTCGATCAATTCGTTCGAAGTTCGGGCTCGGGCCCGGCAGCATCCAGTCACTCACATCCCTATCGAAGCAGGAGAAGGCAATGCGCAAGACCGTGAGCTTACTTGCACTTGTGGCTGGAATTGTCGCTGCACCAGCCGCGCAGGCCGACATCACCATCGGCTTTGTCACCTCGCTGAGCGGCAACGGCTCCTCGATCGGGATCCCCTACGGGCGCGGTATCAACGCCGCCTACGAATACAGGAAGTCGGTCAATGGCGAGACCATTCGCCTGATCCAGCTCGACGACGGCTCCGATCCGTCGGCTGCGACGCGCAACGCGCGCAAGCTGGTGGAAGAAGAGGGTGGACCTGCTGATCGGCACCGCAACCGCACCATCGACGATCGCGATGGCGGCGGTGGCGAGCGAATTGAAAGTGCCGATGATCGCGGTCTCGCCGATCGTCAAGCTGCCCGACACGCCGGAGCAGTGGGTGGTCTCGGTACCGCAGCCGGCGTCGCTGCTCGTCAAGATCATCGCCGATCGCATGAAGCGCGATGGCAAGAAGAATATCGGCTATATCGGCTTCTCGGATGCATGGGGCGACCTCGTCTACAACGGCGCCAAGGCAGCCGAGGCGACTGACGATCTCAAGATCCAGACCAACGAGCGCTATGCCCGCACCGACACTTCGGTCACCGCGCAGATCCTCAAGGTGATGGCCGCACGGCCCGACGCCGTGCTAATTGGAGGCTCTGGCACGCAAGGTGCGCTGCCGCTCCTCAGCCTTGCCGAGCGCGGCTTCAAGGGCAACACCTACGGCACGGTGGCGCTGGTCAATCCGGACTTCGTCAACGTAGGCGGCAAGGCCGCGGACGGAATTCAAGTCTCGGCCGGGCCCGTGATCGTCGCCGAGCAGCTGCCCGACGAGCATTTCGCCAAGAAGATCGCGCTGGATTTCCGCAGCGTCTACCAGAAGACCCACAACATTCCGACCACGGACGGTTTCTCGGCCTATTCCTTCGACGCCTGGCTGATCTTCGCCAATGCCGCCGAGCGGGCGCTCAAGACCGCGAAACCCGGCACGGTCGAATTCCGCGCTGCCCTGCGCGATGCGATCCTCAGCACCAAGGAGCTTCCGGGCGTGCATGCCGTCTACAACTTCAAGCCGGGCGCTGTGACCGGTGTCGACGAGCGCTCCCTCGTCGTCGTTCGCCTCACCGGTGGCGCCTGGAAGTACGCGCCGTAAAGAAAGATCAAGGGGGCGGACAACTGGAAGGGAGATAGCGTCTCAATGACGAGCGATATCGCGGCCATACTCGCGATCGATGGTATCGCCACCGGCGCGGTCTATGCGCTCGTGGCGATCGGGACCGTGCTCATATTCACCGTGACGCGGGTCATCTTCGTCCCCTTCGGCGACATCGCGGCGTTCACTGCGCTGACGCTGGCCGCCCTTGATGCGAAGCGCTTTCCGGGGACGGGCGCGCTGGTCGTGGTGCTGGCCTGTCTCGCAACCCTGATCGAGATCGTTTCGTTGACGCGCTCTGGCGAGCTTCGTCTCGCTCCGCGCGCCCTGCTCTTCTATCTCGTACTCCCCTTGGCTGTGGTCGGTAGCGCCTGGCTTGCCATGCGCCTCGACCCGCCCCTCGCCGTCAGGCTCGTGCTCGCACTGATGCTGATCACGCCGATCTCGCCGCTGCTCGATCGCATCGTGTTCCGCCCGATCGCGGACGGCACGGTGCTGCTGCTGCTGACGGTGTCGGTGGCCCTGCATTTTGCGCTGGTGGGGCTGGGCCTTTTGTTTTTCGGCCCCGAAGGTGTCCGCACCGAGCCGCTGACCTCGCTCTCGATGGAGCTCGCCGGCGTGCTGATCTCAGGCCAGACCATGCTGATCGTCATCGCAGCGCTCGTGTTCAGCGGCCTGCTCTATCTGTTCTTCGACTTCTCGCTGGTCGGCAAATCCCTGCGTGCCACCGCCGTGAACCGGACCGGCTCGCGGCTGATGGGAATACGACCGGCGCGCGCCGGCACGATCGCCTATCTCCTCGGCTCTCTCATGGCCGGCGTATCGGGCATCCTGATCGCGCCCGTCAACACGGTGTTCTACGATTCCGGCTTCCTGATCGGCCTCAAGGCGTTCGTCGGCGCCATCATCGGCAGCATGACGAGCTATCCGGGCGCGGCGATCGGTGCCGTCGGCGTCGGCATCCTCGAAAGCTTCGCATCCTTCGAGAGCAGCGCACTGAAGGACGTCATCGTGTTCTCGCTGCTGATCCCGGTGCTGATCTGGCGATCCCTCGCATCGCTGCATTCCGAGGAGGAGATCGAGGAATGACGCGCCTTTACGTTCAGATCGCCGCTGGCGCCGCCGTCCTGTGCCTCGCTGCGGCTCCCATCGTCCTCGGCCCGTTCAGCATCATGCTGATGAACTACATCGGCATCTATTCGCTGGTCGCCATCGGGCTCGCGCTCCTCACCGGCGTCGGCGGCATTGTGTCGTTCGGACAGGCGGCCTTCGTCGGGGTCGCGGCCTATGCCACCGCCTGGGTCTCGGCATTGAATGGCCATTCGCCCTGGCTCGGCCTGCTGTTCGGCGTGGCCCTGACCTGCGGCGTTGCGACCATTCTCGGCCTCGTCACGCTGCGGCTCCAGGGCCACTTCCTCTCGCTCAGCACCATGGCCTGGGGTCTGGCGATCGGCTTCCTGTTCGGCAATGTCGAGGGGCTCGGCCGGTTCAACGGCATCTCGTCGATCCCGCCGATCAGCTTCGGATCGTTCGCCCTCGTCTCCAGCGCGCAGATCTATTTCCTGATCTGGGGCATCGTGACCGCCATCCTCTTGCTCGGCTACAACCTGCTGGACTCCCGGCTCGGCCGCGCCATGCGCGCGCTGCGCGGCGGCAACATGCTGGTCGAAAGCCTCGGCATCAACGCGTTCCGGATCAAGCTCGTGACTTTCGTGATCGCGGCCTTCCTGGCCTCGCTGTCGGGATGGCTGTACGCGCATATGAGCCGTTTCATCAGTCCCGGCCCGTTCGATGCCGGCATGGGCATCGAATATCTGATGATGTCGATGGTCGGAGGTGCCGGCAGCCTTCTCGGCGGCGTCGTCGGCGCCGCCATCGTGACGCTGCTGAAGAACAGCGTGCAGGACTATCTGCCCTTGATCGCCAAGGGCGCCTCCGGACAGCTCGAGATCGTCGCCTTCTCGGCTCTCTTCATCCTGTTCCTGCAATGGGCGCGACAGGGCATCGTGCCGTTCGTCGCGCGCTACCTGCCGAAACTGCGGCACGAGCGGCCGGGGCCGGCATCGCCGCTGCCCCGCCGTTCGCAACCGAAGCCCGGTGAGCTGCTCTTGAAGGTGGACGGCGCCGAGCGCCGGTTCGGCGGCCTGGTCGCCGTCAACAATGTCAGCTTCGAAGTGCGGTCGGGTGAAATCCTCGCCGTGATCGGTCCGAACGGAGCCGGCAAGAGCACGATGTTCAATTGCCTGACCGGCGCGCTGCGGGTCAACAAGGGCGAGATCGTCTTTGCCGGACGCCCGATCACACGTGACGAGCAGTCGCGTATCGCCCAGGCCGGAATCGCGCGCACGTTCCAGCACGTCAAGCTGCGGCCGCGCATGAGCCTTTTGGAGAACGTGATGCTCGGTACCTATGGCCGCACCAGTGCAGGTCTGTTCGCCGGCGCCTTCCGGCTCAACCGGCGCGAGGAAGCGAGCGCGCGTCATGAGGCGCTGATGCAGCTCGAACGCGTCGGTCTCGCCGAGAAGCCGTTCGAACTCGCCGGCAACCTGCCGCTCGGGAATCAGCGCATCCTGGAGATCGCGCGCGCGCTTGCCGCAGACCCGACCCTCCTGGTGCTGGACGAGCCCGCGGCAGGCCTGCGCCGCCAGGAGAAGCTCAGGCTGGCCGAGCTGCTGCGCTCGCTCCGGGCGGACCACCTGACCATCCTGATCGTCGAGCACGACATGGAGTTCGTGATGTCGCTGGTCGACCGCATCGTCGTGCTGGATTTCGGCTCGAAGCTCTGCGAGGGCGCGCCGGCTGCTATCCGCAGCGACGCAAGGGTGCAAGAGGCATATCTCGGAGGCGTCGCGTGAGCTCGATGTTTTCCCTGTCGGACGTCACGGTCTGCTATGACAATGTCGAAGCGGTCCGCAACGTCTCGCTGTCGGTCGAGGAAGGGCAAATCGTCACCGTCATCGGCCCGAACGGCGCCGGCAAGACCACGCTGCTGATGGCCGCAATCGGACTGCTCTCCTCGAGGGGACGCATGGTCTTTCAGGGCAGCGACATCGGCAGGATGTCGGTCGAGGATCGCGTCGAACGCAGATTGTGCCTGGTGCCCGAGAAGCGCGAGCTGTTCTCCGACATGTCGGTTGCCGACAATCTCCTGCTGGGCTCCTACAGCCTGCGCGACCGCACCAGTGTCCAGAAGACGCTCGATGAGGTTTATGACCGCTTCCCCCGGTTGAAGGAGCGGCAGCGCCAGGCCGCCGGCACGCTCTCCGGCGGCGAGCGCCAGATGCTCGCACTTGGACGCGCGCTGATGGCGAGGCCCAAGCTGCTCATGCTGGACGAGCCGAGCCTCGGCCTTGCGCCCCTGATCGTGCGCGAGATCTTCCGCACCATCGCATCGCTCCGCGATCTCGGCGTGTCGATCCTGCTGGTCGAGCAGAACGCCCGCGCCGCACTGGAGACGGCCGACTACGGCTACGTTCTGGAGACCGGCGAGATCGTGCAGTCAGGACCCGCCAAGGATCTCATCCACGATCCCCGACTGATCACGGCCTATCTCGGCGGACATTAGCGGCGGCCGCGAGCAGGCGCGGCGGAGCTCTTGGGGGCCGCACAACAAAAAGTCAAAAAACAACCCCATGCACAGTAGCCGGTGATCACGATATCAATGGCTTAGCAAACTGACGCAGCATATTCTGATTTTTCGAATACAAAGTTGACGCGTCGGGCAAAACAGTGGCATAGTGTCATCATCGCAGGGCCTTGCGACAGTCTTTCAACCGGCGTCCTGGAACACTCTCGGATCTCTCCGCAATCGTTAAGCGGATATGCCGCAGAAATGTCCAAGCCGATGCAACTGCGTCGAAGCAGACGTATCTTTCGGTGAAGGCGAGGTCGGCTTTAGACCGGTAGCAGAGCTATCGAATGCGGCTGGTCGAGGGCCGCTTTTGCCCCTTAGCGGAAACTACAAAGACGACTAGATAATTCGCGACTGTGGTTCCTCCATTGAGAATGAGCGACGGCAAGCAGATTGTTGTCGCCGAAGATGAGAAGGCCGAGGAATGATAACGCGTTTGCTATTGGCTGATCACAGACGCTGCTGGGCGTGGTGTCGTGATCGGGTCGGCATGCCGGTGGACAAGTTTCCAAACGTCGTGCTCCAAGCGAAAGAGGCTGGTCACACGCAAAGCCAGTGTGGCCGTTTGATCGCTCCCGCCAACCTTGGCATGCCCTCGCTCCACTTCGACGACACAGGCAAGCCCATCGGACACATATTTCGCTACAAGTTCCACGCCGGTGACGTCGCCATCGCGATAGTTCGAGGCGGCACGGGCAATCGTTTCTTCGACCTTTTTACGGCCGCGTGCATAGGGCCCAAAAGGGTTGCCCAAAGTGACGTCATCAATTTCTGAAAAAAGAGCCTTCGCCGGGCCCGGATCACCCCGGAATACCGCTGCCACGGCTCGATGACTTCGCTCGACTGCGCGATCAAGATCTTCCGCTGCCATGTGGACCTCCGATGATGAGGTTCTTCCCTCGCTTTGCCCGCGATGAGCTTGCGCACTGGATTGTTGCAAACTCGGAAAGTTGGAGGGCATTTTATTCCCCGGTCGGGCAGAGCACAATCTGCGGCCGCAACTCCCCCACCGCCGCTATTGGCCCCAAGCTGAACAAAGAACGAGCCACCGCCATGTCGGCTGTCTGCGGGAGACCGGACGTTGCACGGAGGTTGCGGTGACCGCCGCTCATGACCCCGTAGCTGACATGACAGCCCGCAAAACGCCGGCTATTCCCGTCGTGCCTGTGTCGTTGCCGTCTCAACCTCATCGGCCCGCCGAGTTAGGTGCAGATCAACACGGCCAGGGCTTCGGGTCGAAGGCCCGATCCGACAAGTACTAAATCCGCTAGACCAGAAACCGCATATCCGGCGACCCAGCGTCAGCAAGGGGTCTTGGCCGTGTAAAAACGGCCTTACAGGACCATCAGTCTTGCCAAAACTGGTCCGGTCTCAGGCCGCGATCGCGGCGATCAGCGGCCTGATCCCGAGGATATTCATTGCTCGGGTCAGATTGTAGGCCAGAACCGAGAGGGCCATCTCGGCGGCTACCTTTGGGAGGGTTTTGGTCAGGAAGTGCGTTGCTCCCATGCGTGCCTTCATCGTGCCGAACGGGTGCTCGACAGTCTCGCGACGAAGGCGCATAGCGAGCGGGTTCGCATCGAGCCGCTGCTGCACGGCGTCGAGCAGATCCTCGTGCTCCCATCGCGTGATCCGTCGCTCTGACCCGGGCGTACACTGGGGTTTGATCGAGCAATTCTTACAGGCGCTGGTCCAGTATCGCCGCAGCATCTTGTCGGCTTCTTCGTTTGTATAGCGATACGGCAATCGCTCCCCGGCCGGACAACGATAGGCGTCTTCCTCCGGCAAATAGACAAAGTCCTGCTTACCGAAGCGTCCGTCCGACTTGGCGCCCGAAGTCATCGGCTTAGGCAGAGTTACCGTGATGCCGGCCTCGTGGCAGGCGAGGATCTCCGGGCTGCTGAAGTAGCCGCGATCGGCAACGGCCTCGAGCGTCTCAGCCTTCAGAACAGCCTTCGCCTGCCTGGCCATATTGGCAAGTTGTGCCCGATCTGAGCCGCTGTTCGTCACCTCATGCGCGATGATCAGGTGATTGTCGGTATCGACGGCGACTTGGACATTGTAGCCGACAACGCCGGATCCGCGGCCACTGGTTGCCATCGAACGGCTATCCGGATCGGTCAGGGAGATTTGCTGATCCGGCGAAGCAAGCATCTGCTTCTCATAGGCAGCAAGCTTGCCCATCTCCCCCTTCAGCTTCGTCAGCTTCTCGGTAAGCCTCGTCACCTTCGCCGCCAGCGCCTCGCTCGGCTGCTGTCGGTCGGCCGTGTCAAGTTGGCTCAAATAGCGCGCGACGCTCTCCTCCAACTGAGCACGCCGCCGCTCCACCTTCGCGCGCGTGAAGTTCCTGTCCCGGTTGTTCACGGCCTTGAACTTGCTCCCATCGATGGCGACGCTCGCCGTCGTGAGAAGACCCATCCCGCGGCAGAGCTCGACAAAACGCACACAGACCTTACGCAGCCCGACGCTGTTGTCCTTGCGGAAGTCCGCGATCGTCTTGTGATCAGGAGCAAGCCGACCCAGCAGCCACATCACCTCGATGTTCCGTCCAGCCTCTCGTTCCAGCCGCCGGCTTGACTGTACCCGGTTCAGATAGCCGTAGATGTAAAGCTTCAGGAGAACCGAGGGGTGATACGACGGCCGGCCAGTCGCCGCCGGCGCAACTCCGCCGAAGCACATCTCGGCCAGATCAAGCGCATCGACAAACTCGTCGATCGCGCGAACAGGGTTGTTCTCGTCAATGAAATCATCGAGGCATTCAGGCAACAGCGTCCGCTGCCCACGATCCGCCTCTTCAACGAAGCGCCTCATCGATTCCCCCAAAGAATCACAGGAGAATCATAACAGCAGCCCAGCGTTTTCACACAGCCAGGGTCAAAGGCTGCCCTCCGCAGCCTGCATGACACTATTCTGCTCACCTCTCGGCCGACAGCGCGGAGGTCAGCTGGCGGCCAATAGCGGAAGTCAGAATTAACCAAAGGCTCGTTGTTCGTTGCCTCTTGCTTAGTCGCTTAGTGCCACGACTTCCGCGTACTGATCTTTCACCGCCTGATAGCACTCGCAAACTGCCTCGCGCATGCGATTTGCATCCTGAATGCGGATCTTGCCTCGCTTATATTCGATCAATCCAGCTTTTTGCAGCGTCTGAGCCGACAACGTTACACTCGTCCGTTGCGTACCAAGCATACCTGCCAGAAACTCTTGGGTGAAATCGAGGGTATCGCTACCGGCCAAGTCCCTTGCCCGCAGCAGCCAGCGGCAGAGCCTAGCCTCGACGGTGTGCGACGACATGCAGGCGGCTGATTGTTGTGCCTGCGCGAGCAAAGCCTGTTCATGGCGGATGAGGATCGAAAGCATACTCACACTTTGCATGGCTATCGAGCCAAGATCACCGACGTCACAAACCATGCTACTGCCAGCGAGTTGCACGACCGCTCGGCTCAGTGATTTTCTCCCATTCAGCGCGGCCGTTGCGCCAACCACACCATCGAGGCCCACCATTGCCGCCTCGACAGACGCGCCGGAGGTCAGTTCGACCACCAGCGAGATGACCGCACCTGTCGGAAAATACACAAGGGCGATGGGCCGACCCGCTTCGTAAAGAACTTGCTGTTGTCGGAGCCGCACGCTCCTCAGATGGGGCTGCAGCGCAGCCGCGTCAGAGGGCGACAAGGCTTTGAGCAAACAATTGGGAAGATCGGCCATGGTCGCGACTCCTGCTCAGGCGGGAGCGCGACCGGTCTCTCAGCCACCGACCCCCGCGGTAGCCGCTGCCGGTGATCGGAGCCAACGTGGTCGGCATAGCGTCGTTCCTAATGCTGCGCAGCAAAATGTCGGCTCCCTAACAGACAATTCCGGAATTGTGCGCGAAATGGGTCTTCGAGTGAGTAACAGTCAAGGAGCCCGTGCCGTGAGTGCTTACGATCCGGAAATGCTGAACATCATGCGCAATGCCTTGGACCAAGCTTGGGAGCTGCTGCCGCAAGCCAGCAAGGGCAATCTCCCGAAGATCGAAATGGCGGATCGCATTCTTAGGAAAGCAGCCACAGGCGAGCGTGACCTCGCGCGGCTTCGTGCTGCAGCCCTCGCCGGGACCGACATAAAACATCCGGCCCTTCCGTGAGGAGCGTTGTGCAATGCAACGACGACGCCGGTTCAAACAAACTGAGACGTTGGAACGACGTCTTTTGAAGGAAGCGCGGCGCTTGCGCGAGGAGGCGCGGCTACTGCCTCCGGGTTTCGCCCGCGAGGTCGCGCTCAGGAAGGCGCGGTAGACGGAAACGGCGGCGCAGCTGACCGACTGGCTTCACTCGCCGGGATTAAAAGCGCCCAAATAAAGAACTATAAAACCGCGCTGGAAAAGCTTCGCAGGAATGCGCCCAGATGCGCGATTTGGCTACCGACCCAGCCAAGCGTGACATGTTAGACCGTAGTAATTTAGAACGTGATCGGAACAAGACTGGTTGTGGAGGCGACCATGGCTAAGCATATGATCTATCGCGCGAATGACCCGCTGATTGATGAACACATCCGGCGGTCCCGCCAGAGCATCGCGGAGGCGATTGAGGTTTTGGAGACAAACGCGCCGCCGGATACGTTCTTGGGACGCCAGCATGCCGATTTGATGCCATCGCAATCGCAGGAGGTGATAGAGTGATTTATCACCGATATCGACCAGCGACGGGCGTCGGTGACTGAGAGACCAATCGTGCTCCCGCCTGCATCAATGGGCAAGGGAGCGACGAATGGATCGCGCCATGGAGCTTCGCCATTTGGCAGAAGCCGAGGAGCACATTTCACGGGCCGACCGACACCTTTCCGAGCAGGAGGTTCGAGTTGCGGACCTTGAGCTTTCGGGGCACGACACGAGCTTAGCCCGCGCTCTCTTGGAAACATTTCGGCTGGCGCTAGCCCAGCACGTCGCGCACCGCGAGCACATTCTGAGGGAGTTGGGACCCTAGTGTCATGGTCGACGCTTAGGTTCACATGCTAAACTTCCGGATTTGGCCCATCGCGCCATTTCGCTGTGTTGCCGTATTTTGTCGGTATCGGGGCATAGCGGAACGTCGAGTAAGCCGCACCGATCAATCTCGATTTATGAGACGCGCTCTAGATATTCGGCGCAGATCGCCGCGAGCGCATTGCCTTGCGGCGATCGGTTGGGATTGTTCGGCTCGCGCGGCTTGGTCGCCTTCGCTATCGCGCGCTCCACAGTGCCGAATTGCTCCCCGTACAGAATGAACGTCATGTCCCGATAGGGCGACCGATCGCCATCCGGCACCTCGGGCATCTGCTCTAGCTCGCCGACCCCTACGGACAGCCGCGATAGCTCGTCCTCGGTTATGCCGGTCAGCGCGATCTCGAAACCGTCCTCCACGAGGTCGGTCAATTCGAGCCGCAGCATCTCGTCATCCCAATCGCTGGCGTCGGTCAGCCGATTATCGGCGATAACCTAGGCGCGCTTCTGCTGATCGGTCCATCCGCGCGCCACGATGACCGGGACCTCGGTAAATCCCAACAGCTTGCCGGCGGCGAGGCGCCCATGACCGGCGAGAACCATGCCGTCGTCGGCCGCCAATATCGGCATCGTCCAGCCCCATTGCCGGATTGACGCGGCGATTTGCTCGATCTGCTCGGCCGAATGCCGGCGCGAATTGCGCTCATAGGGTCGTAGACGTTCAATCGGTCATGTTTCCACGGCCGGCTTGCTCGCCAGTGCATCCATGATTTGCCGCCTGTCGGGCCGTTTACGGGCCCGGTGTCCGAATGTCTGATGTTGGAAGCGAAGCAGAAATCATATGCTCCTTCCGAGCCTTACCGGTTTTGACCCGAATCGGACGTTTGGCAATCCGACAAGAGACGTCGTGCGGGAAACGTCGAACAACTCGCTGCAAACAGAAGGGATGGCCCGCAGTTCAATGCAGCCTCACCCCCTCCATCCGGCCTTACTCAGACCGTCGACGAGATGCGCATGGTCTTGTGGACGAAACCACGGGGCTCTGTTGCGGACATACATATCTAATGCCCCCGGTGCGCGCGAGACGGCCTTTTCCAGTTCTTCCTTCGCTTCCGCTGTGCGGCCAAGCTGGCCCAGCGCCGCCGCGGACCAGCGGTAGATCATCGGAAAATTCGGATACGACCGGATCAGGCGTTTTGCGGCCTCGATCGAAGCCTCGTATTCGCCGCAGAAATATAAACCGCACGCAATGTGCAACAAGCGGACTGCCAGATAGGGATCGCGGGGATCGAGCCTGATACACACGTTGAGAGACGTGACCCCCTCCTTGTGCCGTCCGGCAAAGATCAGCGTCGCGCCTCGATGGCCGTGCGCGATCGCCAGATTTGGACTCATAGAGAGGGCTCGCTCGATCTCCGCCAACGCATCGTCAGCCTCGCCGCGTGCTTGCAAGGCCCAGCCAAGGCACGAACGGGCTTCGGCATCGGCACCATCGAGCGCGACCGCCCGGCGGGCCAAGGCCTCCGCCGAGTGTTGCGCGTCTCGCAGGCCAATCTTCTGGTAGAGCGCGGCCGCTTGCAGCTGGTACAGAGCGAGCGCGCTGTAGCTGCCGCTGAAGGTCGGGTCGAGATCGATCGCCTGTCTGAAGAATTTCTCGGCGCTCTCATCGTCCTCTGCGGTCGCTTTGCTCAGATGCCACAGGCCGCGCTGATAGGCGGCCCAGGCATCAAGGCTGCCCGGCGGCCTGCGCATGGCGCGTCGGAGCTCGGCGTCTGCAATGGCGGGGGCGAGCGCAGTCGTCAGCGCTTCGGTAAGCTCATCCTGCACGGCGAAAATATCTGCGAGATCGCGGTCGTAGCGCTCGGCCCATACATGATTGCTGGTCGCCGCCTCTATGAGCTGCGCGGTCACGCGGATCCGGCTGCCGGCCTTGCGCACGCTACCTTCAAGCACGTAGCGGACGCCGAGCTCGCGCCCGACCTGTCTCACATCAACCGCTCGCCCTTTGTAAGTGAACGACGAGTTCCGTGCGATGACGAACAATGAGGGATAACGCGATAACGCCGTGATCACATCTTCGGCGATACCGTCCGAGACGAATTCCTGCTCGGGGTCGCCGCTCATATTGGTCAGCGGCAGCACGGCGACAGACGGCTTGTCAGGCAACGCGAGCGCCGGAATCTCGCGTTTGGGCGTCGCAGTCCGCGGGCCCGGGTCGATGATGATGCGGTAAACGTGGACGGGCCGGGCGATGTTCTTCAGAGTTTGCTCACCCGCTTCCTCAACGTCGAACGGCACCTTGTCGCGCGCGTGATTGAAGACAGTCTGAGAGATACAGATGCCGCCGGGTTCGGCGATGCTCTCGAGCCGGGCCGCAATGTTGACGCCGTCTCCAAAGATGTCATGGGCTTCGACGATGATATCACCGATATTGAGCCCCACACGGAAGAGAATGCGCCTGTCTTCCGCGTCGTCGCAGGTAAGTTCGTTGATGCGGGACTGAAACTGCATGGCAGCCCGCACCGCTTCGACCGCACTTGGAAACTCAGCCAAAAACCCGTCGCCGGTGTTCTTCACGATGCGGCCGCCGTGCTGCGCAATTGCGGGCTCGACACCTCCGGCGAGAAGGGCCGTCAGCTTGGCGTGTGTCGCCTCTTCGTCATTGTGCATGAGCCGAGAATAGCCGGCCACGTCGGCGGCCAAGATCGCTGATAATCTTCGCTCGACTCGGACCCGCTCTTGCACCATGGCCGCACCAGGCCCCACCAACCCACCATACTCTAAACGGATCAGAGCGCAGCGCCAAACGCGCTTTGACGTTTCGGTCATGCGCTAAGTTGAAACGTCAACTGTGCTGACCCGGGGTGCGCCTGAGCTGACCCGCGGTGCGCACCAAATAGAGATCGAGTCCGGGCCGCCAATGTCGCCTTCTGGCCCCGTAGCCGACATTGCGCGGCCCCTGAAGCAGTGATTTCGGCCCGGCCGAAGACCGGGGACAGTATGGCTGCAGCGTGGTATCATTCCCATTGGTAGGCAGCTCTCGGGGGCGAGGCACATGCCAGCCAGGGTCGGACGACGGGAATTGATAGCCGCGCTTGGGGCCATCACTTGGCCAGTGACCGCGCGGGTCAGCAACCTATGCCAGTGATCGGTGTGTGTAGCTCCAGGCGTGGGGAAAGCACGCCTTGCTTATCGGACGCGGAGACCATCCGTTGCAGCGACCTCAGAGGCGGGAAGGTCAAGGTGCTTCCTCAGTAACGTTTATTGCGCAGAGAGAGGAGAGCGTCGTGGCGGGCATCAGTCGGCGAGAACTATTCAAGATTTCCGGCGCGGGTCTTATGGAGGCAAGGTTCGGCGGCCTCGCAGCGCTCCTAGCTTCGGGAGGCGCGCCCGCCTACGCGCAGGAGAGGACCGTCCATTGGCTTCGCCCGTCCAGTTTCGTGCCGGCGGCGGACGTGCTCTTAAAAGGTGAAATCACGAGAGAATGTCAGAAGGCGCTTGGGATCAAGCTCACGGTCGAGACGATTAACGCGACTGACGTCCAGGCGCGCATCACTTCCTCGATCCAAACGGGATCGGGCCCCGACATCGTACTCGTAGTTAATAATTGGGCGCACTTGTACTCCGAGAGCCTAGCCGAAGTCGACGACGTGGCGGAGGAACTTGGCAAGTCTCAAGGCGGCTTTTACGAGACCTCTCGCTTAGCTGCATACGACGGTAAGCGCTGGCTCGCCGTTCCTTTCAACATCACTGGCATTCAAATAGCCTACCGGAAATCGTGGTTTGCCGAGGCCGGTTATGCGAAGTTCCCGGAGACGTGGGAGCGGTATCGCGAAGCTGGCAAGAAGCTCAAGGCTAACGGCCGTCCTATTGGTCAGACGCTCGGTCACGCCTTCGCAGACGCCCCGAATTTTGTCTATCCATACCTCTGGTCTTGGGGTGGCAAGGAGGTCGAGCCGGACGGCAAGACGGTCTCGCTCAATAGCAAGGAGACGCTCGAAGCTGTCAAGTTCATGGTGGCGTTCTGGAAGGACGCCCACGACGAGGGCGGACTTGCCTGGGACGACACGAGCAACAACCGCGCCTTCCTCGGTGGCACAATCTGCGCGACGAATAATGCCGCTTCCATTTACCTTGAAGCTTTACGCAAACCGGATGCGTATCAGACCGAGGCCGGCAGGCCGATCAAGGACGACATCCAGCACGCACCGCTGCCGGCAGGTCCAGCTGGGCAGTTCAGCTTCCATACCCCCGCCTCTAACATCGTACTGCGTTATTCGAGCAATCAGAAGCCGGCCAAGGAGTTCATGCGCTGGATGAGTTCCAAACCGATCTTTGAAAAGTACTTCATTACGCTACAGGGCTTCAGTGTCGGCCCCACGACTGATTGGGAGAAGCATCCGCTGTGGGACAAGGATCCGGTGATGCTTCCGTTCCGGTCGGCAGCACGAACTGGCCGGCTAATGGGCTATGCGGGGCCATCAAGCCGTCAGGCGGCGGAGGTGCTGAACAAGTACATTATTATCGATATGTTCGCGAAGGCCGTGCAAGGGATGCCAGCCGAAGATGCGGTGAAGTGGGCTGAAGCTGAATGCCTGAAGGCATATGCCTAGCCCTTGACTACACCGCTGACCTGAATGCCCGCTTCTGGCCCCAAGCTGAACAAAGAACGAGCCACCGCCATGTCGGCTGTCTGCGGAAGACCGGACGTTGCACGGAGGTTGCGGTGACCGCCGCTCATGACCCCGATTGTGCCTGTAGTCATACTGTTCGGGGCAGGAATACAACCGACGGCTCGATCTCGATAAGGAACTCGTCCCTGGCGAGGCTCGTTACTCCGATCCAAGTTGTGCACGGTGGATTGTCACCAAATACAGCCTTGAGCGCGCGAGATATGGTGTCACCTTGGTGCAGGTGGGTTTGCCTAATATAAATCCGCAGCGATCCCACATCATCAAGTCTGGCACCAACGGAAGCTAGGGCCACGCTGAGGTTTTCCAAACTCTTTTCTAATTGGCGTCCAATGTCGCCAGTACCGACGATGTTTCCATTCGAATCCCACGCGACTTGACCGGAAATGTGTATCGCGTACCCTAAGGGCGTGGAAGTAACGGCCACCTGAGCAAAACCGAATTTCCGACTGTCAAAAAGCTCGGTTGGAATTTTCATAGATCGGGTCATTACAGCTCCCTAGTTGGGTCCAGGTCACGGCGTTGTAGCCGACAATTCTAACCAACGGTTGCTCAGAGAGCACTTCCGTTTATGGCCCGTGGCTGACTTCCGCTCTCGGCCTCTCAGGGGCCGCTTCCGAGGGCTGAGCGGAAAGCCATCGTGGAGACGCCGAGGGCAGCCTTTGACCCGAAGCCGACTGTTCCTCAAATTTTAGCATTTCGCCGAGTGTACAGTTGACTTGACCAGCGTACGATAGGCTGCGGTTTGCAGCGAGTCACCGATGCCAGTTTGTACACTCGGCACACGTATCGCCGATGCAAAGACCAAGGACGCCATTGCCTTCGCGAAGTCCTTCGACCGACGTATCGAAGTGATTTTCGATGTGGTGGATTGCATCGTCTTCCCACCCGTACGGGTCATCGCGCAACGGGAGCTGCCGAAGGGTGTTCCCTAGGTTCACGACTGCACCGTCAACCGGACGGAAGGTCGGCGCTCAAAAATAACTTTGCAACGTGCCGCACCGCCGGATGTCGAGGGTGGCGCAATGGAAGGCTCCGCCAAATGCGGCATAGTGCAAGAACTCGCAGGGAATGGGCTCGAATCCCCAATTCTCCAACGCACGCATCGTTGCGGTATGATGCGGATCAACGATAACTCGCTTCTCGTCCACCATCAGCACGTTCAT
Source organism: Bradyrhizobium zhanjiangense (assembly GCF_004114935.1). NCBI lineage: Bacteria > Pseudomonadati > Pseudomonadota > Alphaproteobacteria > Hyphomicrobiales > Nitrobacteraceae > Bradyrhizobium > Bradyrhizobium zhanjiangense. Next base: position 6,246,728 of record NZ_CP022221.1, read on the forward strand.
GTTGAGCCATTTCCCACATAACGAGGTAATCCTGAGCATAGGATCGGTTATCGGGTCGGGCTCCGGGGCCACGAGGATGTCCCATTTTTTCAAGATGGCCGGAAGTTGGTCGGCGTCAATGTATTCGGGATTGATCAGAATCTTGCCGGGGCCAAGCGGCAGAATGGTGGTATCGATGTGCATCGGAGTGGGACAGCGACTCTTGATTTCATGAATGCGATAGCCGTCGCCAAGATGCCGACGCAGCCATTCAATGCCGGACGCATTGGTTACGTTGCTGCGGGTCACGAACAGGTCGCGCCCGCAGCGAAAGAAATCGGCGGCGTCAAAGACCGGTTCAAATTCGGTGAGGATGTACGAGATCGGCTCGCCTTTCTCGGGCACGTGAAACTCTGGATCGAACAGCTCGTTCGTCAGCTGCGGCCTGGGCGCGGCGGTCCAGCGCGCGCCACGTCGGAAATAGTCCTTCAGGATCGGACGATAGGAGTGCGTTTCGAAGTAGCGACATGGCCAAACCATCGGCGTTTCAATGATCTCCCCGCCAATCACAAGCAGGCTGTCGCGCGGGCAGGAATTGCAGAAGCCCCACGAGGACCATTCCGGCGTGCCGAAGCGCTTCTTGTGGTCGACCGCTTCCGGCCGCTTTACCACGATGCCCAGCGATTGTAGCAGAGCGACAAAGTGGTCAAGCTCGCGCTGCGCGGGTTCAATCATGATCTTTGGATAATGGAAGCCTGCGAGCAGCGACTGGGCTCGCGCAGCCATGCCCGGAATGTTGCAGGTGACAACCGGATGGTCGGAGGGGATTGCCGCACCCTCGAGCCTTCCGACTCTCACTTCCTCCAGCGGGTCCCACTCGTTGTGTGAGTTCACCGGAGCAGCTCGGCTCGCTGGGTCGGCATCCGCACTGTCAACGCGCGTGACCATGTCCATGCATCAGGCCCTCGTGCGCTACAACAGCCGCTGGCCCCAGAGGTTCCGAAGGTCGGACCACCGTGTGCCGGTCAATGGCAGGATCCCGGATGTCGCCTATGGCGGCCCATAGCAGAGTTATTCCTTGCCTGAGCCAGGACCGCCTTTGAACCCGAGCCGAACAACGCTGTGATGTCAGCTGTCGACGGTAAACGGGACGCGGGGCCGCGGTTACCTCGACGGCCGCTCGTGACGCCACCAAGACTTCGGCGCGGAGCTTTTGTCTCGCATCTTGCGTTTAGGACCGCGGCGGCCCTTCGCTCGGCCCGGCTGCCTCGTCATGGATCGTGACACCCGCCGACCGCAACCCGGTCAGCAGTACAGTTCTTACAAAGGCAGGATCGAATCCAATATCCTTGGCGTTTGGTGGATGTGCCTCGCTGCCCTTCAATCGGAGCGCCAAGTGCAATTGCTCGCAAAGGTGCTGAACGACAAGATTGACCTGATCGTCAGTCATGATTTGCTTTTCCCGCTACCATTTTGCTACCCAACTAGATAGCACACATGGAAATAGAGCGGTACGCGATTGGACCGTCCCAAGGATCAACCCCACGAGACTGCCCATGGCCGGGCTCCAAAATCGTCCGCCGATCGGCGCAGACCGGAAGTGACTAGCGGGCAGCTAGGCGTGTACCCATAAACCCAGCGGCGTGGTGCGAAGGCAATGTCCGCTTTCCCCTATAGCGGCCGAAGTTGTGCGGCACCGCAAAATGTCGCGATGAGCAGATGCGAGAACTAGCGTCGCGGCGTTCGTCCGCGTATACGGTCGAAGCCCTGCTTGATCGCTGCGAAGCGCCTGTCGATGAACGGTTCGTGCTCAGTATCGGTGAAAATATAGGGCCAGTCGTTTTCGATGGCCTCGCGAACCAGTTCGCCCACATAGAGCGGATCAATGCCGTTGTTGATCCGTCCCTGCAATGCCCTGATGAACTCGGCGCGGGGTCCTTCTGTCGGCGGAGGATTGCCGACAGCTCCAGCAAATCGCTGCGGCACATTGCGCCGAGAATTCATGATCTGCGTGCGGATGACGCCCGGACACAGAACGGATACCCCAATCTTCCTCGGCGCGAGCACGTTACGCATCCCCTCGGACAGTGCCACCACTCCATATTTGCTCACATCGTACGCCGGACTTGGTCCCGTAATCAGTCCGGCGACGGACGCCGTGGAAACAACCTGCCCTCCTTCGCCGTGCGCTTCGATCAGCGGACCGAAAATCTCGAAGCCCCAGATCACCGACATCAGGTTGACGCCGAGGACCCAGTTCCAGCCAGCATCAGTCCACTCACCATAGGTGCCGCCGCCGCCCACGCCCGCATTGTTGACCAATATGTGGATTCTGCCATACCGCGCGACAGTCGCGTCCGCTGCCGCCTGAAGTTCGCCTTTGAGCGAGACGTCAGCTTTCACGCCATCGACATCGACGTTGGTCCGTGTCTTCAGGTCCGCGACCGCTTTTTTCAGCGCCTCTTCCTCGATATCGCAGAGCATGACCTTCACGCCCGCCTGTGACAGCGCGGTCGCGATCCCCAGTCCGATCCCCGAGGCAGCGCCTGTCACGAATGCGGTCCGTCCAGCCAAGTCTCTCATGCGCTTTCCACCTTGCGATGCTTTTGACCCAGAGCAGCCCTTTGAGAGAGCCCACCTTCTGCGGGTTACGGCACATGGTCCCAGCTGCGGCTCATGGCTCTCGAGCTTGCAGTCATCTTCGAGATCGACGCCGCACTGCTCCCACACGTGGGACTCTTGGACGTTTGCCGTTGGTCCTTTCCAACGCCTTCTGCACCCGAGCGCTAAGGGTTCGAAGCTCCGCAAGTTGAGAATTGAGCGACCAGACACGTTGGTGCAGAATGACCATGCGGTCGCAGACCCGATCACGACTACTCATTTACGAGCCCCCAGAACTACAATTGCCAAAAAAATGCTGACGTTGGGCCGGGAAATAAACGGGACTTTCAGGCCAACGGTAGCATCGTTTCGCGTACAAGATGTGAAACGGTACACACACGACAGAAAATGTATTCCACGCTCGGATACCGACCGATATGGCCCCTTTCTTCTGCCAAGTGTTCAATTCGCATGGGGATGAGATGGATCGACATCCCCCCGTCATAAATCCGTAATCCTCGAGCAGCGCAGCGCACGCAGACGTCCGGCTACTTCTTTTTTGGGGTCAACCAATCCTCGTCTTCCAGGGACGGTGCTTGCTTCTGCTGCTCCAGGATTTTCCTGTACTCCTCGGGGATGACCTGACTGCGCGACGTCTCGTGCAGCGTCTGCGGGAACCAGGTCGCAATGCCGGGGAAAGCGATCATAAGCCCAACGCATAACACCTGCAGGATCATGAACTGGAACATGCCGGCGTAAATCGTCGCGAGACTCCAGCCCTTGACCACCTGCTTGAGATAGTACGCCGACATGGCGACCGGCGGCGACAGAAAGGCGGTTTGCAGCACCACCGCAACCAACGCGCCGAACCATATGAGGTCGATGCCCATGCCCTTCACAACGGGATAGAAGATCGGCAGGAACACCAGGACGATGGCTGGCCACTCAAACGGCCAACCCAGCAGAAAAATGAGAAAGAGCACGACAATCAGCATGAAGCTCGGCGGCAACTGCAGGCCGAGCATCGTCTCGGTGATCCAGTTCGCCGAGCCGAGGCGAGCGAACACCGCACCGAAGATGTTCGATGTGACCGCCAGCAACAGGACCATGCTCGACGTCGCCATCGTCGAGGTCAGCGCGCGCTGCAGTCCGGCGAACGAGAACCTGCCATATGCGATGGCCAGGACCAGAGCGCCGACGCTGCCGATGCCAGCGGCCTCTGTCGGCGTCGCAAGGCCCCCGATGATCGAGCCGAGCGTCGCCGTGATGAGCCCGAGCAGCGGCAGCGTGCCGACGACCACCTCGCGCGCAATGTAGCCAACGGAGTAGATCCGCTCATCCTTTGGCACCGGCGGCCCTAGTTTGGGATTCAGGAAGGCGCGGCCCATCAGATAGACGATGTAGATGCCGGCCAGCAGGAAACCCGGCCCGAAGGCTGCAGCATAGAGATCGGCGACCGACACCCCGAGCACCGGGCCCATCACGATCAGCATGACCGACGGGGGAATGAGAATGCCGAGCGTGCCGCCCGCCGTGATGGTGCCCGCTGAAAGCTTGGCGTCATAACCCGCCTTGGTCATGATCGGCGAGGCCATGATGCCAAGAACGGTCACGGCTGCGCCGACGATGCCTGTCGCCATCGCGAACACGGTCGAGGTCAGGATGACGACGAGGAAGAGTGCGCCGCGCACCGGCGCAAGCATCATGCGGAACGCCGTAAAAAGGCGTTCCATGAGTCCCGCTTGCTCGGTGATGAAGCCCATGAAGATGAACAGCGGCACGGCGGCGAGGAGTTCTTCCTTCATCATGCCGATGGTCTGGAAGTAACCAAGCTCGAAGACCGTCGCTCCCATGCCCCAGTAGCCGAACGAAAAGGCGAGAAACAGCAACGTGAACGAGATCGGCACACCGATGAAGATCGCGCCGAGCAGCACCAGCAGCATGACGACGCCGATGAGCGCTTCTGCGGTCATATCTCGACCTTCTCCTTGTGCTCGAGCTCGACGCCGGTGCGCGCCATATAGATGCTCTTGATCAGTTCGGACACGCCCTGAATCAGCAGCAGGAGGCAGGCGAACGGCACGATGAACTTGAACGGCCACAGCACGGGCCGCCACGGCGTCTGGTCCGAAGTCTCGTTGATCAGCCAGGCGTAGTGAAATTCGTTCCAGCTGATCAGGAACAGCATGATCAGGCTCGGGAAGAAGAAGACGACATAGGAGATCGTATCGATCCAGCCCTTCCTGCGGATCGAGAACTTCTCCCAGAAGAAGTCGGTGCGGATATGAGCGCCCTTGTGCAGCGCGTAGGCGGCGCCAAGCATGAATAGCGAGCCGTACAGCATGTATGTTGCGTCGTAGACCCATATGGTCGGCGCGTTGAACAGGTAACGCGCCCCAACCTCGTAAGCGACGGCCAGGACCAGCGGCACCGACAGCCACGAGATGATCGTGCCGGTCCGGTCCGTGAAGCCGTCGATGATCCTGATTATGGCCAGCAATGCCGGCGGCTGCCTGCCTGTTATCTCAGCCATCCCTCGCCCCTTCCCTTGACCGTCCGGGCGGCGCATTTGCGGCGCGACGCAGAGCGGGCGCATGAGCCGCATCAATGGAGGGCGGCCTGAGCGGCCGCCCTCGGAGGAAGCCCTATTTCTCGAGAGGGAAGTAGTAGTTCGCCATGAAGGAGTACGGCGGGAAATAGGACCGCTTGTACGGCACCACGGCGCTGGCATAGGCCTTCTGCGAGTCGTGCACCTTCTTGAAGAACGGGTTCTTGGCGCTCTCGGCCGCCGCGATCTCGTCCCACTTCTTGATGAAGGCCAGCAGGATCTCCGTCGGCGTGCGCAGGATCTGCACGCCGTGCTTCTGCTGCATCTCGATCAGCGCATCGGCGTTCTGGCGCTGCCACTTGGTCCACCAGACCAGGAATGTCTCGTTGGCCGCCGACTTGATAATCTCCTGATGCTGCGGGCTGAGCTCCTTCCACACATCGCCGTTGATGACGATTTCGCCGATCGTCACGTTCTCATGCAAGCCAGGCGAATAATGGTACTTCCAGACGTTGTGGAAGCCGAGCTGCAGGTCCTCGATGCCGCCGACCCATTCTGCGCAATCGATCACGCCGCGTTGCGCAGAGGGAATGATTTCTCCGCCCGGCATGTTGACTACCGTGAAGCCGAGGGCCTGCCACACTTCGCCGGCCATGCCAGTCTGGCGGCATTTCATGCCCTTCATGTCCTCGACCGTCTGGATCGGCTTCTTGAACCAGCCGAACGCCTGCGGCCCCGCAGGCAGGATGGGGAACACGACGAGGTTGAGCTTGAGCTCCTTCTGATAGAACTCATTGTATAGGTCGAGGCCGCCACCGTGATAGAGCCAACCCATCACGTCCATGAAGTCCATGCCGAAGGTGCCGCCGGGACCGCCGGTGAACAGGATCGCGGCCTTGTTCTTGCCGGTCCAGTAGCCGGCCCACGCATGCGCTCCGTCGAGCACCCTCTTGTGGGTTGCGTCCAGCACCTCGAACGCCGGCACGACCTGGCCAGCGGGCATTGCCTCGATCTTCAGCGCGCCAGCCGACAGCTTGTTCACCCGGTCGGCGAAATAGGTGAAGTTGTCATAGAGCGTGAGCGACGCCGGCCATGTGGCCTGCATCTTCAACACTTTCGTCTGCGCGATGACTGCAGTGGTGGATACGACAAACGCCGAAGCGATCAGGGCAACGGCGACTAACCCCAGAAACATGCGTTTCATGAGCCATCTCCTCCCTTGGACGACGTGACCGGGGCGATCGCTTTTTCTTCGTTGTTCTTGGTCGCCTAACTTCAAACCACGTCTGCCACCATTCTGCCACCATGGCCGCAAGTTGTCATCTTGCTTTCTAGCCGCAGCAAGCGTCAGGTTACCGCAGCGTGGCGCCTTCTTGCGTCGGCCGCGCCGACGGACCTACCGCTGCTTGTTGCATCGCAGCCGATATCATGCCGACGAAGCCTTGAATGATGATCTCGGCGTCTCTCGGGCGGAGCTGCCTGCTCTATTTGTATGTTGTCCGCCGATGTCCGCTTTGCGTGCGCGCTCGGCTCTAAGATTTAGATGCAACCGTTCGCGTCAGCATCGGAAAATGCTTGTTGCCGCCTGCGAACGGCGGAAACTGAACGAAGTCCGCGCGCATGCGCTTGATCACGTCGGAGCTCAGCGCGCGCGAGAGGGCCGCCGGGCTGTCAAACACCAGCTCGTTTCGCTGCATGTGCTCGACCCGCCGCGACGGCAGCCGGTCGACCCAATCGATCCGGGTATAGATCTCGATCTGGCGGACGTCCGGGAAGGTCCGCATGATAGACGGGTGATGCTCGAGATAGTGCAGATGCCAGGCGTTGATGTCGTCCGCCGGCCCGGGATAGTGCACGAGGTAGCTGCACGGGGTGGTCGTGCCGGGGGGATGCGCGGCGACATCGACCGGAAAGGAGCGCGTCAGCATCACCTGGTGGGTGACGTCCAATCCGGTGAGGCTCGATAATCCGCCGCCGGTTGCGAGGCTGGCGAGCGCTCCGTCGCGCCCCAGCGCAGCTTCGCAAGCGAACAGATCCGGAAACCGCAATTGCAGCGCGAAGGTTGGCCCCGGACCGTCGGCCTTGTAGGGATGATCGACCGATTGCTGCAGCGGCATGAACAGCAGGCCCTCGGTCATCTCGGTGACTGCCCCGACCAGTACTGCGACGGCATCCAGTGCGTCTGATGCGACGCGCCGTCCGCCCGTCGGGTCGACGAATGTCATGAACAAGGAGATCATGATGGCGCTGCCTCAATTTCCTCATCGACATTCAGATGCGCGACAAGCGCAGCCCGAACATCGTCGGGCCACGGAATGGCGTGGTGATCCACGAGCGAGGTTGCGGCAAGGATCTGGCGTGCGCGCCAGCGCATGCCATCCGAGCCCGAGACGACATGAGCCAAATGCAGCGATGATCCGCCCACCCGGCCGATGCGCAGCTTGAACGTCAAGAGATCGCCGAACATCGACGGCCGGGAGAAATCGCAGGTCAGATGCACGGTGGGCGTGCCGATCTTGCGGAGCGTGATCAATCCGGGCCAGGGAAATCCGATCGCCTCCCAGAAGTCTTCGACGACTCCGTTGAGCATGTTCAGATAGGCCGGGAAGTAGGCGATTCCGGAGGGATCGCAGTCCGCGAACCGCAGCTTGCGGTCGAACGAGAACGCCGTCATCAGATCGCGACGACCGGGTGCCGGATGACACCGACGCCGTCGACCCCGGCCTCCACCACGTCGCCCGGCCACAGCCATTCCTGCGGAGTCATGCCTGCGCCCACCCCTTCCGGCGTTCCCGTCGCGATGATGTCGCCCGGCTCCAGCGTCATTCCGGACGAAATGTCGGCAATCAGGGCCGGAACATCGAAGATCATGTACTTGGTGTTGGAGTCCTGCTTCGTGACCCCGTTCTTGGTCAGCCACAGCCGCAGGTCATGTGGATCGGCAATCTCGTCCGCCGTCACGATGCAGGGGCCGAACGGCGCATAGGTGTCCATGCCCTTGGAAAAGATCCACTGCCCAGCCCGGCGATTGTCGCGCGCGGAAATGTCGATCATCACCGAATAGCCGAACACGTGGTCCATCGCCTTCTCGGCCGCGATGCGCGTCGCGGTCCTGCCGATGATGACGGCAAGCTCGACCTCCCAGTCGAGCTGCTGCGTCATCTTCGCATTGTGCTGGATTGCCGCGCCGGGACCGATCACGGAGGTCGGCGGCTTGGAGAAGACGACCGGCTGTTTCGGCAGATCCTTGTCCGTGTCCAGGCTCTTGGCGGATTCCGCGACATGCGCGCGATAATTCAGCCCGATGCCGAAGATGTTCTTGCGGGGCCGCGGGATTGGCGCCTGCAGCCTCACGTCCTCGAGGGGAACGGCAGCGCCGGCCGGCAAGCGCCCATTGGCGCTCTCGAGGCCGTCCTTGAGCGCCGGCAACAGCGTCGCGTTGTTGTCGATGAATGAGAGCATGTCGTTCGGCCATGCCAGACCGCACGATGCGCCGAGGCGCTCGACATCGACGACCAGCCCGTTGACGAGCACTCCAAGGCGGGTACCGGCGGAGCCGAAGGTATAGGTCACGAGACGCATGGAAGCTTGATCCGACTCTTTCCGTTGAAATTCGCACGGAGCAACGTGATGTCAGGCTGCCGGCTGATGGCCGGCATTGTCGCCATAGGCTTCTTCCCGATAGAGCCCGAGACCTTCGATCACAGGCAGGTCATTGAAGCAGAACAGGCAGGCGTCCTCGCTCGCGGAGGCATTGCCGTGCTCATGCCAGGCCCAGGACGGAACGCAGAAGATATCGCGCTCCTGCCATTCGAAGCGCTTGCCTGCGATGACGGAATAACCGCTGCCCTTGGCGACCTGGTAGATGAAGCTGCCGGTGTGCCGGTGCGATGTCGTCTTCTCGCCCGGCCGCAGCATTTGCATGCTCGCGCCGATCGTCTGCATCACGTGCCCGCCGGTGACCGGATTGACATAACTCATGAGGATGCCGTCGTAAGGCGAGCCGTCGGTCGCAGCCGCATATTTCTGCAGGGCTTCGTAGGTCGGCTCCCACTCATATTTGAACATCGGCGAATAGCCCTTCGACCACGGCGCGTTCACCGGGCGAAGCCCGAGGTTGCCCCAGGTCTTGGTCATGTCGTCGACGGGATAGCCGGACTCTTCCTGCTGGATGTTGGGATGCACCACGAAGAAATTGGCTTCGAGCGCGTTGACGAGCGGGATGTCGAGCCCGTCCTGCCAGATGCACACCGAGCCGCCGGCGTCGACCCCGTGCTCGTGCCAGGTGCCGTTTGGTGTGAGCACGAAATCGCGGGCCCCTAACGTCATCTTGTGGCCGTCGACGACGGTGTAGGCACCCGAGCCTTCCATGATGAAGCGCAGGGCCGAAGCCGAGTGCGCGTGGGCCGAGGCGACCTCGCCGGGATGCATGACCTGCAAGCCCGAATAGAGCCAGCCGACGGCTGCCGATACGTCGCGACGACCGGGATTGTTGAGATAGATCACCCGGCGCCCGGCTTTTTCGGGAGAGACCAGCTCGACCGAGCGCAGCACATGTTCGCGCAGATCGCCGTAGCGCCAGAGCACGGGAACGGACGCCGATTGCGGCTGCCATGGCTCGATCTTGTTGGCGACCGTCCACAAAGCACCGGCTTCGTATTTCTCGAGATCCTTGTAGTAGGCCTTGAGCTCCGGAGTGTCCTCGACATTGGCCCGGCCGATCACGTTGTCCCGCATCTCATCCTCCAAGTCCTGTGGCGTCTTAGGGCGTTCGTCGGATCGAAGCGTGCCATCCATTGATGGCCGTCGCCAGGGATCGACCATCCAGTTCCAAACGGAGATGGCCGGGAACATCGTCGTAGAAGGCCAACGAGATTTGCGCCGGCTTGTCGGCCATTGCGCTCGCGCTAAGATGCCGAGGTGAAGCCTGCATGGCGGCAGCCTTGACGCGAGGCAGCTTGAGCATCGGCCCTACCCTGTCACTGGTCACGACCGCGCCCGAACTGGGATGGCGGCATGTCCGGCGTTGACTTACTTCATATGTAAAATTATGGTAATGCATATTTCTGGAGGACGCAATGGCTGAACGGTCTTTCGCTCGCGAGGTCGAAGATCTCCGGCTCGGCGCGGGCGACATCTTCCGCGGCGAAGGCATCCTCGCCATCACCAAGGCGCTGCTGCAATCCGGTGTGGCCTATGTCGGCGGCTACCAGGGCTCGCCGATCTCGCATCTGATGGACGTGCTGGCCGACGCCAAGGACGTGCTCGACGATCTCGGCGTCGTGTTCCAGAGCTCGGCCAACGAAGCGGCCGCCGCGGCGATGCTCTCGGCATCGGTGATGTATCCGCTGCGGGGTGCGGTGGCCTGGAAGTCCACGGTCGGCACCAATGTCGCCTCCGATGCGCTCGCCAATCTCGCTTCCGGCGGCGTCACCGGCGGCACCATGATCATCGTGGGCGAAGATTACGGCGAAGGCTCCTCCATCATGCAGGAGCGCACCCACGCCTTCGCCATGAAATCGCAGATGTGGCTGCTCGATCCGCGGCCCGACCACGACTGCATCGTCAACCTGATCGAGAAGGGTTTCGAGCTCTCGGAATGCTCGAACACGCCGGTGATGCTGGAAGTCCGCGTTCGCGCCTGCCACATGCATGGAAGCTTTGCCTGCAAGGACAATGTCAGGCCGGCGTACACGATCAAGGACGCGCTCAATAATCCCAAGCGCGACGTCGGCCGCATCGTGCTGCCGCCGGCGGCCTATGAGCATGAGCAGGAGAAGATCAAGACGCGCATGCCCGCGGCGATCGGCTTCATCCGCGACAACAAGCTAAACGAATGGATGGGACCGAAGCGCGGCAAGGTCGGCATCATCATGCAGGGCGGCATGTACAACAATGTCATCCGCGCGCTGCAATATCTCGGGCTCTCGGATGCCTATGGCAATACGCAGATCCCGCTTTACGTCATGAACGTCACCTACCCCGTGATCGACACGGAAGTTGCGGAGTTCTGCCTCGACAAGGACGCCGTCCTGATCGTCGAGGAAGGCCAACCGGAATATCTGGAGCAGGCGATCAATACCGTGCTGCGGCGCAAGGACATCCAGGCGCGCGTCCACGGCAAGGACGTGCTGCCGATGGGCGGGGACTACACCGCGCAGGTCCTGCTCGGCGGTGTCAGGGAATTCCTCGAGAAGACGGAGCCGAGATTGCTCGGCAACAGGCCGCCGGCACCGGATGCCGTTCCCGTGCTCAATCATCCGGCGGTCGAGAAGCTCAAGCAGGTCGTGCCGGCCCGGCCGCCGGGCCTGTGCACCGGCTGCCCGGAACGGCCGATCTTCGCCGCGATGAAGCTGGTGGAAGAAGAACTCGGCGAGCACCACGTCTCGGCCGACATCGGCTGCCATCTGTTCTCGATCCTGCCGCCCTTCAACATCGGCGCGACGACGATGGGCTTCGGCCTCGGTCCGGCCTCGACCTCCGCATTCAACGTCAAGGCCGATAAGCGCTCGATCGCGGTCATGGGCGACGGCGGTTTCTGGCACAACGGGCTGACCAGCGGCATCGGCAACGCCGTCTTCAACAAGCATGACGGTGTATTCGTCATCGTCGACAATTTTTACACCTCGGCAACCGGCGGCCAGGACATCCTGTCGTCCCGCGCGGTCAACAAGCGGCGCAAGATCAACAATTCGATCGTGCAGGCCGTGAAAGGCATCGGTGCCCAATGGGTGCGGCAGATCGACCGCACCTATGACGTCGGCAGGATGCGCGACACGCTGAAGGAGGCGCTGACGACGAAGGATGAGGGTCCCAAGGTCATCGTCGCCTCGTCCGAATGCATGCTGAACAAACAGCGCCGCGTGAAGCCGCAGACGAGCAAGGCGATCAAGGACGGGCTGCGCATCGTCAAGGAGCGCTTCGGTGTCGATGAAGACGTCTGCACGGGCGACCACGCCTGCCTCCGCCTGTCGGGCTGCCCATCCCTCTCGGTGAAACAGCTCGACGATCCCCTGCGCGACGATCCGGTCGCCGCGATCGACAATTCCTGTGTCGGCTGCGGCAATTGCGGCGAGGTCGCCGAGGCCGCCGTGCTGTGTCCCTCGTTCTACCGCGCCAACGTCATTCACAATCCGACCCGCTGGGACAGGTTCAAGTCGAACATCGCGATGACGGTGATCGGCTGGCTGCAACGGCGGCGCGAGCGCCGCCGACCGGCGCTCGAGGCGCTGACATGAGAGACGAGACGGTTCGACTTGCGCTTCCCGCGGCCGGCGAAGCGACCGAGCGCCCGATCTCGATCGCGATCCTCGCCATGGGCGGCCAGGGTGGCGGCGTGCTGACCGACTGGATCGTCCAGCTCGCGGAGAACCACGGCTGGGTCGCGCAGTCGACCTCGGTGCCCGGCGTCGCGCAGCGGACCGGCGCCACGATCTACTACATCGAGGCGATGCCGCCGCTCGATGGGCGCAAGCCAATCTTGTCGCTGATGCCGACCCCCGGCGATGTCGACGTCGTGATGGCGGCCGAATTCATGGAAGCTGGACGCTCGATCCTGCGCGGGCTGGTAACGCCGGACCGCACCACCCTGATCGCCTCCAATCACCGGTCCTTTGCCATCGGCGAGAAGATCGCGCCGGGCGACGGCATCGCCGACGACGGGGCCGTGCGAGGGGCGATCGGTGTTGCCGCCAAGAGCGAAATCATCTTCGACATGAACGCCCTGGCCATCGCACATGGCAGCGTCATTTCCGCTGCGATGTTCGGCGCGCTCGCGGCCACCGGCGTGCTGCCGTTCGACCGCGACAGCTATCTCGCGGTAATTCGCGCCGGCGAGAAAGGGGCCAAGGCGAGCGTTGACACCTTCCAAGCCGCTTTTGATCGCGTCCGCATCGGGGCGCCCAATGTCGCCGTAGCCCCCCGGCCGGAGAAAAACAAACAAAGCCCCTCGCCTGCGCCCTTCGATCCCCGGCTGGCCAAACTGCTCGAACGGCTCAAACACGAGCTGCCGCAGCCCGCACGCGACCTGGCCCACGCCGGCCTGAAAAAGGTGGTCGACTTCCAGGACATCGCGTACGGCGCCGAATATCTCGACATTCTCAGTGGGCTGCACGCCGCCGATCGCAGCGCCGGTGGCGCGGACAGAGGCTTTGCCTTCACACGGATGGCTGCAAAGTACCTCGCCAATGCCATGACCTATGACGACGTCATCCGCGTTGCCGACCTGAAGACACGCTCGGCGCGCCGCGCGCGGATCGAGGGCGAGCTGGAACTGGCGCAAGGTCAGGTGCTGCAGACCACCGAATTCATGCACCCCCGCATGGAGGAGGTCATGGGAGCGTTGCCCGCGGGGTTTGGTCGCTGGCTCGAGACCAGGCCGCGCCTGATGGGATGGCTCGATCGCCGCGTCAACAAGGGACGCCGGGTGCGGACCTATTCGCTGCCCTGGTTTCTCGCGCTCTATGTCGTGGGCGGTCTCCGGGGCCTGCGCCGCCGCTCGCGCCGCCACGCCATCGAGACGGCGCATCGCGACGAATGGCTCAAGGCTGCCACCGAGTCGGTCCGCACCAATTACCAGCTCGGCGTCGAGATCCTGCAATGCCGCCGGCTGGTCAAGGGCTATTCCGATACCCACAGCCGCGGCCTGTCGAAGTTCGACAGGACGCTGGCCGCGATCACGCTGGTTGCACAGCGCGAGGATGCCGCCGACTGGGCGCGCCGCCTGCGGGAGGCGGCGCTGAAGGACGGCCCGGGCAAGCAGCTCGACGGCGTGATCCAGACCATCAAGAGCTTCGCCTCATGAGATTGACCTTAGCGCCGGATTGCCGTTCAAGCTGACGCGGGTCAGAATCGAGCTGCTTGACTGCGATTCCCGGTGCGCTAATCGGGGCTGACGATCTTCGGAATACCTCCGCCAGACGAACCCGGACCCCTGGTCACGCAATGCCGGCAGCACTGAAAGAGAACATCGTTCCCCTCGGGCAGATCGAGACCCGACTCTGGCTGCAGCTGCTGTCGCTGCACGGTGACATCTTCGCGTCGCTGAACGCGCTTCTGATCTCGGAGTTCGGCTTGTCACTGGCGAAGTTCGACGTGCTGGCCCAACTCGACCGCGACAGGAACGGCCTTGCGCTCGGGCAGTTGTCGCAGAACCTGAAGGTTTCCGGCGGAAACGTCTCGGGTTTGGTGCAGCGTCTCCTGGCCGACGATCTCATCAGCAAGGAAATGTCCAGCGAGGACCGCCGGTCCTTCATCGTCCGCCTCACGCCGAAGGGCGAAGCCCTGTTCCGGAAGGCCGCCGACATGCACAAGAGACATCTCAGCCAAAGGCTCGAGACCATTTCGGCCGGCGAACTGGACACCGCGCTGTCGGTGCTGCGGTCTCTTTCGGCAAAAATTCATACCCAGAGCAAGAAGCAAAGTCGCAAGAAATAATGGCGAGAGAATCCAAGAGCAGGTGGAAATCCGGCCCGCCGCGATCAAGGGACCAGCTGCAAGCCTACATCCCCTATCTGTTCAATCGGCTGGCAAATCGCTGGAACCTCGACCAGAACCGCGATCTCAGCGAGCACGGCATCAACAACGTCGTGTTTCGAACACTGTCGATCCTGTTCATCTACAAGACTCTCACCGTCAACGAAGTCGCCGTTCTCGCCGTGACCGAGCAATCGACCGCCAGCAGGATGGTCGAGTCGATGGTATCCTCGGGTCTCGTCAAGCGCGAGATCGCCGAGGACGACCAGCGCCGCCGGGTGGTGGCGTTGACGCCGGACGGCGAGGCGCTGTTGCGCAAGATCTGGCCCATCATGGAAAAGAACTATGAGCGGCTGACCGCCGGGATCGATCCGGACGAGATCGAGATCTGCGCGCGGGTGCTCGCCAGGATGGTCGAAAACATCAAGCAGAACCAGATCTGATCCGTCAGGGGCCGAGACCGACCAGGCTGGTGCCGCCGCAGACATACAGCACCTGCCCCGTCACGAAATCCGAGCGCTCGTCGAGGAAGAATTCGACCGCGTGCGCCACGTCCTCGCGCGCACCGAGCCGGCCGACCGGGACGTTGCGCGCCATTCGCTCCTGCCGCTCGGAATCCTTGGGGATGATGCCCCAGAAATTGTCGGTCAGGATCGGGCCCGGCGCGACGACGTTCACCGTGATGCCGCTGGACGCCAGCTCCAGCGCCCATGTCCGCGCCATGCCGTGCACGCCGGCCTTGGTGGCGGAATAGGCCGAGCGGGTCACGGCGCCCATCGCCGCGCGCGAGCTGACGAACACGATGCGGCCGAAACGGCGCGAGATCATGCCTCCCAGAGCGGCCTGAGTCAGGAGCATCGGTGCGCCGAGATGCAGCTGCGCAAGCTCCAGGATGTCCTCGGGCTTTGCATCCGGCAACAGGTTCGGCAGGATGATGCCGGCATTGTGCACGAGGCAATCAATCGCGTGGTTGGCGCCAATCTCCTGCGCGATGGCCCGCGCCTCCTCAAGGCTGGTCAGGTCCGCGCAATAGGCCGCGAGCAGATCGTGCGTCCAGCCCGGCTTCTCCAGCCCCACCGAGACCACGCGCTGTCCCTTGTCGACCAGCCTCTTCGCCAGCGCTTCGCCGATCCCGGAATTTCCGCCGGTGATGAGTGTGGTGCGTATTTGGCTCATGATCGGTGTCCTGCGGGCTTTCCGGGTCAGACCTGCCGCCGCTTCATCTCGCGGAGATCGAAGAACGCGCCATCCTGCATCAGCCTGGCGACGAGATCCTTCAAGCCGCCGCGCTGGATCTTCTCGGTTGCGGTCAGCGGCAGCCGCTCGACGAAGCAGATCCAGCCGGGCGCCTTGTAATAGGCCATCTGCTCCAGGCTCCAGCGCACGATGGCCTCGGCCAGCGCGCGGTCGGCGCCGGCCTGCTCGGCGATGATGACGGCCGCGACCTCGTCGCCGCGCAGCTGATCCGGGGTCGGCGCAATCGCGGCCTGCCGGATCGCGGGATGACGATTGAGGACGGATTCGACCTCGACCGCGGCGATGTTCTCGCCGGAGCGGCGGATGACGTTCTTCTTGCGGTCGACGAAATGCAGATCGCCATCCGCATCGCGCGAGACGATATCGCCGGTGTGCAGCCAGCCTCCGGCCCAGGCCTCCGCCGTGGCCTCGGGGTTCTTGAGGTATTCCCGGAAGAAGCCATAGCGCGGGTCCGCGCCTGCCCGCCGCACCAGCAGCTCGCCCGGCGTTTGCCCTGGCGTATCGACACCTCGATCATCGACGATGCGAGTCTCGATCTCCGGTGCCGGGCGGCCGAAGCAGCTGGTGCCGACCTTGCGCGGCTCAAGGTTGGCGGCGATCACGCCGCCACTGCCGGTCTCGGTCATCGCCCAGGCCTCGATCAGCGGGAAGCCGAAGCGCGCCTCGAAGGGGGCATGAAGCAGCTTGTCGACGCCGGCGCCGAACCCGAAGCGCACATTGTGCTGCCGGTCCTGTTCGGACGGCACGGCGCTCATCAGCATGGACGGCATGACGCCGAGATAGTGCAGGCACGTGGCGCGGCTCTCCCTGACCGAGGTCCACCAGCTGCGCGGGTGAAATCGATCGAGCATGGCCAGGCTGCCGCCGACCGAGACCATCGCCATCAGCGAGACCGCCATCGCGTTCATGTGGAACAGCGGCAGCGGCGTAATCATGCGCTCGCCATCTGGCTTCAGGCCGATCAGCCCGCCGGCGTCGCGATACCAGTTTCCGCTGTGCAGGAAATAATCGTTGGTGAGGACGCAGCCTTTCGGTTGCCCGGTCGTGCCGGACGTGTAGAGCAGCGCGCATTCGGTTGCGCTGCCCGCCGGCCGCAACGGCCGCGCACCGTCGTATGGCGCGGGAACGTCGCCGTCGTCGGTGACGACTGGGATCGGCCGGCCGGCCTGGCGCGCCGCCGTCGCCACCTCGGCGCAGCGCTCGGCGAGAACGAAGGCGGCATTCATCTCGGAATGGGAGATGATGTATTCGAGCTCGCTCATGCGCAGATCGGGGTTAATCGGCACCACGGAAACGCCAAGCGCGTTCAGCGCAAACCACAGCTCGATGAACACCGGCCGGTTCTGGAGCAGAAGCCCGACCCTGTGTCCTTCGCCATAGCCGCGGTCCGCGAACGCCTGCCGCCGGGCCTCGATCCGCGCGAGCATCGCGCGGTAGGAGATCTCGCCGGCTGCGATGCCGTAGATGCCGGCGGTCTCCGGCAACACGTTGAGGAAGCCGGCCTCGCCGCGGCGTAGCGCGGTGTCGCGAAAGCGGGCGTAGACTGTGGTCGCAGCGGTCAAGATACACTCACATGAAGAGCTGGATGTTGCCGAACGGCGCGTCGAAATTGACGAGATCGACGCGCTTGAGCTTGATCTTCAGGCCGTCGCCGACCTGCACGAGATCGTGCGATGCCCATCCCGAATAGCGCTCCAGCAGGTCGCCGCGCGTCTCGGTGTAGATGTAGGACGTGCGCGCCCTGAACACGCCGGCCGCAGCATCGCAGGCGATGATACGTGGCGCCTGAAGCAGATGGTGGCACCGGCTCTTCGGCTTCTGGCTGAAGGTGCGTTCCCCGGCGAGGCGTTCGACCCGCACCTTGAGCAGCAGCAGATCCTCGTACATCAGGGAGGGCTGGAGCACCGGGTCCTGCTGCTGCCATTCGAGCGGCATCCAATAGCGCCCTTCGGGATGAAACAGATCGAGCCAGCTCTGCCACTGCATGGTGTCGAGCAGCTCGGCCTCCCGATAGATGAAATCCGTGACGGCTTTCTCGTCGATCATTCCGCGACCTCGGCATGCTTGTCCATGCCCATGGTCATGAATTTGGCCCAGGCGTGAAACTGGTTGCGCATCTGCCGCTCGGAGGTGCCGTTGATGACGGCGGTGACATCAGGCTGTTCGTCGGGCTCGTAGAGGCGGCGCAGATTGATCCACTGATTGCCGTTGGACTTCAGGCCTTCCTGCGCGCGCTCGTACATCTCGAGGTCGTCGTGCCCGACGATCGAGGTCGGCGCGTTGATGAAGCGGTTGTACATCAGGGCACGCTCGTAGAGCTTGTCGGGCGCGCCGACCAGGCGATAGACCCAGCTCTCGACCAGCGTCCTGTCGACCGCGACCGGGATGAAATTGCGGAGGATCTGGACGGCGCCTTTGACCATGACGTTCGGGAAGTAGACGGTGTTGTGCCTGATATCGCCGAGGATCTCGTGAGCCCGCGTCTCGCCATAGGCCGCGACCATCTGCTCGAGATAGCCGTCGACGTCGGAATAGTTCGAATGGATCGAATTGGCGACGCCGGTGTGGCCATGGCCGTTGGGCCAGATCCGGATGCCGCTCTGCTCGTAGAATTCGTACGGGCTCATGAACGGGCCGTAGAGCTGCACCGCCATCGGCGTCTCCGTGGAATCGCCCTGCTCGCGTTTCCAGACCTTGACCGCGGTACCCGCCGAGCTCTCGTGCGCGACCATGGGATGGCAGGTGTCGGTCTGGTTCTCGACCAGCATCTTCCAATTGCAGGTGTGCATATAGCGGATCGGCGCGGCCACGACCTCGAGCTTGCCCTGTGGCGAGCGGTCGACCATGTTGTCGATGGTCGAAAGGCTCGGGCCGAAATAGTCCTCGAAGGACACGCCGGTCCCGCTCAGCCGCGCGAAGATGAAGTCGCGATAGATCGCGACGTTCTTGATTCTCGACAGGCCTTCATTCGCCTGGGTGTCGCCGAAACCGGTGCTCTCATAGCCCTTCTTCAAGGGGATCGCGAGCAGCGAGCCGTCGGTCCTAAACGACCATGCGTGATAGGGACAACGAAAGAACTTTCCGGCATTGCCGCAAGGCTCCGAGGCGATCTTGACGCCCTTGTGTGGACAACGGTTGTAGAAAACATGGATGGAACCGTCGGTATGGCGGCTCGCCATCACCGGCTGCCGGCCGATATTGGCGGTGATGAAATCGCCGGGCTTCGCCAACTGGCTCGCATGGCCGACATAGACCCAGCTGTTGGGAAACAGATGCGCCATCTCGAGCTCGAAGATTTCAGGATCGACGTAGACGTCGCGATGCACCTCCGCCTCGCGCACCAGCGCTGCGATCGACCGCGCATTTCCAGCGTATCCAGCCATGACGTTCCTGTCCTCGTCCTAGAGATCCAGCACCAGCCGTTCCGATTTTGCGCGCGACACACAGATCTGCATGACCTTGTTGGACGCCTTCTCGGCGTCGCTCAGGATGACATCGCGATGATCGGGAACGCCTGCGATCACGCCGCACTGGCAGATGCCGCAATCGCCGCGCCGACAGTCGGAGAGAACCTCGTGCCCCGCCGCTTCCAGCGCCTCGATGATGCTACGATCGGCTGCGACGGTGATGACCTCGCCCGTCGATCTGAGCTCCACCTCGAACGGACGGTTCGGCGCGCCCGGCAGCTCGGCCTTGAAGCGCTCGTCGTGGATGCGATCGGCGGCGATGCCCCTGGCGAGAGCTGCAGTCTTCACCGCTTCGATCATGCCTGCGGGACCGCAGACATAGACATGGGCGTTCGCAGGCGAGCCGTGCAGCGCGGCGGCGATGTCCAGGCACGAGGCGTCGTTGTCGTAGTGGATGGACAGAGTGCTCGCACACACCGTCTCCAGCTGCGGCAGGAATGCCAGCAGACCTGGCGCCCGTCCGGCGTAGTGAAGATGGTGGGCAACGCCCCTCGCCTTGAGCTCGGCCGCCATGGACAGGATCGGCGTGATGCCGATGCCGCCGGCGAACAGCAGCGCGGGCGCATCGTCCTCATGCAGCGGGAAATTGTTGACGGGCGCCGAAGCCGTCACGACATCGCCGATCTCGAGCGCATGCATGAAGGCCGAGCCGCCGGTCGACGTCCGCTCGCGCAGAACGCCGAGCGCAAGGACTCCCTCAGGCAGGCCCGGCAGGGCCATCAGCGAGTAAGGCCGGTCTCCCCCGCTTGGCAGCGACACGCGGATATGCGCTCCCGCCTGCCATCGCGGAACCGCACCGCCTTCCACGCCGAACAGAAGGCTTCGGATCGTCGGCGTCTCCGCCGCGACCGATTGCACCTTGAGCCTCAGCGGATGCGTGTCCATTGGCCGGGTCTTGCAATATATGAATTTGCATATTTTTAGACATATAATAATTTGGATGTCAATCGCTCGCTCGGGTCGACACGCGCTGGACCCAAACCCGAGGCCTGGCGCCGGCCGCCCCTATTCGATCGGCGCCGGCCGCACCAGCTGGAAGAGCTCGCGAGGCCTCGCATACCAGCCCGAGCCGTGCATGCGGGCAATGAGGTCGAGGTTGACCGTATCGATATGGCCTCGGCGCGCGTCGATCACGAACTGCTCGGCCACGTGAGCGCAGACGATCTCGCCGATCACGGCGATTTGCCGGGGCCCGGTCTCATGGACCGAGAGGGAGCGACATTCGAACGCAACCGGGCATCCCTTGATGAGCGGAGGCGAAATCATCTGCGCGGGAAGCGTCTCCAGCCCCGCAATCTCAATCTCGTCGATCCCGGAGGGAGCATCGACCGCCGTCGCGTTCATCGCTTCTGCCATCTGGTGCGGCACCAGGTGGACGGCGAACTCACCCATCTCGACGATATTCTGCGCCGTGTCCTTCAAACCTCGCTGCGGATGCCGCAGCAAGCCGAGCACCACCGTCGGCGGCTCATGCCCGAGAACGTTGAAGAAGCTGAAGGGCGCCGCATTGGCGATCCCATCGCGGGACCTCGTCGTCACCCACGCGATGGGTCGCGGCGTAACGGTGGCGGTAAGGATCTTGTAGCGGATATCCGCCGGAAGCTGACCCATATCGAAGAGCATCGGTCCCCCAATTGCGCGCGCGAACGGAGCTGACGGCTGAGAAGTTACGCCCCGCAGCCAAATGCGAGACGGTTTATTTGGTCATATACATATGACGAGGTCAAATAAGCGCGCAACGGCATCGGCCGCTGTCGTGATGCTCTGCTGCCGAACTTCACCGCCCTATCCGCACCGATCTTCGACCAGGCCGGATTCAAGATCGCGGCCATCACGATACGAGTCTCTTATCTAAATGGTGCGATGACGCTCGATAGATGAAAGATCAGGCGACACTCCGAGTCCCGGGTCTTGGTCCAATTCAATCATGCCTTCCGTCACGTTGAGGACTGGGCCGCAAAACAGATCGCGCAATGGATTGTCGTTGGCATCGACTTCCAGCCAGCCATCACCTCCGATACCGGCAAGGAGATGCGCCGAAGCAAGCAAGCCGAGGCCTCCACCGAGATAGTGCGGGCAAAACGTCTTGCCCACCTTCAGAATGTCGCGCGCCAGTGGGGCGCAGACACTGAGGCCGCCCCATTTCGCAATATCAGGCTGAACCACGCTGAGCACGTCTTCGGCCAAAACCTCCTTGAAGCCTTCGACGCTCGAAATGTTTTCGCCGGCGGCAATCGGCATCTTCGCTGCGGCGCGCAGCCTGCGCCATTCCTCACGCGGTCGATCGGCGCGAATCGGCTCTTCCAGCCAGCGCAGATCGAACTCGGCAAGCCGCGGCAGCATCTCCATCGCCTGCGTGACTGACCAGCCCTGATTGGCATCGGTGGCAAGCATGCCGGCACCGATGATCTGACGCAGCGTGACCAGATTGGCGAGATCGGTCTCGGCCCCGAAGCCAACCTTCAGCTTCAGCGCGCGATGGCCGCGCTTGAGCGCGGCCTCCGCCGTCTGCGCGGCTCCGCCGGGATTGATGCCGCTGGCATAGACCTTGATCTTGCGCGACTGACCGCCGAGAAGCCGCCACAAGGGCAAGCGCCGGCGGCGCGCCGAGAGGTCCCACAGCGCGAGATCGATGCCCGAAATCGCCTGCGCGAACGGACCGGGTTCACCGCATTGAAGCGCCAGAATTTCGGTGCCCTTGGTCAGCGCCTCGAAGGCCTGGCCAGGACCGTCGAACTTGCGTCCGACGAGGCCGGGGGCGAGCACCTCGTTGACGAGCCGGGCGCGATGCTCCGCGCCCGGAGCTGGAAAATTGGACCAGGCCTCACCCCATCCCTCAACGCCGTCCTCGTCGACAGCGCGAACGAAAACGGCGGGACGGTTGAGCATCTTGCCGAACGACGTCACCACCGGCGTCGCCAACGGATAGCGATAGCAGAACGCCTCGATCGAGCGGATGGTGAAGCTGTCAGTCATGTTGCGGATCCTGCGATCGGGATGAACCACGCAGAGCCACTATCTCAATAGGCGCGCGCGAAGTCACCTTCCTGCTTGATGTCAGTGAACACCGGAAAGCGCGCCTTCCACGGCGTGCCCTTGGCCGTGGTCAGCTTGTTGAGCCGTTCCAGCACGCCGAGGCCGTCCTTGCGCAGGCTCGCCGACACCGCCGCGCGGTCCGGAAAATTCTTCAGGACGGCATCGAGCCAGATGGTGCGGCCGGCGAGGAAGCCGCCCGCTCCCGCCGCATAGGCGAAGTCGAGGACGCGCTCGAACTTTTCCGGCGCAGCGCCGCCCGACAACAGCACCCAGGGGATGCTGCGCTCGCGGCAGATATCGCCGATCGCATCGAACTCCTTCTGTGCGGCCTTCGCTTCCGCGCTGCCGTCTCGGGCCGGCAGGCTGCCCGCCGCAAGCGGGCTCTCCAGCTTGAGGAGATCGACGCCGTATTCGGGCTTGGCAAACTCGCGCACGCTGTCGATGACAAGGCCCGGCAGCTTGCCCGGCGATTCCACATAGTCGGCGGTGTGATTGGCGCTGCCGAGGAATGGGTAGACCAGCAGCTCGAGGACATAGGGAATGTCGTGACGGGCGCAGTCCTCGCCGATCTCGCGCACGAAACGCTTCTGGTGCTCGTTCACCGCAGCGTCGGCATCCGGCCGGTACCAGGCCAGCACCTTGACGGCGTCGCCGCCCATGGCGCGGATCTTCTCCACGCTCCAATTGGTAATCGCGCGCGACTTGCGGCCGCCCGCCGTTTCCTCGACGCGGTGCTCCTCGAGCGTCATGATCAGGCCGCAGCGCGGCGGCAAGAGATCGATCGCGGCTGGCACGGCAAAGTTCGGGTCGAACAGCATCGAGCTGCAATGCGGCGCGAGGTTCTCGACGAGAAGACGCTTGGCCGCCGTGACATCGGAATATTCGACCTGATCCCGCGTGATGCCCTTTGCCTTGGCGATGGCGTCGAACAGTGGCGGCCGCTGGTCCAGCGCGACCATGCGAAAGTGGCCATCCGCGTCAGCCAGCCGTGCCAAGCCGCGGTTCTTTCCAATCGTTCTCATGGCTTCGTCCTCATGAATGCAAGACACTCGTTGATATCGGGGATTCCGTTGCGGCCACCGGCATGGCGGCATTTCATGGCGGCTGTCGCCGCCGAAAACGCCATGGCGGCGCGCACATCGAGGCCGCCGCCGATCGCAAGCGCATAGGCGCCGTGAAAGACGTCGCCGGCGCCCGTGGTGTCGACGACCTCGACGGCATAGGCCGCCTGCCGATGCGACTGGCCGTTCTCGTACCAGCTCACGCCTCCCTCGCCGCGCGTGACGGCGATGACCCGGCAGCCGAAGCGCGCGAGCGCCGCGAGAGAGTCATCCTTGGCCGAGCCGGCAAAAGATGTGAGCGCGGGCTCCGAGAAGATCGCGTGGTCGGTCAGCGGCAGCAGCCGCTCGAACACCTCGGCGTCGGTCATGTCGCCGTCGAGCACAGTCGGAATGCCGCGCGCGCGGGCCTCGCTAAACAGCGTCGCTGCGCCCTCGACCCAGCGCGGATCGGCCAGCACGGAGGATGCGCCCGCGACGGCTTCGAGCGGAAGCCAATCCGCGGCTTCCGGAAAGAGCCCGCGGAAATTGACGATCTGCCGCTCACCGGAACTGTCGACGATGATCCCGGAGACGGACGAGCGGCCGTCGGGAAACAGCCGAAAATTCTCGACATCGACGCCTTCGGCCGTGAAGGCCGATTTCATCTCATGGCCGGCGGCGTCATTCCCTGCCCGCCCCCAGAACGCGACGGACGCGCCGAGCCTTGCTATCGCGACCGACGCGTTGGCAGCCATGCCGCCGCCAAGCGTGCCGTAACCAGCAGCCTTGATCTTCTCGCTTTGACCCGCGAACAGGCGATCGACGCGCCAGACCTGGTCGAGCGCCGACAGACCCAGGCAGATCACGTGCACGGACCTCGCCTTTGACGCCACGTCCGCCAGCGCCTTGAGATCACCGATGTGCGCGGATGCACTCACCGCAGGACCTGTCCGTTGGCCGCATCGAACAAATGCGTCTTGCCCGCTTGCGGACGAAGGCTGAGACGATCGCCGACCTTCGGCCGCAGCGATGGATCGACCCGCGCGATCGCGGAGGCACCGGCGAGATCGAAATGGATCAGCGTATCCGAGCCGAGCGGTTCGACCAACTTGACATTGATGGCAAGACCGTCGGCGGCATCCGCGGCCACGGTGAAATGTTCAGGGCGGATGCCGAGAACGGCATTGCCGGCCTGACGCAGGCGGCCTGCGGCCGCGCCGTCGAGCGGCACTGCCGTTCCGCCTTGCGAAAGGAGCGCACGCTCCTGCCGCCACTCGACCGGAAAGAAATTCATGGCGGGCGAACCGATGAAGCCGGCGACGAACTGGTTGGCGGGCCGCTCGTAGACCGTCTCCGGCGTGTCGTATTGCTGGATCGTGCCGCTCTGGAGCACCACGATCCGGTCGGCCATGGTCATGGCTTCGATCTGGTCGTGCGTGACGAAGACCATGGTGGTCTTCAACTCCTGCGACAGCGCCTTGATCTCGGCCCGCACCTGCCCGCGCAGCTTCGCGTCGAGATTGGACAGCGGCTCGTCGAACAGGAACGCCTTGGGATTGCGCACGATGGCGCGGCCCATGGCGACGCGCTGACGCTGGCCGCCCGACAGCTCCTTCGGCTTGCGGTCGAGATAAGCCTCGATGTGCAACAGCGCCGCGGCGCGCTTGACGCGGGCGTCGATCTCCGCCTTCGGCACGCCACGCAACTCCAGCGCAAATGACATGTTGTCGTACACCTTCATGTGCGGATAGAGCGCGTAGTCCTGGAACACCATCGCGATGTCGCGCTGCGCGGCCTGCACGCCGTTGACGCGCTTGTCGCCGATATAGAGATCTCCCGACGAAATCGGCTCGAGCCCTGCGATGATGCGCAGCAAGGTCGATTTGCCGCAGCCGGACGGGCCGACGAAGACGACGAATTCGTGGTCCGCGATCTCCAGATTGAGATCGGGGATCACGGTGAAATTGCCGTAGCGCTTGACGAGATTGCGGATCGAGATCGAGGCCATGATCGCTTAGTCCAGCGCCAGAACCGGCTTGATCAGCTCGCCCTTGGCGAAGCGGGCGAAATTCTCGGGCAGAGCCGACAGGCCGAACTCGCCATCGACGAGGACGCGGTATTCGTCCTTGTACTTGCGCAGCAGCTCGATATTCGGCTCGAAATCCGAGACCGGGAAGTAGAAGGTCCGGATCATGTAGAAATCCTTGCGCCGAAACACCTTGCCTTCCTCGATGGTCCAGGGCGCGGCGTTCTCGCCGACCAGCACCAGGGCGCCGCGCGGCAGCACCAGCTCGATGCCGAGGTTGCGCGCCGCATGCGCGCCGGAGCATTCCATGATGAGGGCAAAGCGCTTGGCGGTATCGCCGACGGGGTGCGCCTTCGCGCCGAAGGATTGCGCGATCTTGAGGCGCGCGGCATTGGGATCAGCGACGTAGACGTTGTCGTAGCCGAGTGCGCGGAGCGCCAGCACAACGCCGAGGCCGACCGGCCCTGCCCCCATCACGAGAACCGGTCCGGCTTCGGCCGGCGGCACGACACGGCCGACGAAGCGCACGGCGTGGCCGGACGTGCCGATGGTGTCGAGCAGCAGC
Organism: Bradyrhizobium zhanjiangense; assembly: GCF_004114935.1. Lineage (NCBI taxonomy): Bacteria > Pseudomonadati > Pseudomonadota > Alphaproteobacteria > Hyphomicrobiales > Nitrobacteraceae > Bradyrhizobium > Bradyrhizobium zhanjiangense. The sequence continues at coordinate 6,272,721 of NZ_CP022221.1, forward strand.
GGCGCAAGGCTGTCCTCGATATCGTCGGGCACCGGCAGCAGGCAGTTCTCCGGCACCGGCACATATTCGGCGTAGCCGCCCGGCCTGTTCCAGCCGATCAGGCTGGAGACTTCCAGGCACATCTGGGTGTCGCCGCGCTTGCAGGCGGCGCAGTGATCACAGTGCAAGGGGATATAGACGGCGCAGCGGCGGCCGTGCAGGCGATGACCGGGCTGCTCGACGACGCCAAAGATCTCGTGGCCCGCGGTGAACTCGGCGCCCTTGTGCCAGAGCTTGAAGTCCGAACCGCACAGCGCGGTACGCGAGACGCGCACGAGCACCTCGCCGGTGCCGACATCGGGCATCGCCACACGCTCGATGGTGATGCGGTCGTTGCCGTGAAAGACCGCGGCCTGCATGATCGAATTGGGACGAGGTGACAAGTTCATTTCAGATACCTAACCTTTCACCGCACCGAGCGTCAGCCCGGACACCAGCCAGCGCTGCACGAGGGCTGCCAGCACCAACGGCGGCAATGCGATCAACGTCGCCGCGGCCATCAGCGCGCCCCACTGCGTCGAGCCTTCGCCGATGAAGTTGAAGGCCGCCGCGATCAGCGTCTTGGTGTCGCCGTTGGAGAGCACCAGCGCAAACAGGAAGTAGTTCCACGAGAACACGAAGGCGAGGATCGCCGAGACGGCGACGCCGGATGCCACCAGCGGCAGCGCGATGCGCCAGAGGATGCGCGTGACGCTGCACCCATCCACCTGCGCGGCCTCGAACACGCTGCGCGGGATGCCGTCGAAGGACGGCAGCAGGACCCAAATCACGATCGGCAGCGTGATCACAGCGTGGCTGAGGATCAGCGCGGTGTAGGAGCCGATCATGCCGACCTGCCGGAACATGACGTACCACGGCAGCAGGAACAGCGTGCCCGGAGCCATGCGCGCCGCCAGCGTCAGGATCGCCGGCCACGAAATCCGGGTCCAGGAGACCGCGAAGGCGGCGGGGATTCCGAACAGCAGCCCAAGCGCGGTCGAGCCGACGGTGACGATGAGGCTGTTGAGCGCATAGCTCAGGAACGGCGTGGTCTTGGTCAGCTCGACATAGTTATCCAAGGTCGGCGTGAAGATCAGCGTCGGCGGATAGGCCGTCACCTCGAAGGACGGCTTGAATGAAGACAGCACCATCCAGACCGTCGGCGCCATGATGATGATCCCGGCGAGCACGAGCTGCACCAGGTTGAGCCAGCGGATCCAGCGGTCGGTATTGGCAGCGTCGGTCATGGCGTCACCATGCGACTGCGCCGCGCAGGCGGTTGAAGACGAGCACCGCGCCGAACACGATCGCCGTCAGCGTCAGCATCAAGGCGCTGGCATAGCCGATGTTGAAGAACTCGAAGCCGACCCGGAAGCCGTAGATATTGAGCGTATTCGACGCGTTCCCCGGACCGCCCTGGGTGGTGATGTAGATGATGTCGAAGAAGCGCAGGAGATCGACGCTGCGCAGGATCGCCGCGGTGACGATGGTGGGCAGCAGCAGCGGCAGCGTGATGCGCTGGAAGGTCCTGAAGGGGGATGCGCCGTCGATCTGCGCGGCCTCATAGACGCTCGGCGGGAGAGATTGCAGGCCCCCCAGCACGATCAAGGCGACGTAAGGCGTCCACTGCCAGCTGTCGATCAGAGCAACCGTCGGAATGACGAGTGACGGCGAGGCCAGCCACTCCGACGGCGGCAGGCCGAACGATTGCAGGATGTAGTTGGCCGCCCCCAGTGAGGGATCGAGGATCACCAGCCACATCATGCCCGCCACCACCGGCGGCATCATGAACGGCGAGATGAACAACGAGCGCACGATCCCCGGCAGGCGCTTGGCGTGAAACAACACCAGCGCGAGCCAGACACCGAAGACGAGCTGCAGCACCAGTGACAGCACATAGAGCGCGATCGTGACCCATAGCCCGTGCCAGAACTCGTAGTCGGAGACCAGCTTGGAATAGTTGGCAAGGCCCGCGAAGGACTGCTTGCCGGTCGAGGAGAAATTCTGGAAGCCGAGCCAGACCGTGTAGACGACGGGAAACGCGATCATCGCGACCGTGAAGATCACGGCCGGTGCCGAAAGCACCGACATTTCCAGCCTCTGCCGGTCCTGCGTGAGTGTCGCAGCCGCATCAGACATGCGTGCGTTTCCTTGAAAATGACGAGGTGCCGGCAGGCAAGCCTGCCGGCAGCAAGCGATTACTTCTGGGCGATCAGCGCATCCAACGCCTTGTCGGCATCTGCGCAGGCCTGATCGATCGGCTTCTGCTTCAGGATCAGATCCTGCACCGCCTGGCCGATGAACTCGCGCGATTCCGGGTTGGCTACGATGGGATAGCCGACCTCGGACGAGCCCTTGGTGGCGAGCACGTCGAGCGCGGCCTGCCATTCCTTGCGGACCGGCTCCTCGTCGATCCACTTGCGATAGTCGGGATCCTTGGCGACCGACGGACGCGGCGGGGCAATGCCCTGGAGCGCCATCTTCTTCTGCACCTCGGGGCTGGTCGCCCATTGCACGAAGTACCAGGCCGCCTCCGGCTGCTTGCTGTGCGAGGACACCGCCATGCCCCAGCCGATCGTGGTCGGCACCTGGCCGGCCTCGCCCGCCGGGAACGGCAACAGGCCGGTGTCCTTCAGGCGCGCACCGCCTTCCATCACCGTGCGCAATTCATTCGAGGATTCGAACGCCATCGCGGCGCGCCCGCCGCGATAGAGCGCGGAAATCTGCTGGAAGCTGTAATTGACGACGCCGGGCGGTCCGAACTCGCGCAGCAGCCGGCTATAGGTGTCGAGCGCCTCCTTGCCCTTGGCCGAGCAGAGGTTCGACTTGCCGCCGGCAATGTAGCTGCCGCCGATATTGTGCAGCATGTTGCTGAAGGTATAGGCGACCGCGGGCTTGAGACCGCGCGAGACGAACGGCGTCACCGCACTGTCGCAAGCCTTGATCTTCGCGGCGGCTGCTTCGACCTCCTTGATGGTCTTCGGCGCCTCGAGGCCGCACTTCTTGAAGATGTCGGTGCGGTAATAGAAGATCGGCCCCTCGATGTTCATCGGCATGCTGGTCAGCTTGCCACCGAACGTCGCGGCCTTCAGCAGCGCCTGGCTCAGCCCTGCCGGATCGTATTCCTTGGCCACCTCGTTCTTGGCCATCGCGGTGAGATCACCGTACCAGCCGGCGGCGGCGAACTGCTCGCCCTCGCGCGAGGGCAGCGTCATGAACACATCGACCTCGTCGCTGTTCGCGTTCATGACGGTGACCAGGCGCTGGCGCATCTGCTGCTCCTGATAGCCGTCGACCTTCAGGGTCATGCCGGTCAGCTTCTCGAAATCGGCCTTGTAGGTCAGCAGCGCCTGCGCGACCGGATTGTTGTTGGCGAGAAAGGTGACGGTCTTGCCCTTGAACTTCATCCAGTCGAAATCGGCCGCGTGCGCCTGCGCACTGGCCGCCGCAATCGCGAGAACGGGCAACGCGACATGGGTCGCGAGCATCCTAGCCTTCATCGAACTCTCCTCCCGGCTGGCCGCCTTAAGCTGGCGGACCTTTTTGAACACGTTTGAGCACCACTTGAAAACGGTTACAATCTAGACCTCACATCCACGGTGTCAAGCGATGGACAGGCGTCACAATCTGCGGCAGATTTGCATCATCTTCGTGACTTCACGGCTCACCACGCAGGATGTAACGTTACATTCATGAGACTGACCAACGCCAAGTCCGTGAAACAGGGCATCCGCGCCGTGGCGGCCCGCGCCGGCGTGTCGACGGCGTCGGTCTCGCGCGCTCTCAACAATCCCGATGCGGTGAGCCCATCCCTGCGTGCGCGCATTGAACAGGCCATCGACGCGCTGGGCTACATCCCGCATGCGCCGGCGCGCATCCTGTCGTCGCGGCGCTCGCGCACCCTCGGCGCGATCGTACCGACGATCGACAACACGATGTTCGCGCGCGGCATCGCCTCGCTCCAGCAGTATCTTTCCTCGGTCGGATACATGCTGTTTCTCACCACGAGCGGATATGATCTCGATGTCGAATTGCAGCAAGCGCGCAACCTGATCAGCCGCGGCGTCGACGGTCTCGTGCTGCGCGGCGATTGCCATCACGACGGATTGCGCAAGCTACTGGCCGACAACGCGGTGCCGTTCATTAATGTCGGCATCTACCAGCCCGACCGGCCCTACCCTTGCGTCGGCACCGACAATGAGGCAGCCGCCCATCGCGCCGCCGCTCACGTCATCGAGCTCGGCCATCGCCGCATCGGGATCGTCTCGGCCCTCCAGCGCAACAACGACCGCGCCAGCGCCCGCGTCGCCGGCTTTCGCCGTGCGCTGGCCGAGAACGGGCTCGAGCTGCCGCCACAATGGCATGTCGAGGTGCCCTATACGCTGGACGACGCACGCGAGGCGGCTCGCTATCTGCTCAACCTCAAAGACCGTCCGACGGCCGTGGTGTGCGGCAACGACGTCATCGCCTATGGCGTGTTGCTCGAGGCGGAGCGCGACGGGTTCTCCGTGCCGCGCGATCTTTCGGTGGTTGGCTTCGACGACCTCGACTGGAGTCGCCATTTGCGGCCGAGCCTGACCACGATCCACGTCCCGACCGCAGAAACCTGGCAGCGCGCCGGAGAATATCTGGTGCGCAGCCTCGCCGGCGAGCAGACCATCATGCATCGCGAAATCGACTTCTCGCTGGTGGTCCGCGAATCGACGGCTCCGCCTCCGAAATCGCTGAAGTGAGACAGTCCCGATGAATTCGAATTTCTCCCTCGCAACCGGCTTTCATGCCGTCGTGATCGGCGGCGCCGGCGACATTGGCGCGGCAATCAGCAACCAGTTTTGCGACCTCGGCGCGACGGTGACTGCAACCGGCGCGAACGAGGCCGATCTTGCCCGCACCCTGCTCAAGCCACGCACCGGGCTCACGCTCGCGACGCTGGATGTCACCGATGATGCCGCCGTCACGTCCTTCGCGCGGCAGCACACGCGCGTCGACGCGCTAGTCAACTGCGCCGGCATCCTCGCGCGCGACAAGGAATTCGAGATCGAGACCTTCATGAAGGTGCTCGACGTCAATCTCACCGGCACGTTCCGGAGCTGCATGGCGTTCCACCCGCGGCTCGTGGAGACGAAGGGCTCGATCGTCAACATCGCCTCGATGAACGCGACGTTGGCGCTGCCACGGATTCCCGCTTATTGCGCCAGCAAGGGCGGCGTCGTGATGCTGACCAAGGCGCTGGCTTTGAAGTGGGCCGACGAAGGCATCCGCGTCAATGCGGTGGCGCCCGGCTATATCGAAACGGCGATCAACGCCGCCGGCCGCACCGACCGTGCCCATTATCAGCGCATTGCCGACCGGACCGAGTTCAAGCGCTGGGGACAGCCGGAGGACATCGCCGGGGCAGTCGCCTTTCTGTGCATGCCGGCTTCGCAATATGCGACCGGCACCGTGGTCGCGGTCGACGGGGGATTCCTCGCGGGATGACCCCGCATCCCAGACCTGTTGCACCGCGAAACCATTTGCGCCGCAACATCCAAAATGAGACTGCCCGTCAAGCCGAACGAGGCGTCCACGCATGCACCGCATGCGACTTCGGCTAGCCTCCCCGTCAAATCCGCGAGCCCTTCGAGCTGCGGGCGCAGCGCCAGTCCGGCGCGGCGACAAATCGACGACACAGGGAGGAGCACAATGTCGAAATGCAGTGTGGGGCTGCTGGCGCTGAGCAGCCTGTTTCTTTCAGGCGCCGCGATCGCGCAGGAAAAGATCAAGGTGGGGGTGACCGCAACGCTCGAAGGCACCTACACGGTGCTCGGCGAGGACGGCATGCGCGGCCATCAGACCGCCCTCAACGTACTCGGCAAGAAGGTCGGCGACAAGGAACTTGAATTCATCGTGGCCTCGACCGATGCAACGCCGGACTCCGCCGTGCGCGCCGTGCGCAAGCTGATCGAGCAAGACAAGGTGCAGATCCTGCTTTCGCCGCTCTCCGGCGACGAGGGCATCGCGGTGAAGAACTTTGCGAAGACTCACCCAGAGCTGACCTTCATCAACGCGGCCTCCGGCGCCCAGGAAACGACTTATGTCGATCCGGCCCCGAACTTCTTCCGCTACAACATGGACGGCGCACAGTGGCAGGTCGGCCTCGGCAAATACGCCTATGAGGAAAAGAAGTATCGCAAGATCGCAACCGTCGGCGAGGACTACTCCTTTATCTACACCCAGGTGTTCGGGCTAGTGCTCGAGTTCTGCGGCATGGGCGGACAGGTGACCAACCGGCAATGGGTGCCGCTCGGAACGAAGGATTTCGCCTCCGTCATCGCCGCCCTGCCCGACGACGTCGACGCCATCTATCTCGGGCTTGGCGGCGCCGATGCCGTCAACTTCCTCAACCAGTATCAGCAAGCCGGCGGCAAGGCGCATCTGATGGGCGGTTCCATCATGATCGACCAGACCATCCTGTCGTCGAAGGGCAACGCCAAGAACGCGCTGATCGGCACCATCGCGGCGAGCGGTCAGGCCGATACCTGGGAGGATCCGGGCTGGCAGAAGTTCGTGAAGGCCTATCAGGACGCCTTCCCGCCCAACAAGCGCTTCCCAAGCCCGTCGCTGCTCGCGACCAACTACTATGGTTCAACCATGGCGCTGATCCTCGCACTGCGTCAGGTCAATGGCGACCTCTCCAACAACCAGGCGAAATTCAAGGAAGCACTGGCGAAGATCGAGCTCGATGCGCCGAACGGCAAGATCAAGCTCGACGCCAACCGCCAGGCGATCGGCACCAACTTCGTCACCGAAGTCGTCGATGACGGCAAGGGCGCGCTGTTCAGCAAGGTCGTGAAGGTGATCCCGAACGTGAACCAGACGCTCGGCTATGATCCGGCCGTGTTCTCCAAGATCGGGTTGCCGGGCCGCACGGTACCGGAATGTAAGAAGTACTGACGCATCACGCCTGCGGAGGCGGAGAGCGACTTGCTGACGCGGTCGCTCTCCGCTCTTGCAATCTCGTCGGCGTTATTGAACGCTGGCCGAAAAGACAAGAACATTCGGGAGGGGAAGGCATGAGCCGTGCGCTCGCCGTCTTCCACGGCCGCTTCGGCCGGGCGACGGTTTATCAGTTGAACCGCCCTTTCAATATTCACGCCCATCGTGAAGGTCATCTGATCTTCCATGTCGGCGGCATGCCGGCATGCATCGATGTCTCCAACGGGCATTATGATCTCACCGAATCCTCCGTGGTCGCCGTCAATCCATGGGAGCCGCATAACTTCCTGCCGGCCGATCTCGACGGCGGCGCGATCTTCTTCGTGCTGTACGTCAATGCCGAATGGTTTGCGCCGGATGCATCCGGCTCCGATCGCATGCGTTTCGGCCGCACCCAATTCAGGCGCACGCCGGCACTCGATAAGCACATCAGGCGGACCGCCGCGCTCGTGTGCGGCGCACCATCGCTTTCCAGCCTCGATTCCGAGCTGCGGCGGCTGATCGACATCTGCTACGACGAAAGCTGGCAGCAAGCTGAGATCGCGCGCGATCCGCGCGCCAATGGCGCCGTGACCGACTTCCGTGTGCGCAAATGCATCAGGCTGATGTCGGAGAGTCCCGGGGCCGAGATGGAGCTCGATACGATTGCGCGGGAATCCGGTCTGTCTCGGCCGCATTTCTACCGGCTGTTCCGGGTCCAGACGGGCGTCACGCCGAACCTCTATCTCAACACGCTGATCATGGAACAGGCGCTCGAAGCGCTGGTGGCGAGCGAGGCGCCGATAGCCGATATCGGCTTCGATCTCGGCTTCTCCTCGCAAAGCGGCTTCACCCGCTTCTTCGCCGCCAATGTCGGGATGGCTCCGACAGATTATCGTCGTGCGGCCAAAGTTTTGCGCGCCTGATCGCTGCGCGAAAAGATACTCACGATCAAATGTCCTCCTCGCAGCCCGGCTAGGATGTGGGCAACGCGATCCCGCTAGAGGATTGCGAGTCCAGGGAGGACGTTCGCCCATGGCGAGGTACGCAGCCGCTGCGAGGCTGTCTGACCTACACTCGATGAGCCTTCGGCGTGCCGCCTGGGCGAACGGGCGGCGCACATGAGCCGCTTTGTCGAACGCCATCCCGCCTGGGCGCTGATCGCAATCATTGCCATTGCCGTCGGGCTCTGGCTGATCTTCGCGGTCTGGCCGCCGGGCCTCGAAGAGGCCATCGGCCGCAAGCGTGTCTTCCTCAACGCCGTCTTCAACGGCATCACGCTCGGAGGGCTCTACTTCCTCGTCGCCAGCGGCTTCACGCTGATCTTCGGCCTGATGCGCAACGTCAATCTCGCGCACGGCTCGCTCTATCTGTTCGGCGGCTATGTCGGCTACGCCGTCAGCGCCTCGACCGGCTCCTGGATCCTCAGCTTCATCGTCGCTTTTATCCTGACTGCCCTGGTCGGCGTCCTGCTCCAGCTGATCGTATTCCGCCGGATGGAGGGACAGGATCTCCGGCAGACCATGGTGACGATCGGGCTTTCGATCGTATTTGCCGATCTGATGCTATGGGCCTGCGGCGGCGACTTCTATCAGATCCAGACGCCGAATTGGCTGATCGGCCCGGTGGAGCTGCCGCTGATCACCGCGATCAAATCTTCGGGCGAGCCGGTCTATCTCAGATATCCACTGGTGCGGCTCGTGATCTTCGCCGCTTCCGTGATCATCGGCGTGGCGATGTGGCTCGTGCTCAACCGCACCCGGATCGGCATGATCATCCGCGCCGGCGTCGATGATCGCGATATCCTTGCCGCGACCGGCGTGCGCATCCAGCTCGTCTTCGTGCTGGTGTTCGCCTTCGGCGCAGGACTTGCCGGCATCGCCGGCGTGGTCGGCGGCACCTTCCAGTCATTGTCGCCCGGCGAGGACATCCGCTT